>JAHEKF010000001.1 GCA_024638465.1 Rhodospirillaceae bacterium | reverse complement strand
GATTGACGAGCACGCGGCCGCGCGCGTCGCGAATTATTCCGACCATGACTTCGATCTCGATCATGCGCAGCGACTCTAACGGTCGTGGACGAAACTCGCAAAGCACGCTCATGGTAGTCGCCAGCGGCCGGTCGAATTCAACGGCGGGTGGTTGATGGTCGGGCCCGGAGAGCGGCGTCTCGAGGCCAGCTCGAACCGCGGCCTGTCACGGACGATGTATCCGTTACAGGTCGGGCCCGGAGTGTCCGGCTAACGGCCTCGCACGACCAGTCAGCCTAGCTCAGGCGGCCGTGGCACTGCTTGTATTTTTTTCCGGAGCCGCAGGGGCAGGGCTGGTTGCGGCCGACTTTGGGTTGCTCGCGCACATAGGGAGCTGCCGGCTCGGCGGGCGCGGGCCGCTGTCCGACGCCGAGTCGTCTCGGCGGCTGCCCGGGCTGCGCCTGACCCGGCTGACCCGGCTGCGGCGGTGACCTCGGCGCGGCGGCGAGCGATGGCGCTGCGGCATGCTGGAAGCTCATCGAACTCGTATCGCTGCGCTTCGGTTCGACGGCGGCGACATCTTCCGGTCGGCGAATCTGAATCTTCGAGAGAATCGCGATCGTGTCGTGTTTTACTCGATCGAGCATGTCGCCGAACATGTCGAATGCCTCGCGCTTGTACTCCTGCTTGGGATTCTTCTGTGCGTAACCGCGCAAATGAATGCCCTGACGCAGATGATCGAGTGCACCGATGTGTTCCTTCCAGTGCATGTCGAGTTGCCGCAACATCACACCTTTCTCGAGCTCGCATACGACCTGCGGGCCGACCGATTCGACCTTGGCTTGGTAGTCATCCCTGATTTTCTCGACGACCGCATCGCGCAACTTCGCCTCATCGATCGAATGATCGCCTTCGAGCAGCGTTTCGACGTCTACTTCCGATCCGAACTCGCGCTCGATTGCCTGCGCCAGTCCCGCCACATCCCACATCTCCTCCACGCTTTCGGGCGGAACGTAGTCGTCAATGACCAGGTTGACGACTTCTTCACGGATCGCAACGATCGCATCGGAAATGTCATCGGCTTCCATGAGTTCGGAGCGTTGCTGATAGACTACTTTGCGCTGATCGTTCGCAACGTCATCGTATTCAAGCAGCTGCTTGCGAATGTCGAAGTTATGCGCTTCGACTTTTCGTTGCGCACGTTCGATCTGCTTCGACAGCATGCGACTCTCGATGGCTTCGCCCTCCTGCATGCCCGCGCGTGACAACAAGCGCTTGGTGCGCTCGGGATCGCCGAAAATCCTCATGAGATTGTCTTCCATCGACAGGTAGAAGCGGCTGGAGCCGACGTCGCCCTGGCGGCCTGAGCGACCGCGAAGCTGGTTGTCGATGCGGCGAGATTCGTGCCTTTCAGTGCCGATAATATGCAGGCCGCCGGCATCGATGACCTGCTTGTGCCGCTTTTTCCAGTCTTCGCGCAACGCGTCGGCTTCCGGGCCCTCGTCGCTGTCGAGTGCGGCAAGCTCGGCTTCGAGATTACCCCCTAGCACGATATCCGTGCCGCGGCCGGCCATGTTCGTTGCGATCGTAACGTTACCGGGACGTCCAGCTTCGACGATAATCTGCGCTTCCTGCGCATGATACTTCGCGTTCAGCACCTGGTGCGGGATGTTCTTCTGCTTCAGTAGCCCGGAGAGAAACTCCGACGTCTCGATCGATGTCGTTCCAACCAGCGCCGGCTGACCGCGTTCCTGACAATCCTGAATGTCCTCGATGATCGCCTCGAACTTGTCTTTCTGCGTCAGATAGACGAGATCGGGCGCGTCATCGCGAATCATCGGCACATGCGTCGGAATGACAACCACTTCGAGTCCGTAGATCTGCTGAAACTCGTAAGCTTCCGTATCGGCCGTGCCGGTCATGCCCGACAATGTCGAATAGAGGCGAAAGTAATTCTGGAACGTGATGGAAGCGATCGTCTGATTTTCTTCCTTGACGCGAACGCCTTCCTTCGCCTCTATCGCCTGATGCAGCCCATCGGACCAGCGCCGGCCGGCCATGGTTCGCCCCGTGAACTCGTCGACGATGACGACTTCGCCGTCCTTGACGATATAGTCGACCTCGCGCCTGAAGATACCGTGCGCGCGCAACGCTGCGGTCAGATGATGCATGAGCCGGATGTTGCCGGCGTCGTAGAGACTTTCGCCGGGCGCGAGCACGCCCGCCCTTTCGAGCAGGCGCTCAACGTGATCGTGGCCCTCTTCGGTCAGATGCGCCTGCTTGGCCTTTTCGTCGATCGTGTAGTCGCCGGGGACGAAAAGCTGGCACACCGGGAGCTTGGCCGCTGCATCGATCTCTATCAAATGACACTGGTTCTCCGCGGCCAGGGCGCGGGCCGCGCCGATCGACATGGCGCCGAGATCCTCGCCAGATTTACCTTTGAGGCTGACTTCTGCGGCCTCGATGTCTTCGTTGGCAGCACCTTCGGGCGGACTGTGCAGCTTTAGCGAAGGGATGAGTTTGTTGATCTTGAGGTAAAGATCCGTGCTCTCTTCCGAACGCCCGGAGATGATGAGCGGCGTTCGCGCTTCGTCGATGAGGATTGAATCGACTTCGTCGACGATCGCAAACGACAGCTTGCGCTGCGCGCGGTCTTCCAGACGAAATGCAAGATTGTCGCGAAGATAGTCGAAACCAAATTCATTGTTGGTTCCGTAGGTGATATTGCCCTTGTACGCTTCGCGCTTCGCAGCCGGGTCCTGACCCGCCTTTACGACACCGACCGTCAGACCGAGAAAACGGTAGATCGGCCCCATCCAGTTCGCATCCCGCTCTGCGAGATAGTCGTTGACGGTAATGATGTGCACGCTATCCCCGCCGAGGGCGTTGAGGTAGGCGGGCAGAGTCGCAACGAGCGTCTTGCCTTCGCCGGTCCGCATTTCCGCGATCTTGCCCTGATGCAGCGTAATTCCGCCGATCAGCTGCACATCGAAGTGGCGAAGCCCGAGCGTGCGGCAGGACGCTTCACGCACCAGCGCAAACGCTTCCGGCAGTACATCGTCGAGCGACGCGCCGTTCGCAATTCGCTCGCGTAATTCCGGAGTTCTGGCGCTCAGCTCCTCGTCACTGAGCGCCTGCAGCCCGGGTTCCAGCGCGTTGATCGCGGCGACAGTCTTCAGGTACCCCTTCAGCACCCGCTTGTTGCGGCTGCCGAGGAGATCCGTAAAGAAGTCAGAGAAGAACTTGAGCAAGCCTGATCCTTAAGCCAAAAGCCAACGCGCCGTATTCTACGGCCAGATACAGTTTATTGGGACCGGTAGAAGCTGCAGTTTGTTGCAGATTCTCCGTGAGGAGGCAGCTTAGTTGATATAGGTCAGAGGATCGACCACCCGGCCGTTCCGCAGGACCTCGAAATGCAGATTCGGCCCCGTCGCGCGTCCCGTATCGCCCATCGATGCGATAACTTCGCCGCGCTTGACGGTGTCGCCGACGACGACCAGATTCTCGGAGTTGTGCGCGTAGCGCGTGACGTAGCCGTTTCCGTGGTTGATCTCGACCATTTCACCGTAACCGTACCGATCTCCGGACCAGATGACGACACCCGACGCCACCGCCATTACATCTGTTCCGGCGCGGCCGGCAAAATCGATACCTTTATGAAACGCGGTCCGTCCCGTGAATGGATCGGTACGGCTACCGAATGTGGAAGAGACGTATCCCGCGTCGACCGGGCGCCCTTCCGGAAGCACTTCATCCTGAAGTTTTCGATTGAGCAGAAAATCCTCGAGTACGCCGAGCTGCTGCTGGCGGTCTTCCAATCGCTGGCCGAGGCCATCGAGCGCGGAGATAAGACTCGACACCTGGTCCGTGTCGGCGGCGTAGATGATCTCTTCAGGGCCACCGAGCGAGGGCGTCGCGGCGAAATCGAATTCACCGTCTTCCAGTCCGGCCATCTGCGTGAGACGCTCACCCAGTGCGTCGAGTCGAACGACATGTGCGTTCATCTGGCCAAGTCTTAGCGCAAGCGCGTCGAGATTGTGCTGAGCCGATTCGCGAGTTTCCTCGAGGACCGCTTCCTGCTCCGCAAGGTCGGCGCGCCAGGCCGCAACCTGATTCGATGGACTAACGGTGCCGAAATGCGTCGATGCAACATAACCGGCAAAGAACGCGCAAGAACAGGCGACAAGCGCGACGCCAACCAGGCCCAATAACACCGACCTGGATGTCAGCCTGACGTGTGCCAAGTGGCCACGTCCCTTCGAAAGAAGAATTAACTCCATGGGATACCGCCCTGTCCCCTAGATAGATCGGCATTGTTGTTAACGCAGCCCGAGCTTCGCTCAGAGGCGGCAGCGGCATTATAGCCTGTTCTGTAAACTGTCACTCGGTAACCCCGCTGTCGTAGGAGCCAATGCACCCGTAGACCGGTAGCTTTGCGTCCCGCCCTTTGAGGCGGTTTGCCTTTTTCGAATACCTTAAGAATGCCCAGAAAATCCCGAATATTCAAGCATTTGGATGGAAAATGTTGACGCCCGTCTCAGATCTGTGAACCGCGTCGGCCCACACTCCATCGCGGACCTTCTTTCCCGCGGCGAGCTTCGGTCTCTGGCCGACGAGGCGCGGCAGCGAGAGAACCTCACCGCGCGAATCCGCTCACTGCTGCCTGAGGAAGAAGCGGCACATCTTGTTTCCGCCGGCGTCGACGACGGCGGCAAACTCACGCTGCTCATGGACTCATCCGTCTGGGCAGCGCGTGTCCGGTATCGCGCCGACGAACTCGGAGCGGAAAAACTGGTTGTCAGGGTGCTGCCGCCCGGGGATCAGTCGGGCAATCCCGGCACGAGCTGATAAGCGACGGGCGAGTGAAGCGGATCATCGAAAACGACTTCTTCGTAACACTCGGGTTGGTCGATCAACGCGCGAAGCAGGTTGTTGTTGAGCTGATGCCCGGACTTGAACCCGGTGAACTCGCCGATCAGACATGCCCCCATGAGATAAAGATCGCCGACCGCATCGAGAATCTTGTGACGAACGAACTCGTCTCTGAAGCGCAGGCCGTCTTCATTCAACACCCGAAACTCGTCCATGACGATGGCGTTGTCGAGTCCGCCACCGAGCGTCAGATCGCGATCCCGTAACGTCTCCAGATCGCGCAGGAAGCCGAAGGTTCGGGCGCGGCTGATCTCCTTGAGGAACGCGGTCGTCGAGAACTCCAGCGTCGCAGTCTGACGGTGCTTGCGCAGTACCGGATGGTCGAAATCGATTTCGAAGTGGACACGAAAACCATCGTAGGGCGTCAGGCGGGCCCATTTGTCGCCCTCCCTGACCTCCACGGGCTTGCGAATTCGGATGAAGCGCTTCGGGGCGGATTGCTCTTCGACGCCGGCCGACTGCAGCAGAAAAATGAATGGCGCGGCACTGCCGTCCATTATCGGAACTTCGGCTGCGGTCAGGTCGACGAAAGCGTTGTCGATTCCGAGCGCCGCCATGGCGGACAGAAGATGCTCGACGGTCGAGACCTTGGCGTCCTGGTATTCGAGCGTCGTGCCCAGTGTCGTCTGAGTGACATTGAGCGCCGTCGCCGGAATGTCGACAGGCGACTCCAGATCCACACGACGGAAGGTGATACCGGAATTGGCGGGCGCCGGCCGGAGCGTCATATAGACTTTCTCGCCGCCATGCAGGCCGATACCGGTCGCCCTGATCGATTCCTTCAGAGTACGCTGCTTCAAATCTTCGAGCCTTTGATCGCTGGAACGCGAGCCCGACCGAGAGAGCCGGTCGACCTCGAGACCCGTGAATCGCCCCCCTGAAACCCGAAAAACCCTAGCACGCGCCCCAGCCGCCGGCAACAAACCGCCCGGCGCGGATTCGCGTGAAAAAGCTTGACCTGATTTCGCTAACTGCGCTAATCCGCCTGCCGCCGCAAGAATGCCGGGATGTCCAGCATATCCTCGAGGTCGTCCGGCGCTGCAGCGATGCCGTCACCGACTGCTTTCTTCCTCTGAATCGCGGGCTTGTCGAGCTCGCTATAGTTCGGCTCGCCGCTGGAGTTCCGCCGCACGACTTTAACGGGCGACTCCACCGCACCGAGACCCTGGCCGAGACCGGTCGCGACGACGGTCACACGGATCTCCTGAACCATATCGGGATCGATGACCGTGCCCACGACGACCGTCGCCTCATCCGATGCAAATTGCTTGACGGTCTCGCCGACCTCCTGGAATTCTCCGATTGCCAGATCGGTTCCCGCGGTGACGTTGACGAGAACGCCGTTGGCTCCTGCAAGATTGATGTCTTCCAGCAACGGGCTCGAGATAGCAGCTTCCGCAGCCTCCCGTGCGCGCCCTTCGCCGCTCGCCATGCCGGAGCCCATCATCGCCATGCCCATTTCCGCCATCACGGTGCGGACATCGGCGAAGTCGACATTAATGAGGCCCGGTCGCGTGATGAGTTCGGCAATACCCTGAACGGCGCCCTGAAGAACCTCATTGGCGGCACGGAATGCGTCGAGTAATGTTGTGTCGGGACCGAGAACCGTCAGCAGTTTCTCATTGGGGATCGTGATCAGTGAATCGACATAGCGGCCGAGCTCGGCGATACCCTGGTCGGCGATCTGCATGCGCTTGCCGCCTTCCATCGAGAACGGTTTCGTTACCACGGCGACGGTCAGTATGCCGAGTTCCTTCGCGAGCTGCGCAACGACCGGGGCCGCCCCGGTACCCGTACCGCCACCGAGTCCAGCCGTGATGAACAGCATGTCCGCGCCCGATACGACTTCGGCTATGCGGTCGCGATCCTCCATGGCGGCCTGCCGACCGACCTCCGGGTTCGCGCCAGCGCCGAGACCTTTAGTGATATTGCAGCCAATCTGAATTCCGGTCCGTACCCGAGCGCCCTTTAGAGCCTGCGCATCCGTATTGGCGCAGATAAAGTCCACTCCCTCTATACCGGATGTCAGCATGTGCCCGACAGCATTTCCGCCGCCGCCACCGATACCCATCACTTTAATTACCGCGGTTTCGGCGTGTCCATCCATTAACTCGAACATCTCTTAGACTCCTTAAAATTAAACGCTCAGAAATTTCCCTGAAACCAAGCTTTCATTCGATCAAAAACTCCAGAAACTCCGGTACTCGAAGCCGCTGCATCCGCTTGCACATCGACCGCTTCCTTTCCATAGAGAAGCAGGCCCACGGCCGTTGCGTGTATCGGATTACGGACAACGTCGACCAACCCTTCCACGTACTGGGGAATACCGAGACGCACCGGTACGTGAAAAATCTCTTCAGCCAGCTCAACCGCGCCTTCCATCTTCGCGCTGCCGCCTGTCAGCACGATGCCGGCGGCGATGAGCTCCTCGAATCCCGAACGCCTGAGCTCGTCGCGAACGAGTGAGAACAACTCCTCGTAGCGCGGCTCTACGACCTCGGCCAATGTTTGCCTTGCGAGTCTTCGCGGCGGCCGGTCACCGACGCTCGGCACTTCGATCGTTTCGTCGGGGTTCGCGAGCTGCGACAGCGCGCAGGCGTATTTAATCTTTATCTCTTCGGCGTATTGCGTCGGTGTGCGAAGCGACACCGCGATGTCATTCGTCACCTGATCGCCGGCAATCGGGATCACGGCCGTGTGCTGGATTGCGCCGCCGCGAAATACCGCGATATCGGTTGTCCCGCCACCCATGTCGACGAGGCAGATTCCGAGTTCTTTTTCATCGTCGGTGAGGACCGAATAACTGGACGCCAGCTGCTCGAGCACGATGTCCTCGACCTCGAGGCCGCAGCGCTGAACGCACTTGACGATATTTTGCGCCGCGCTCACGGCACCGGTAACGAGGTGGACTTTGGCCTCGAGCCTGATGCCGGACATGCCGATCGGTTCGCGGATACCTTCCTGGGAATCGATGAGAAATTCCTGCGGAAGCACGTGCAGGATCTTCTGATCGGCGGGTATCGCAACGGCGCGTGCTGCGTCGATCACGCGGTCGACATCGCTACGACTGACTTCCTTGTCGCGGATGGCAACGATGCCATGCGAGTTCAGGCTACGCACATGACTGCCCGCGATCCCCGCGTAGACGGTGTTGATCTCACAACCGGCCATGAGCTCGGCTTCCTCGATGGCACGCTGAATCGACTGAACCGTCGACTCGATATTGACGACAACACCGCGCTTCAACCCTCGGGAAGGGTTCGAGCCGATGCCGATCACTTCGAGCGTGTTCTCCGCGGCCATCTCTCCGACGACGGTCACGACTTTCGACGTGCCGATATCGAGGCCAACGATGAGCTTGCGGTCGCTGCGCTTAGCCACCTTCGACCGCCTTTCGAAAGCTGACGACCTGAATCGGATCCGCGTTGGCCCAGCCCACGGAGAATCCGTTCGTATATCGCATGTCCACGTATTCGATCTGCTGTATCGATGCACTCAAAGCCGGTATCACAACGCCGAAGAAGCGCTCGAGGCGCACGTCGAGTTCGCGCCGGCCAAGACGTATCCGCTGACCGCTCGTAAGCTCGAGCCGCCATGCGCCGCGGTCATCCATCGTCAGCGCTTTGAGGCTCAGATTCGCCTCGGCAAGAGGTCCGCGTAACTCGAGATACCGGCTCGCGACCCGGCTTTCGAGTCCCTCCGGACCCGCGAGCCGCGGTAATTCGGGAAACTCGTAACGAGATTCGTCAGTAAACAACTCGCCGCGCGTGTTCAGTAGCCCGCTATCGCCCCACCGGGCGGCGGCCTGATGCTCGGTTACGCGAACGGCGAGCGTATCCGGCCAGACGCGGGTGATCTCTACCTCATCGACCCAGTCGAGCGATGCGACGAGACGACGCAATTGCCCGAGGTCACTCGACAGGAACCCGCGTCCCAGCGCCGGCGCGAGAGCCGCCTCGACCTGAATCGGCGTTACCCGCTGAAACGCCCCCTCGAGACGAAGTTTGTCGACCGGACGGTCCAGCAGGGCCTGGGTCGCGAGAAACGTTCCGGCCAGCACCGCCAGCATCGCTGGTGGCAAAAGAATGGCGCGGATGTCGATCCGGATCGTGGGCATGGTCGGCAGCTTCGGACGCCGCTTGACGGCCTTGCGACGATTGACTTTAGTGCGCTTCACTCGCCGCTCCGTCCTGGATTATCACCAATGATTCGAACCTCCAGTTGCAGCTCGATGCCCGAGTGTTCCGCAACACGCCCGCGAACCTCTTCGATCAGAGACTCGATGTCAGCCGCAGTTGCGGCGCCTTGATTCAAAATGAAATTCGCGTGCTTTGCGGAAACGACGGCATCGCCTCGCCCGGCACCCTTGAGTCCGGCTGCCTCTATCAGCTGCGCTGCGAACTGCCCCGGTGGATTGCGAAAAACCGAACCACAGCTGAGTTTCCCGATCGGCTGCGTGTGGCCACGCTTCTTCAGCATCTTTCTGACATCTGCGATATCGGCATCGGGATCGTTTGCGAATGCGAAGGTCGCACCGAGGAACCACTCCTGCGCAGGGCCGACGACCGATCGGTAGCCAATTTCATACTCATCCGGACTACGAGTGTGGCGTTCGCCGCGGCGATCGATCGTTTCAACCGTCGCCACGCTTTGCCAGGTTTCGCCGCCGAACGCGCCTGCGTTCATCGCCAGCGCACCACCGATCGTTCCGGGAATGCCTGCGAAGAAGGCGGCCGGACCGAGTTGCCAACGTACACATTGCCGCGCGAACACGGTGCATGGCACCCCTGCGCCCACGACTATTCGAGTGTCATCGAGACGCTCGGTGGCGGCGGGAAGTTTCAGCGTACAGATCACGGCGCCGCGGATACCGCCGTCGCGAACCAGCAGATTCGAACCGAGCCCGACCCAGTGCAGCGCCATATCCGCGGGGAGTTCGCGCAGATAGCCGCTCAATGCGCCGACACTCGTCGGCCTGAAGAATTGATCCGCAGGTCCACCTACACGCCAGGATGTATGCAGGCTCATCGGTTCATCGAACAGAAGTTCAGGCGTTGGCGTCGTCATACTCATAGCGGCGCTCACTGCTTGACTCCGACAGGACCCGCTGTCGCGAGACGATCGGGCAGCGTTTTCGCGATCGCGCCGATACTACCGGCACCGAGCGTCAGAACAACATCGTTCGCCTGAACAACCTCGGCCAGTGTCGATGAGAGCGCGTCGAGGTCTTCGACGAATACCGGCTCGACGGAACCACGGGCGCGAACCGCGCGCGCCAATGAACGGCCGTCAGCACCGGCAATCGGATCTTCGCCTGCCGAATACACATCCGTCAGAAGCAACGCGTCGGCTCTCGCAAGCACCTGAGCGAAATCGTCGAATAATTCATGAGTTCGCGTGTAGCGATGCGGCTGGAAAGCCACGACGAGGCGACGGTCCGGCCAGGTTTCGCGCGCGGCCTCAACCGTAGCCGCAATCTCCGTCGGATGGTGGCCGTAATCATCGACGAACGTAACGAGTCCGCGCGGCGTCGTCACCGTCCCGAGCACCTGGAAGCGGCGGTCGATTCCGGAGAATTCGGAGAACGCAGTGGCTATGGCACTGTCGTCGACGTCAAGCTCCGCAGCGACGGCGACCGCGGCAAGTGCATTGAGCACGTTATGCCGTCCGGGAAGATTGAGCGTGAGCTGCAGCGGCTCACGATCTTCACGATGCACCTCGAACGACGTGCGCAGCCCGGTCGTCTGTGCATTGCGCGCCTGAATGTCCGCATTTTCAGCGAATCCGTAGGTCACAACGCGCCGGCCAAGTCCGGGTGCGATCTCACGCGTATTGGCATCATCCGCACACAGCACGGCGAGACCATAGAAAGGCAGGTTGTGGAGAAACTCGATGAACCCCTGCTTCAGGCGACCGAGCTCGCCTTCATAGCTCGTCAGGTGATCAGCATCGATATTGGTGACTACAGCGATCATTGGCTGCAGGTGCAGGAAGGACGCGTCACTCTCGTCCGCTTCAGCGACGAGGTAACGCCCCGTTCCGAGCTTTGCGTTGGCATCGACTCTAACCAGACGTCCACCGATCACGAACGTCGGGTCCAGTCCGTCTTCAGCGAGCACGCTCGCGACGAGACTCGTTGTCGTGGTTTTGCCGTGAGTACCTGCGACCGCGATGCCATAGCGAAAACGCATGAGTTCAGCGAGCATCTCGGCGCGTTGAACGACCGGAATGCGACGCCGCTCTGCCTCCGTAATCTCCGCGTTCGTAACGGGCACGGCACTCGATACGACCACGACATCGGCATCGCGCAAGTTGTCGGCATCGTGACCGAGAAAAATCAATGCGCCCTGTTCTTCGAGCCTCATGGTCACCGCATTGCGACTCAAGTCGGAGCCCTGAACTGCGTAGCCGAGATTCAGCAGGACTTCCGCGATTCCGCCCATCCCTACGCCACCGATACCGACGAGATGGATGCGATGAATACGTCCCATTCGATCGGTCATGGCCGCGCCTCTGCGAACTCGAGGCATGCATCCGCGAGTTGCTGGGTCGCGCGCGGCCGTGCCTGCTCACGCGCTCTTTCGGCGAGTTGCAGCAGAGAACGGTGGTCGTCGAGGAAGCGCGAGATCTCACGAACCAGGCGCTCGGCATCGAATTCCCGTTCAGCGATCACGATACCGGCGCCAGCCGCGGCGAAGCTCGACGCGTTTTTCAACTGATGATCATCTATCGCATACGGGAACGGAATCAGAACGGCGCCGACACCGGCGGCCGCGAGCTCCGAGACCGTCAATGCTCCGGCACGACAGATCACGAGATCCGCCCATGCATAAGCTCCGGCCATGTCATCGATGAAGTCATCGATGCGAATGTTTCTGCCGGAAGCGGAATAAGCCTCGCGAGCCATTTCGAGACCGCGACCGGCCTGATGCCAGATCTCGACCTTCGCGTCGCCGGGAAGCAGCCGAAGCGCTTCGGGAACCCGCTCGTTGAGTACGCGCGCGCCCTGGCTGCCGCCGAGCACGAGTAGCCGCAATGCGGTGCCGTTGCGAGAAGCGAAACGTTCCGCTGGAAGCGGTAACGCCAGGATCGATTCGCGCACGGGATTACCGACCAGTTCGACAGCTACCCCGGGAGGAAAGCAACCCGGAAACGCGCCGAAAATCTTCTTGGCAAAGCGCGCCAGGATTCGGTTGGTCGTTCCGGCAACCGCGTTTTGCTCGTGAATCAGCAGCGGCCGGCGCGTCAGCCAGGCCGCGATCCCGCCCGGCCCCGACACGAAGCCGCCGAGCCCGAGCACCGCGTCCGGACGACGGCGCCGTAACGCTGCGATCGCCTGTGCTACAGCGTAGAGAATCCTGAATGGCGCCATGATCCAGGCCAACGGACCGCGGCCACGGATTCCGGAGACCGAGATCCACTCCACCTCGATTCCGGCCTCGGGTACGAGACGCGCTTCGAGGCCTGCGCGGGTCCCCATCCAGACGACGGACTTCGAGCGTTGCCGAAGCTCGTTCGCGACGGCGAGACCGGGAAACACGTGACCACCGGTGCCTCCCGCGAGAATCATGATTGGCCCGTCGCTCATCTTCGGGACTTCCTCTTCTCACGAGCCTCGACGCGAATAGCGGCTTGCCGGACCTCGTGCTGTATCCGCACGAGCAGGCCGATGGAGATCAGTGTGATGACAGCGCTGGTGCGGCCATAGCTGATCAGCGGCAGTGTCAGACCCTTGGTCGGCAGGAGCCCCATGTTCACGCCCATATTGATGAACGCCTGCAGCCCCAGCGCCAGCGCAATTCCCGTGCTAACGAGTCCATGGAACGGCATGCCGAGTTTCGCGGCCTTGGGTCCGACGGCGAGCGCCCGATAGACGATGATTCCGAATAACAGAATGACGAGCGTTACACCGACGAAACCGAGCTCTTCGGCGAGCACCGCGAATACGAAATCGGTGTGGGCCTCGGGCAGATAAAAGAGCTTCTGCACGCTGTCTCCGAGACCAACGCCGAACCAGTCGCCGCGTCCGATCGCGATCAATGACTGGGTCAGCTGAAAGCCGCTGCCATAGGGGTCGGCCCAGGGATCGAGAAAGGTCTTGAGCCGCTGCAGTCGATAGGGCGATGTGAGCGCAAGCGCAGCGAGAAGGCCCGCCGCAACCAGAACGCTGACGGCGAAATCACGCAGCCTCGCGCCGCCGATGAACAACATCCCGAGACTTGTAGCCGTCAATACGAAGGTGGCACCGAAATCCGGCTCCTTCAGGAGCAGCGCGCTCGCGAGCGCTACCACCAGCATCGGCTTCAGAAAGCCGACGAAGCCTTCACTGAGGTCGTCCTGATGCCGAACGATATAGCTTGCAAGATAAAGCACGAGAAATACCCGCGCGGGCTCGGATGGCTGCAAAGTGATCGGTCCGAGATCGAGCCAACGGGTACTGTTGTTGGCGGTATGACCGAGGCCCGGAATGAACACCGACGCCAGCAGCACGATGGCGCCCAACAGAAGGACCCAGTTCATTCGGAACCAGAAATTCATCGGGATCGTCGCGACAACGATCGCGGCCAGGCAACCGATACCGAGCGCCCCGAGCTGTCGCAGCAAGAAAAATAACGGATCGCCGAGCTCCTGATCAGCGAGTGAGATCGACGCCGAGCTCACCATGATCGTACCCACCACCATGAGCGCGATAACGGCCGCGAGCAACGGACTGTCGACCGTAAAACCGCGAATCGTGAGCGTCTGGTTCATCCGGCGACCTCTGCGACAGCAGCGGCGAAGGCTTCGCCCCGCTCGACGTAGTCCGTAAACATGTCGAAACTCGCGCACGCGGGCGATAACAGTACGGTCGACCCCGGTGTTGCCAGTTTTGCGGCCAATTCGACTGCCGCACGCATCCCGCCCGCGCGATGGACCGGGCAGCGACCATTGAAAACCTTTTCGAGCTGTTCAGCCGCCTCGCCGATCAATACGGCTGCGATCAATCGACCGTTCGCTGCGGGGCCAAGTGGCGAGAGATCGGCAGCCTTGCTCTGACCACCGGCGATCAGCACGAATGGCCCATCGAGACCACGGAGAGCAGCAACAGAAGCTGCAACGTTCGTGGCCTTGGAGTCGTTAATATACGTAGCACCGTTGCGCTCACCGATCCACTGGCAGCGATGCGGCAACCCCGGGAATTTTCGCAGCGCAGCCAGTTGCGGCTCGACCTCGCGCTGCAGAACACCTGCCAGCGCGAGCGCCGCAAGCGCATTCGCTTCGTTGTGCGCACCGGCCAGCCGCATGTCGCCAATTCGCATCAGCGGCCCACTTTCGTTTGCAAGCCAGCGGTCGTCGGCGTGCTCGATGACACCATAACCACCTTCCGGCACTTCGTGCAGCGAATAGGGGATGACGTCGGGATGGCCCTCGGCCATCTCGCGGACGAGTGGATCGTCGCGATTCACAATCGCCGTTGTGGCCATGCGCAGCAGCTTCGACTTCACCGCTGCGTATTCCTCGAGCGTCCCGTGTCTGTCGAGGTGATCGGCCGCAACATTGAGCACAACCGCGGCCCGCGGCGCGAGCGATTCGGTCGTCTCCAGCTGAAAGCTCGACACCTCGAGGATGTACAACCCGGCTGGCTCGTCGAGCAGCTCCAGTGCCGGCGGCCCGAGGTTGCCGCCGGCCGCGACGTCCAGGCCGGTGGCCGACAACATCCGTTCCAGCAGCGTAACGACCGTACTCTTGCCGTTCGATCCCGTCACTGCGATTACCGGCGCAACGACATTGCGCGCAAACAGTTCGATGTCGCCGACGATGGGAATTCCGAGCCGGCGTGCGTGGGCCGCTATGGGCGTGTCGAGTGCCAGGCCGGGCGAAATCACGAGCTGCTCCACGCCGTCCAGACAATCCGGATTCTCGCTTTCGAGGATCAGAGGAATCTCCGGGTTGCTGGCACGCAGTTCGGCGAGGCCGGGCGGTATCGCGCGATCGTCTACCACGGTCACGTCGACGCCGCGCGCCGCGAGATAGCGCGCGGTCGCGACGCCTGTCGCGCCGAGTCCAGCCACAAGTGTCCGGCCTTCAAGCGCCGGAATTGTCAACGCGCCCCCATCGTTTCGCTCGATGCTCCGTATTACCGTACCTGCCATCAACGTTGCCTGGTCACCTGACTTTCAGACTCGCCAAACCAATCAGAACCAGGATCACCGTGATGATCCAAAAACGCACGATCACTTTCGGCTCAGCCCAACCCTTGAGCTCGAAGTGATGATGCAGCGGCGCCATGCGAAAAATACGCCGGCCTGTCATCTTGAAGGAGGCAACCTGGATTATGACTGAGACGGTTTCGACGACGAAAACACCGCCCATAATGAATAACACCAGTTCCTGCCTCACCACCACAGCCACGAGGCCTAAGGCGGCACCGAGAGCCAACGCTCCGATGTCACCCATGAAGACCTGCGCGGGATAGGTGTTGAACCACAAGAAGCCCAGACCGGCGCCAGCCAGGGCCGCACAGAAAACCAACATCTCTCCGGATCCCGCAACGTACGGAATACCGAGGTATCCGGAGAAGACGACGTTGCCCGCCGCATAGGCGAAAACTCCCAGGGCACTGCCTACGAGAACGGCGGGCATGATCGCGAGGCCATCCAGTCCGTCGGTCAGATTGACCGCGTTGGACGAGCCCACGATGACGAGATAGGTAAACGGGACGTACACGAAGATACTCAGTGGAATCATCATGTCCGGCAGATAAGGAATCAGTAGCGCGCGCTCGACCGCGGGATTTTCTGCCGTCAGGAACAGCGCAAAAGCGCTACCGAGACCAACAAGCGACTCCCAGAAGAACTTGACCGACGGGCGCACGCCTTTCGAGTCGCCGATGACGAGCTTCTTGTAGTCGTCGACGAAACCAATGACACCGAATGCCAGCGTCGCGATCAGTACGATCCATACGAAGCGATTCGTCAGATTTCCCCACAGCAACGTGCTGACGACGATCGCGAACAGAATCAATGCACCGCCCATCGTCGGTGTGCCGGCCTTCGGCAGATGCGATTCGGGACCGAGCGCGCGAATCGGTTGACCGACGCTGCGTGCGGCGAGGCGGTGGATCAGCATCGGGCCCATCGTGAGCGACAGAACCAACGCCGTTAGTGCGCCGAGTATGGCGCGCATCGTGAGGTAGCCGAAAACGTTGAACCCGGAGTGCAGCTGCGTCAGGTATTCCGCGACGTAGATCAGCATGCCGTTACCTCATCGATCCTGAGGAGATCAACAAGTCGATCGAGCCCCATGACGCGAGAGCCTTTAATAAGTATCGTCACGTCATTCGCGAGCAAGCCCTCGACTGTTACGCCTAGCTCCGCCACGTCATCGAACGATTGCGCACCACCACCGAATTCCTCGCCCGCGTGCCGGCTCAGCGGACCGAGCGTCAGCAGCACGTCGCAGCGAGCGGTCGCGTAGTGCCCGATCTCGCGGTGTAGTTCCTCGGCGTCGCTTCCAAGCTCGGCCATGTCGCCGAGAATAAAGACGCGCTTGCCGGTCGCGTTCGCGAGATAGTCCAGCGCAGCTTTGACCGAGCCGGGATTCGCGTTGTAGCTGTCGTCGATGACAGCGGCGCCACTCTTGCCGCGAAGTATGTTCAGACGACCTTTTACGGCGTGCGCGGAATTCAACCCGGTGACGATATCTTCGTCGGCCGTACCGAGCGCGAACGCCGCCGTGGCTGCGGCGAGGGCATTCAGAACGTTGTGCTCACCGGCGAGCGGCAACGCGACATCGACCCGCTCTCCCTCGGGAAGCCGCATCGTGAAGCTGCAGCCGGAGGTCCCGGCCGCGATATCACCGACCACCGTGCAATCCGCACCGGCTGTAAAACCGAATGTCAGAACCGTTTCTGCCCGGCTGCGAGCGCGCCAGTCATTGCAGTAAAAATCGTCAGCGTTGATGACTGCAGTTCCGGCCCGGGGCAAATGATCCAGCAACTCGCCTTTCGCGGCTGCAACGCCCGCGATCGATTTGAAGCCTTCGAGATGCGCGGAGTTCGCGTTCGTAATGACGCCGACGGTCGGCTGAACGAGCCGGCTCAGATAATCGATCTCGCCCGCATGATTCGCGCCCATCTCTGCAACAAGTGCCTCGTGCTCCTCATCGAGCGTCATTAGCGTCAACGGAACTCCGAGGTCGTTATTGAGATTGCCTTGGGTTACGCAGACATTGCAGCGGTTGCTCAGGATGCTGGCGATGAGTTCCTTGACGGTTGTCTTGCCGTTGCTCCCGGTAACGGCAACTACCGGGATCCCGAAGTTCTCGCGCCACGCTCGAGCGATCCGGCCGAACGCAACGCGGGTGTCTTTAACTTTGACCTGGGGCAGCTCAACTTCGGCGCGACGCGTAACGAGAGCGCCTGCTGCGCCTTTCGCGTGCGCATCAGCGATAAAATCGTTGCCGTCGCTGTTCTCACCCTTGATGGCGACGAACAAGCCGCCGTCATCCAGTTTGCGCGTATCGATGCTGACAGAGCCGAATCCTGCGTCCTCGCCAACGAGGCGGGCATCGAGCACATTGGCGACGGCCGCCAGAGTGCGGGCCATCACGTGAGTCCTCCCAGCACTTCGGTCACGACAATCGCGTCGCTGAAAGAACGGACTTTGCCGGCAATAATCTGCGACTCCTCGTGACCTTTGCCGGCGATGAGAACCGTATCGCCGGTTTCGGCGCGGGAAATCGCATCCGCAATCGCGCGCCGGCGGTCGTGCTCTACCCAGACATCGGAATGCGATACGAGACCTCTGCGGATGTCGGCCACAATCGCGCCCGGATCTTCATCCCGTGGATTGTCATCGGTCAGGACGATGTGATCGGCGAACGCGGCCGCAGCGCGACCCATCGCCGGACGCTTGGCCGTGTCACGCTGACCACCGCAGCCGAATACGCACCAGAGTTCTCCGTCCGTAACGTTACGCAGCGTCTCGAGCACGCGCGACAGCGCATCGGGCGTGTGCGCGTAGTCGACAACGACCGAAGGTTGTCCTTCGCCGCCGAGCAGTTGCATGCGTCCAGGCAATCCGGCACAGCGGCTCAGCGCGTCGCAAGCTTCGGGCAGACTGACGCCCCAGGCGTTGAGCACGCCGAGGGCGACGAGCAGGTTCGCCGCGTTGAAGTCTCCGATCAGCGGCGACGAGATCGTCGCGCGCTTGCCGTCGCCAAGCACCTCCAGTTCGAGACCGCGAAGATCGCTGCGCAGAATTCGCGCGCTGAGCTCCGATTCCCGTTCGAGGCTTACGTCGATTTGTCTGACGGCAGGACCGAGTTCGCGGGCAATTTCGGAACTGACGGGGTCATCGGCAAACAGGACCGCATGAGAGAGGCTCGGTAGCGTGAAGAGTCGGGTCTTCGCGTCACGATAGGCGTCGAGCGTGCCGTGATAATCGAGATGGTCGTGGGAAAGATTCGTAAACGCCGCCGTTCCGAATTCGAGGCCTGCGATGCGATCCTGAGCGAGCGCATGCGATGACACTTCCATCACCGCATAGCTGGCCTCGAGCGAACGCAAGGTCCGATGCAGCGTCATGCAATCGGGTGTCGTCAGATCCTGAGGGGTTATCGCAGGGGGAATTCCGGAACCGAGCGTTCCGATGTAACCACAAGGTATCCCGCGAAACGTTTGCGCCTCCGCGACGAGGTGAGCAACGGTGCTCTTGCCGTTCGTTCCGGTTACGCCCGCGAGCGATAGCCGCTCCATTGCGCGACCGTAGAATGCGCGGGCAAGCTCACCGAGACCGGCCCTGAGATTGTCGACCGCGAACGCCGGCCCGCCGATTTCGCCATGCCCGGCCATCGGCTCGTACACGACGGCGGAGGCGCCACGCGCCAGCGCGTCGGCTGCGAAGTCGAGTCCGTGGCTCGTTTCTCCCGGAACCGCAAGAAACGCAGTGCCATGCTGGACCTGCCGACTGTCGAGGACCAGATCGCGAATTTCGAGCGCTCCGAGATCTCCGGCGGCGGCACCAAACAGTTCTCCGAGCGTCATCGCAGCTGTGGCTACTGCCGCCATCATGGAGCAACCCCGGCTTGCGCGACGACGGTGAGCGGAGGCTCCTCCAGCGCGTCGGGTGGGACGGCGAGCAGCCGCAACGCGCCCGACAGAATTCGAGAGAATACGGGCGCTGCAACGAGCCCGCCGTAGTAGTCCTCGCCACGCGGCTCGTCGATGACGACAACGGCAACGAGCCTGGGATCGCTGACCGGCGCAAGACCGGCGAAGACCGCGAGATAGCGATCCTCCGCGTAGCCACCGACGACGAATTTCTTGGCGGTACCGGTTTTTCCGGCGACGCGATAGTTCGCTACGGCGGCACGCTCCCCGGTTCCTGCCGGCGACACCACGCTCTCGAGCATCGTCTGTAAAGCGCGCGCGGAGTCTGCCGAGATAACGCGCTCGCCCGAAGCCTCGCCGTCGTTAGCGATCATGGTGACCGGTCGTCGAATTCCGTCGGCTGCGATAATGCTGTAAGCCTGGGCAAGCTGCAGCGCAGTAACCGACAAGCCGTAGCCGTAACCCAGCGTCGCTTGCCCGACCGGCCGCCAGTGCTGCGGGTCGTTGAGTACGCCCGCCGACTCGCCAGGGAACCCGCTGTCGCTGAGTCGTCCGATACCGAAACTTGTCAGGACCGACCAAAGCTGATCGGGGTCGAGCTCCAGGCCGAGTCGCCCCGCGCCGACGCTGCTCGATTGCGCGAGCATCGTCGTGATGTCGATTCGGCCGAGGTTGTTGTAGTCCTCTGTCAGAATGTTGCCGCCAACACGAAGGTAGCCCGGCGACGTATCGATGATCGAATCGGGCGAGTAGGCGCCGGACTCGAGCGCTGCAGCGACGACCAGTGGCTTGAAGCTCGAACCGGGTTCGAAAATATCCGTCACCGCACGGTTGCGGTAACGGGACACTTCGAGCTGCGTGCGGTCGTTCGGATTGAAGGACGGCTGATTGACCATGGCCAGAATTTCGCCGTTCGTCACGTCAACGATCACGACCGATCCCGACAGCGCATCGCTCTCCTGAACGGCCTGCATCAGTTCACGATAGGCCAGGTACTGAATTCTGAGATCAAGGCTCGTCGCCAGAGTCCGGCCGGGTTGAGCCGCGTTGATCAGCTCGACATCTTCCATGACGCGTCCGAGCCGGTCCTTGAGCACTCGTTTCGTACCCGTCTCGCCTGCGAGCCAGTAGTCGTAAGCAAGCTCCATTCCTTCCTGGCCGTGATCGTCGATGTCGGTAAAGCCGAGAACGTGCCCGGCCACTTCGCCCGCCGGGTAATAGCGGCGGTACTCGCGCAGCGTACTGACGCCCGGCAAACCGAGACTCAAAGCGCGCGCCGCATGATCCGGGCGCAAATGTCGCCGCAGGTAGACGAATTCACGATCGAGATTGCTCGTGACGCGACGGGCCAGCCAGTCGGGGTCGAGGTCGAGGACCTGCGCGAGCTCGCCGAGCCGATCCAACGCGGGCCTGAGCGCCTGGGGATCGGCCCAGACACTGTCGACGGGCGTGCTCACCGCGAGTGGCTCGCCATGACGATCGGTGATCGGTCCGCGATGTGCCGAAATCTGTACCGTCCGCAAATGGCGGTTGTCGCCCTGTGCCTCGAGAAAATCCTTCTCGAAGATCTGCAGATAAAGTACCTGCCCCTCGAGAGCGAGCGCGCCGACGGCGATCAGCCCGATGAGGAAGCGGGTGCGCCACGGGCGCCAGATCACCTTGGGCGTCTTGCGCTTGCGTTTCATGGCGCGGGCTCCGCGACGACGACGATCTGGTCAGCGGCAGGGCGTTCGAGCTCGAGACGTTCGCGGGCGATCGTCTCGACCTGTGAATGAGCGCCGACCGTGCTTTCCTCCAGCTGCAGCCGGCCCCAGTCAACCTGCAGACGATCCCGCTCACGGTTCAGGGCCTCGAGCTCGACGAACAACTGCCGCGACTGGTGTTTTGTTTCGATGACCCAGACGGCCGAGATCACGACCGCTGCCGCGAGCGGAACGCACAACCAGACCTGGAGGTTCGTACGTTTCACGCGGCAACCGCTCTTATGCGTTCGGCGATGCGGAGCTTCGCGCTTCGCGCGCGGGGATTGGAGGCTACCTCGGCCGCTGCCGGACGCACGAGTTTGCCAACGCGGCGCATTCGCGGCATCGCCGCAGCGGGAATGTCGGGTAAGCCACGGTAGGCCGGATCCCCCTGCGCTTCGCGAGCAATAAAGCGTTTGACGAGCCGGTCCTCGAGCGAATGGAAACTGATCACGCAGAGCCTGCCTCCGTTCGCTAGCAGGTCGATGCAGGCTTCGAGTGCGCGTTCGAGCGCGACGAGCTCCGCATTAATCTGAATGCGAATCGCCTGGAAGACGCGCGTCGCAGGATGCGTGCGGCTGCCGCGATAGCCGCAGCTCGAAGCAACGATATCGGCCAGCTGCGCCGTCGACTTCAACGGAGCCGCGCCGCGAGCCTCGACGATAGCGGCGGCGATCCGCCGGGCACGCGGTTCCTCCCCGAAGCGATACAGCACTTCGCGGAGTTCGCGCTCGTCGACGCGCGCCAGCCATTCAGCGGCGGTCTCACCCGAGCCAGTATCCATACGCATGTCGAGCGGTCCGTTGAGGCTGAAGCTGAAGCCGCGGCTGGCCGTGTCGAGCTGTGGCGACGAAACGCCAAGATCGAGCAGAATTCCGGCGACCATGCGATCGTCGGACCAGTTCGAAACGCGCTCCGCGAGTGTCTCGAATCCACCGTGCTCGATAACGAAGCGTGGTTCGTTCGCAAAACGTTTGCGACCGAAGCGCACGGCCTCGGGATCCTTATCCAAAGCGAACAATCTTCCCTGCTCCCCGAGTCTGTCGAGAATGAGCGCGCTATGCCCTCCCCGACCGAACGTCCCGTCGACGTAGCAACCGTCTTCAACTACGTCCAAGCCCTCTAATGCCTCGTCCATCAGCACTGGCTGATGATCGGACTTATGTTCCAATCGCTGCGTCGCTTAGAGAGTCAGCGTGCCAAAAGCCGTTGGAGCACCTTCATCGCTGGAGTCGTCCTGTGATCTCCAGGCGTCACGAAGCTGGTTCCAGCGCTCTTCGTCCCATAGCTCGAATTTGTTACTCTGACCGATGAGCATGGCGTGCTTGTCGAGCGCTGCGAATTCGCACAACGCTTTCGACAGTAAGATGCGGCCCTGTCCGTCCAGCTCGACGTCGGTCGCGTAACCCACCATGAGGCGTTGGGTTTCGCGAGCCACTTTGTTGAAGGACGGCAGGCGATCCAGCTTTCGCTGGGCTTCCTCCCAGTCAGGTAAGGGGTAGATGAGAAGGCATTGATCTCTATCGACAGTGACGACGAGTTGCCCTTCGCAACGGGTATCGAGACGTTCCCGAAATCGTGTCGGAATCGCCACCCGCCCTTTCGAATCCAGGGTAACTTTGAAGGCACCGCGGAACATGGCCGTCCCATTTTTCCCCACTTCTTACCACTTCGGCCCACTATAAGAACGGCGGCCCGGCGCTGTCAACCGCGAAACGCGATATTTTTTTTGTTTGCCAGTGAGTTAGCGGCGCGCGAGCGAAATCCCGGCGTCGCAGCGACTACTATGAATCAATGGGTTACAGTCGTTACCTCACGTTAAATTAAGAAAACGCGGCTAAACGAGGTCGGGCGACCCGAAAAGAAGTGGGAGCCGGCCTGTAAGCCGGGTTCTGTCGAGAACAGTCATTCATCTCGAGCGCGCGTCGCCACACGCCTCTAGCGACCTACCCGGGAGCTCGTGTGGGCACACTGAAACGCTCCCCTATTCGGTCTTGCTCCGGGTGGGGTTTACCTTGCCGCAGCGTGTTACCACCTGCGCGGTGCGCTCTTACCGCACCTTTTCACCCTTACCGGACCGTAATCCGGCGGTATATTTTCTGTGGCACTGGCCGTAGGCTCACGCCTCCCAGGCGTTACCTGGCACCCTGCCCAACGGAGCCCGGACTTTCCTCCAGGTCAATCTTCGAAAAGACCGTCCCAGCGACTGCCCGGCCGACTCCCGCGCCTATTTTACGCCGATTCCGGGCGCCGCGGCAGTGTCACCGAAACAGGTCGGGTCCGGATAGCTCCCGCACTTGTCAACGACAGTCGGCGGAGTTCCGATACGCCCTGCCGTCGGCTAGGTTCTGGTCAGCCGGTAGACAGCGTTGCGGGAGTGTCCGGTGATCTCCGCAGTCGCAGCGACCGCCGTCTTGGCCGGCAGTTCGCGGGCGAGAATAGAGAAGATTCGCTCGACCTCCGCGTCGCTGGCCGCGTCATCCCTCTCGCGACCGGCGACGAGTATCACGAACTCGCCTTTGAGCGGGATTCCGCTGCCGAGCCGGTCTGTCAGTGTGGCCAAAGTGCCCGTCGCAAGCTGTTCGTGCAGCTTGGTGAGTTCTCGCGCGATCGCAGCGGGACGATCCGCGCCGAAACGCGCCGCAAATACTGCCAGCGTCGCCGCGACCCGGTGAACGGCTTCGTAGAAAATCATGGTGCGCGTTTCCACTGCCAGGCTCTCGAGGCGCGCATCGCGCGGACCGGCGCGGCGCGGGAGGAAGCCTTCGAACACGAATCGATCCGTTGCGAGCCCCGCGATACTCAATGCGGCGAGCGCTGCGCTTGGCCCCGGGACCGTCGCGACCGGCACGCCTCGCGCGGGCGCAGCCCGAACCAGCTTCAGACCAGGGTCGCTGATGGTCGGCAGTCCCGCGTCGCTGACGAGAGCGACGGATTCGCCGCCCGCGAGGCGGGCGAGAAGCACCTCTGTCTGCTCGTCCTCGTTGTGATCGTGGTAGGGAATTAGTGGACGATCGACCCCGATACTCGATAGCAATCGCCCGGTCCGGCGGGTATCCTCACACGCTATCAAATCCACGGCTCCGAGGACGCTGCGGGCGCGGGAACTCAGATCGTCCAGGTTACCGATTGGTGTTCCGACCACGAACAGCGTCCCGGTTGATTCCACGTTCATGAGGTCATGCTGCCTGTGCGCAACCGGAATGTGCAAGCATCGCTAACGATGCCATTAATCGCGAAAGCCACACTGCTCATCGGCTTTTCACTGCTCGCGGCCTGCGCGACACAAGGCCCCGCTGTCGTACCCGTCGATCAACAGAATCTGCAACGCGCCACGGATCTCGCCGAGGCCGGCGAGACCGATGCGGCGCTCGCGCTGCTGTCGGAGCTGTCCACCGGCAGCACGGGCGCAGCACTGGCCGCGTATTCGCTGGCGGCCGCACGGCTGCAGCTCGAGCGTGGCGATACGACCGGCGCGCGCCGCTCAGTTGCGCAGGCGCGCGACGCCGGTGCAGTCGGCTACGACCAGACGATAATCGTTCTCGCGGCGACGATCGAACTCGAAGAAAACCGGCCTTTGGCCGCGCTTGAACTCCTCGATCAGCTAACCACGCCTCCCGAGCCCGCGATCCTGGTTGAATCGGCAGCCGTTCGTGGTCGCGCACTGTTCGACCTCATGCGTGTCGAGGAGGCAGTCGCTACATTCGTGGAGCGGGAAGTCTGGCTGGAAGACAGCGCCGCTGTCGCAGAGAACCACGAGTTGATCTGGAGCGGCTTGCTGGAACAGATTGAAAGCCGTCCGGTCGTTACCAGCGGCGACCCTACTATCGACGGCTGGCTGGCGCTGTTGCCCGTCGCTGCCGCGTATCGCAGCGACCCGGCCGGACTCGAGCGTGGCCTCGCCAGCTGGAGCGAGACATTCCCGAGACACCCGGCAACCGAGACGTTTCTTGCGACGCTCATCGATCGGTATCGGCTTTCGCAGATTTATCCCGAGCAAGTCGCGCTGTTATTGCCGCTCGGAAGCCTCGGGGAACAAGCCGCCGCAATTCGCGATGGTTTCATCGCCGCGCATCTTCGAACCGGCGTGAACGGGGAACGTACTCATATCAAGGTGTACGACACCGACGCGCTCGGCAGCGACGAAGCCTATCGCCGTGCGGAACTCGAAGGCGCCAACTTTATCGTCGGCCCTCTGCTAAAGCCCAACGTCGATCGAATAGTCACCAATGTCGGTTTCACCCCGACACTGGCACTGAACTTCGCGCAGGATGATCTGGTCGTGCCGGAGAACTTTTTTCAGTTCGCCCTGGCTCCCGAAGACGAAGCACTCGAAGTGGCCCGTCACGCCATTGCGAGCGGCGCGAGAACGGCGGTCGCGCTGGTGCCGAACTCGGATTGGGGCCGAAGACTGCTTTTCAGCTTTCAGGGCGAGTTCGAACGCCTCGAGGGTCGGTTGCTCGAGTACAGCTATTACAACCCCAATAGCCAGGATTTTTCGTTGCCTATCACGACGCTGATGAATCTTGCGCAAAGTACCCAACGTTATCGAAGGCTCGCTGCAAACCTGGGCGTACCACTCGAGTTCGAACCACGGCGGCGACAGGATGTCGATGTGATCTTTCTCGCGACGAACGCCGACAACGGTCGTTTGCTCGCGCCACAGCTCAGGTTTCATTACGCAGGCGACCTGCCCACTTATGCGACGCCCGAAATCTACGCGCCTGCGGGCATGAGCAGCGATGTCGATCTGGATGGCATCCTGTTTCCCGATGCACCGTGGCTGCTGTCGCCCGACGCTGCGGCGATGGAGCTCAAATCCACGCTCGCATCGTACTGGCCGCAACGCGTCGCGCAATGGCCCCGCCTTTTCGCTATGGGATTCGATGCCTATCGCCTGATCCCGCTGCTGTATGGGCCTAGCCCGGGTTTCTCTGCCTTCCCGGCCATGTCAGGCGAGCTGAGTCTCGATGAACGTGGCCGAGTGCATCGCAGCTTGCCGCTGGCGCAGTTTCGCGACGGCCGTCCGACGATGCTGGGTGTCGGACCCCGCAACGAAGTCCGCGAAGTCGCGGCCGCGAGATAGCGAATCCGCATTACCGCATCGAAGTGCCATCGGGACGGCGAGGCCTGGGAAGCGGTCGCACGCGACTATCTTGCAGCGTTCGGCCTCGAGATTCTCGAGCAACGCTATCGCTGCCGTCTCGGCGAGCTCGATCTCGTATGTCGAGACGCGGCGATGCTGGTCGTCGTGGAAGTGCGATCTCGAAAACGCGGCGCGAAGATCTCGGCCATCGATAGCGTGGACCGACACAAACAACGCAGGATCATCCTCGCGACGAAGCACCTGCTCATGCGTAATCGGGCGTGGGCCACATGTTCGCTGCGATTCGATGTCCTTACGATCGACGATAGTGATACGCGCGAACCTCGAGTCAGGTGGTGGCGGGATGCGTTTCGCGCAGACTGAAATGCCGGCCAATATCACACTGGTTGGCATTACTTGCCTTGAAGGTAGCGACAGTTGCAGGCAGAGTTGCGCCTAATCGATCCCCCGGCGGACCTATGGACGATCGCGTTACAGCCCATTTTCAGGAAAGCATTGCGGTAAAGCAGGCGGCGCAATCGCTTGTTCCGATCGTTGCACACGCAGCGGACGTAATGGCAATGGCGTTGCTGGAGGATGGCAAGATACTGAGCTGCGGCAATGGCGGCTCGGCAGCCGATTCACAGCATTTTTCGGGAGAGCTGCTCGGTCGTTTCGAGCGCGAGCGCCCCGGTCTTCCCGCCGTCGCCCTTACCACGGATAGCTCGACGATCACCGCGGTCGCAAACGACTACGACTTTGCCGATATATTCGCGAAGCAGGTTCGTGCTCTCGGCCGTCCCGGCGACGTCCTGCTCGCGATCTCGACGTCTGGTAATTCTGAGAATGTCACCCGGGCGATCGAAACTGCGCACGATCGCAGCGTAACCGTTGTTGCGTTGACAGGGCGAGACGGCGGCAGGATCGCAAGAATGCTGTCAGCCGACGACGTCGAGCTCCGCGTACCCGCCGAGCGGACCTGCCGCATTCAGGAAGTGCATCTGCTGTTGATTCACTGCCTGTGCGATTTAATCGACGAGAAAATTCTCGGCTCGGGCTAGCGGGCTCTGACGGTCCGCAGCCTATTTGACGACTTTGAGACTCGGACGGCCGGATGAACCGCCCTCGGTCGGCGTGTCGTCATCCGGGCCATTATCGGACGATTCGCCGGAACCGGACACGAGCTCTTCCTCCGTGAAGATCATTCCCTGCCCGGACTCCTGGGCATAGATTCCGAGTATGGCCGTGGTTGGAATGTCGAGATGGCGCGCCCGGCCTTCGAAGCGCGTTTCGAAACTCATCAGTTCGTCGCCTACGGTTAAATTCCGGGTCGCCGAATAACTGACATTCAGGATCACGCGCCCGTCGGAAACATATTGTTCGGGAATAGACACGCCGTCGGCGGCGGCGTCGATGACGATAAAAGGCGTCTGGTCGTTGTCCGTCATCCATTCGTGCATTGCACGAATGAGATACGGGCGCTTGGATGTAACCTGCGCCATGCGCTCTAGCGCATCTCCTGCTCGAGTTCTGTCATGCTCGCCTGGAAAGATGATCGCGAGAATATCTCATCCATGTACTTCTGTATCGGCTTCGCCTGCGCGGGCAATTCGATTCCAAACACGTCCAATCGCCAGAGTATTGGCGCAATACTGCAGTCGACGAGAGAAAATTCGTCGCTGAGAAAGAAGCGCTTTGCGCCGAATATCTCCACGCTCGAAACGATACTGTCGCGTAGCGCCTTGCGCGCGCGTGTGACCGGTTTGCGGTCGCCGCCTTCTTCGATCTCACTCGCTAGCGCATACCAATCGTGTTCGATGCGGTACAGCGCCAGGCGAAACTGAGCGCGCGTTACAGGGTCGACCGGCATCAACGGTGGATGCGGGAAACGTTCATCGAGATATTCGATGATGACGCGCGAATCATAAAGAACGAGATCCCGATCGACGAGCGTTGGTACGGTGTTGTAAGGATTCAGATCCAAAAGATCTTCCGGATAATTGCTGTCATCGACATCGACGATATCGATGTTGATGCTTTTCTCTGCCAGAACGAGGCGAGTCCGGTGACTCCAGACATCGGTCGGCCTGGAGAAAAGCGTCATGACTGATCGACGGTTGGCGATTACCGCCATAGGAACGCCTCCTGGTGAAGTGGCAAAATCGACGACAGACTGGAACGGCGCTAGTGGACGTCCTTCCAGACTTCTCTCTTGAGCATGTACGCGATTAACAGGAATATCAGCAGGAATCCGATTACTCGGACACCGAGCGCACGTCGCTCAAGCTGCATCGGCTCACCGATGTAGTCAAGGAAAGTCACTATATCGCGGACCAACTCATCATATTCTTCTTCGTTGAGCGTTCCCGGGCTGACTGGCTCGAAATGCTCGAATTGCGGCAATCCCGCGGCATCCGCGCCCGGCTCAGAGAACACCGCCGTCCGGATTCCCTGCAATTCCCACAAGACATGTGGCATGGCCGTATTCGCAAGCCAGAGATTATTCGTGCCGCTAAGCGCCGATTCGTCTTTATAGAATCCACGCAGAAAGTTATAGAGATAATCGGTACCGCGGCTGCGGGAAATCAACGAGAGATCCGGCGGCGCAACACCAAACCAGCGTGCAGCATCGACGGGATTCATGGCATTCGTCATCGTGTCGAAAGGCCGCTCACCGGTAAACATGATGTTCTCGACGAGCTGGGCCTCGGTCAGATCGAGGTCTGCGCCCAAACGGTTGTAGCGTACATACTGCGCCGAGTGGCAACCCAGACAATAGTTAACAAAGTATTTCGCGCCGCGCTGCAATGACGCCGTATCGCTCACATCCGTGTTCGCCGGCTCCAGGTGCAACCCGCCGTCACCCGCGTGCTGCGCAAGCACCGCGGACCCGAACGCAACGCAGAACACGAACAGTGCCGCTTTCGACTTCATCACGTCACCCGATCCGGTACAGGCTTCGGTTTCTCCCAACTCGTATAGAACGGCATTAGAACGAAGAAACTGAAGTAAGTGAATGTAAATACGCGCGCAAGCATCGTGAAAGTATCGCTTACCGGCTGCAACCCGAGGTATCCGAGGAAAAGAAAGCTGAACACGAAGGTCCAAAGCGCAACCTTGAAGATCCAGCCGCGATAGCGGATGGACTTCACTTTGCATCGATCGAGCCACGGCAGGAAGATCGGCAGCACAACGGCCAGCCCCATCAGGACGACGCCCAACAGCTTGTTCGGGACCGCGCGAAGAATTGCGTAGAACGGCGTGAAATACCAGACCGGCGCTATGTGCTCTGGCGTCTGCAGAGTGTTCGCGGGATCAAAGTTCGCGTGCTCGAGGAAATACCCGCCCATCTCGGGCGCGAAAAACACCACTGCCGAGAATAGAATCGCAAACACGAGAATAATCACGAGATCTTTCGTCGTGTGATAGGGATGAAATGCGACACCGTCGAGCGGGACGCCATCCGGGCCCTTGCGCTCCTTAATCTCGATACCATCGGGATTATTCGAACCAACCTCGTGCAGGGCCATTATGTGAACGACTACGAGCAGGACGAGCATGAGTGGAACGGCGATCACGTGAAATGCGAAAAACCGGTTAAGCGTGATATCCGAAATATAGAAGTCGCCGCGAATCCATTCGGCGAGACCCTCGCCGATAACGGGCACCGCACCAAAGAGTGAGACGATGACCTGCGCACCCCAGTACGACATGTTGCCCCACGGAAGCAGGTAGCCGAAGAAGCCTTCCGCCATCATGCACAGATAGATCGCCATACCGATCAGCCAGATCAGTTCGCGCGGCTTCTTATACGAGCCGTACATCATCGCACGGAACATGTGCAGATAGACGACGATGAAAAACGCCGACGCGCCCGTCGAATGCAGGTAGCGAATGAGCCAGCCCCAATCGACATCGCGCATGATGTACTCGACCGATGCGAATGCTTCTGCCGCAGACGGCTTGTAGTTCATCGTCAGCAAAATGCCGGTGACGATCTGCAGCACGAGCACGACTGTGGCGAGTACGCCGAAGCCATACCAGAAGTTGAAATTCTTGGACGCGTAGTATTCGGTGGCGTGCTCCTTGATGAGCTTCGTCATCGGAAAGCGTTCGTCGATCCATGACGTTAGCGCCGAAAAATTGCGTCCAAGCCGGTTCACGACATCGTGCTGGATCGTTGCCACTACGAGACCCCCGTCTCCGCACCAATTAACAGGGTGCTCTCCGTCAGAAAGCTATGAGGCGGGATGCGTAGATTGGTGGGTGCGGGGACACCACTGTAGACGCGCCCTGCGAGATCAAATTTCGACCCATGGCAAGGGCAGTAGAAGCCGCCCTGCCAGTCTGCTCCCAAATCGGCCGGCGCAACCTCGAAACGCGGTGTCGGCGCGCAAGCGAGATGCGTACAGACGCCTTCGACAACCAGAATTTCCGGCCGCACGCTGCGATACTCGTTGATCGCGTAAGTCGGCTGCTCCGAATTGATCGACGCCGGGTCGGCGAGTACGTCTTCGAGGCCCGCGAGCCGTCCGAGCATATCCGCGGTGCGGTGCACGATCATGATCACCCGGCCACGCCACTCGACGCGAATCATCGCGCCGGGTTCGACTTTGCTGATATCGACTTCGACGGGGGCGCCCAGAGCCTGGGCCCTGGCACTCGGTCGAAAGGACGCCACGAACGGTACGGCAGCCGCGGCGATTCCAACTCCGCCGGTCACTGCCGTAGCGGCCGTCAGAAAGTGGCGTCTCGAGAGATTCGCTTTGTCAGTCATGAAGCGCTCCAGGGCTGATTCGGCACGCAGGCCAGCCGTCCGTTGGAATTGCTAGTGTGTTCTTGACGAGACGCATGAGGCTGCATCGATCACGCCCTGATGAAATCGCGCCTCGTTGTAAATTGGTCTTTCCCAAGCCCGCGCGATTATACACAGCGCCGCGACACCTTGACCACCGAAAGGCCCGGCAGCCGTCCTGCTACACTAGGTCCATGTCCCGGGGCCTGAATTTGGTCGCCTTTGTCGCCCAGTCCGTCGCGATCGGCCTCGCAGTAGCGTTCGTCGTGGTGCTGATTCGGCCGGATATCGTTAATTCCGGCGCGTTGCCTGGTGGCGGAGCGCCGACGAGCTACGCCAATGCCGTCGCCGCCAGCGCCCCGGCCGTCGCGAACATCTACACGGCAGGAATTCCCGGCCAGCGCAGTGGCTTCGCAGGGCTCCGAACCAGCCCGCTGGCCGGCGAGGGTCTCGGATCGGGAGTCGTTATCAGCCCGGACGGCTATCTCGTGACGAATTGGCATGTCATCCGGGACGCTGACGAGATCTACGTCCAGCTCGCAGACGGCAGGGCTGCTGAACCCACCTTCGTCGGCGCCGATCCCGAAACGGAACTGGCACTGCTGAAGATCGATCTGCCGGACCTTCCCACTATCGCGCTGGGACGCTCCGACACGCTGCAGATTGGCGATGTCGTACTCGCGATCGGGAACTCGTTCGGATTCAGTCAGACGGTCACGCAGGGGATTGTCAGCGCAACGGATAGAGGTCTCGGCGTCGCCACCTTCGAGAGTTTCATACAGACCGACGCGGCCATCAACGTAGGCAATTCCGGCGGTGCGCTGGTCAATACCAGCGGCGAGCTGGTCGGGATCAATACGGCTGTGCTTGGCGCGGGCGTGCAGGATCAGGTGGTACCGGCCGGTGTCGGATTCGCGATCCCGGTCAATCTGGTTCGCGGCGTCATGGCGGAGCTCATCGAACACGGCCGTGTGATACGCGGCTGGCTCGGTGTTAACGCCTGGTATCTGCCGAGTCTGCAGGCGCAAGCTCTGGGACTCAACGGTCCGGGAATCGAGATTCTGAATGTCAGTGGCCCCGCCGCCGCGGCGGGACTGGAGCGTGGCGATGTGGTTACACACGTGAACGGCGAGAGAATGATGAATCCGCAGCAGATGATGAATCTTATCGCGGGAGCCGACCCCGGGGATGTTGTCGCGCTCCGCGGCGTTCGCCGCGGAGCCGGCGAATTCGAAGTAAGCGCGACGCTGGAGGAACGGCCGCAAGCATCACCCTAGGTCGGCAGACGACGGATGCGCGCTCCGAGCTGCGACAGCTTTTCCTCGATGCACTCGTAACCACGATCGATGTGGTAAATGCGGTCGACAACCGTAACACCTTCGGCGACGAGACCCGCCAATACCAGCGAAGCAGACGCACGGAGGTCCGTCGCCATGACGGGCGCACCGGCGAGATGGTCGACACCCTTCGTGATCGCGGTATTGCCCTCGATCGTCAGATTCGCGCCCATGCGTTGCAGCTCGAGCGCATGCATGAAACGGTTCTCGAAGACCGTCTCCACGATCGTTCCCGTCCCTTCCGCGACCGCATTCAACGCACAAAATTGCGCCTGCATATCAGTCGGAAACGCCGGGTAGGGAGCCGTCCGAAGGTCGATGGCGGCCGGTCTGCGTCCGCCCATATCGAGTACGATCCAGTCTGCTCCCCTCTCGACGGTCGCACCCGCTTCCTCAAGCTTCTTCAGAACCGCATCGAGATGCTCCGGGCGGGCACGCTTGAGCTTCACCTTGCCGCCCGTGATCGCGGCCGCCACGAGATAGGTCCCGGTCTCGATCCGATCCGGAAGGACCGAATAATGTGTGCCGCTCAACGAGTCGACCCCCTGGATAAAGATGGTATCGGTGCCAGCTCCCTCGATCTGCGCGCCCATTGCAATCAGAAAATTCGCGAGATCGACGACTTCGGGCTCGCGCGCGGCATTCTCGATAACCGTCTCGCCATCGGCCAGTACCGCGGCCATCATGATATTTTCCGTTCCGGTCACCGTTACCGTATCCAGAACCAGTCGCGCACCTTCGAGTCTGTCCGCGCGTGCGCGAATGTAGCCGTTGTCGATCGAAATGTCGGCACCCATCGCCCGCAGACTGGAAACGTGGAGATTGACCGGCCGGGCTCCGATCGCGCAGCCGCCAGGCAATGAAACGTCGGCGCGGCCGAAACGGCTCAACAATGGGCCCAGCACGAGTATAGACGCGCGCATCGTCTTGACGAGTTCGTAAGGAGCGATAAATTCGTTGATATGACCGGCGTCGATCTCGAGCCGAACACCGTCGTGGAAGACGATGTCGACGCCCATACGACGCAGCAGCTTGACGGTTGTCGTCACGTCATTGAGGTGCGGAACGTTCTCGAGAACGACGGAGCCTTCGGCGAGTAACCCGGCAGCAAGAATCGGCAACGCCGCGTTCTTCGCTCCGGAGATGACGACCTCGCCAGAGAGACGTTCGCCGCCGGTAATTTCCAGTCGATCCACCAGGCGCGCCCGTCAGTCGGTGGCCTTTGCTTGCCACTCCTCCGGCGTGAACGTTTTGAGATTCAGCGCATGCAGCTCGCGACCGACGAGTTCACCCAGCGTTCCATATACGAGCTGGTGACGTTTCAGCGTTCGCTCTCCGCCGAAGGAATCGCTTACCACTGTCGCCTCGTAATGACCGTTACCGTCGGTCCGCACTGCGACTTCCGCGCCTGGCAGGCCTTTTTCGATTAGAGCCGCGACTGCTTTGGGATCCACTGTTTTCAATCCGGTCGGAAGGAGCGATCGGGCAACAGTCTACCCGAATCCGGGTAATCCCTCATGACGCAGACTGGCGGACTGCTAGAATTTCGGCATGGAACTGATTGAACGAGCGCAGGGTTGATTCCCTCGGCCCCATGCTGATATCCACGGCCGAGGTTCTCGGTGGTCTAGTACTGCTTTTCTGGGGCGCCGATCGACTCGTTATCGGCGCAGCCGCTACCGCACGGAATCTCGGCGTATCGGCCGTTCTGGTCGGGCTCGTCGTCATCGGCTTTGCGACATCCGCGCCGGAGATGCTGATCTCTGCTTTGGCTTCTCTCGAAGAAGCGCCTGCGCTGGCCGTCGGCAACGCCATTGGCTCGAACATCGCGAACTTCGGGCTGGTGCTGGGTTCGGCGATCATCATCTGCCCGCTGGCCGTCCACTCGCAGACGCTTCGGCGTGAGTTCCCAGCGGTCGTCGCGGTCACGATTCTCGCGACTGTCCTGCTTCTGAACTATGAATTGAGTCGACTGGACGCCTGGCTGCTGCTGGGGGCACTTTGCATCATAACCGCATGGATTATCGCCGTCGGCTCCCGCTCCAGCGTTTTCGATCCGATTCGACCGGATTATGCCGATGAGTTTCCGGCCGACATGCAGCCGCGTACGGCGGCGTTCTGGCTCACCGCGGGTCTCGTTACCGTCCTCATCGGTGCCGAGCTTATGGTAAATGGAGCAACCGCTATCGCTCTGTTCATGGGTGTCAGCGAGCTCGTTCTGGGTGTGACCGTAGTGGCGGTCGGGACTAGTCTTCCGGAGCTGGCCGTCGCAATCGCCGGTGCGGCCAAGGACGAATCGGATCTGGTACTTGGCAATGTCCTCGGATCCAACATATTCAATCTGCTTGCGGTCATAGGTATCGCGGGAGCGATACGACCGCTCACGCTCGAATCCGATGTCGTGACGCTGCATCTTCCGGTCATGGGCGGGATGACGCTGGCGGTCTTCCTGCTCGCTTATAACAGCGCCATGCGCGTGCAGCTTACGCGGCCTGTCGGCATTATCTTGCTTGCTACGTTCTTGGCATACCAGGGATTTGTTATCGTGGACACTGTGATGTAGTGGTACCGACGCGGTCATGTACCTGAACTTCCGCAACGTCTTGATATTTTCGGCGCTGTCAGCGGCAGCCGGGGCAAGTTGGTATTGGGGTCGAATAGGGACCGCTGTCCGGCTGCCGGGCGAGCTCCGGGAATCGTTGCCACTAGGCTATTACCTGACCGATGCCGAGATAACGTCCACCGATGAGAACGGCAGACGACTTTACAGAATCTGGGCGGGCCGAGCCGAGGAGCGGCCAAACGAGAACCGACTCTTTTTGAGCAATGTCCGGGTAGAATACCGCCCGGTCGAGGATGTTCCCTGGATTCTGACGGCCGACACCGGGGAAGCGTCCGAGGACGAATCGTATTTCGATCTCCAGGGCGCCGTAGAGCTGGCGAACGAACCTGAAGACGGAGACAGAACCATTATTCAGACACAGGCCCTGAGATTCGAACCCGCAGAGCTCATCGCGAGCACTGACGACTCGGTGAGCCTGTTCGTCGGCTCGCGACGACTTGACGCTGTGGGCATCCGCGTTTTCTTGCGCGACGAACGCCTGGAACTAGAATCGAGTGTGCATGGTGAATTCAATCCGTAAATTCTCCGCCTCCGCAGCTGCTGTCGCTCTCGTCTGGTCTGCCGCGATGAATGCCCAGGAAGGTGAGCAATTACCGATTCTTCTCGATGCAGAATCGTCTTCTTTCGACCAGAAAAACGAGACTGTCGTGTTTCGTCGCCTCAGCATTACTCAGGGCGATATAGGTATTAGTGCGAACGAGGCCGTCGCGACTGCGCTCGATTTCGAGCGAAGCGAGTGGAGATTCACGGGAGACGTCAGAATTACGATCGAGTCGGCGACAATCAGCGCAGACAGCGCCGAACTCGTATTCGAGGATCACGGGCTCGTGGTAGCGGAGTTGCGCGGCGAACCCGCAATGTTCGAGGACCTGAGCGCAACACGCGAGCAGCCGATCAGCGGCAGCGCCAATATCCTGAGCTATGACAACAGGACGCGCGTACTGCGGATGAACGAGAGCGCTCGCATCGCTGAAGGCTCGAACGAGATGACTGGCTGCAATCTCGTCTACGACCTCGACCAGGCAAAGATTACCTCGGGATCATCCGGCTGTGACGAACAGGTCGTGATTACCATCGTGCCGCCTTCGGCTGATACCGAGCCGGAAGACGCAACATCGCCATGAGTAAGCTTGAAGCGCTGGGTATCGCCAAGCGCTACCGCTCACGCGAAGTTGTAAAAGACCTTTCGATTTCAATAGACGGCGGCGATATCGTCGGATTGCTGGGGCCCAACGGTGCCGGCAAGACGACGGCGTTCTACATGATCGTCGGATTGATACGCTGCGACCGCGGCAAGATCGTTCTCAACGGGAAAGATGTAACAAGGTTGCCGGTTCATCGTCGTGCACGTCGCGGGCTTGGATATCTCCCGCAGGAAGCGTCTATTTTCAGAAAACTCTCGGTCGCGGACAATATTCGCGCGATATTGCAGACACGCGCGGACCTGGACAGAGCCGGGCGACAGAGTCATCTCGAATCGCTGCTCGAAGAACTCCACATCGCGCACGTTCGCGACAGCCTTGGCGTCTCGCTGTCCGGCGGCGAGCGGCGACGCGTGGAGATCGCCAGGGCTCTCGCGGCAGAGCCGCGCTTTATTCTGCTGGACGAACCGTTCGCCGGCGTCGACCCGATCTCGGTAATCGACATTCAGAGAATTATCCGTCACCTTACGCAGCGCGGTATCGGCGTACTCATAACGGATCACAATGTCCGCGAAACCCTTGGAATCTGCGGCCACGCCTATATTGTGAATAATGGTGCACTCATGGCCGCCGGAAGCCCGGATGAGATACTGTCGAATCAGAATGTACGAGAGGTGTACCTGGGCGAGGGATTCTCTCTCTAAACTGCGTATCACTGAATGCTGAAGCCTTCCCTCCAACTCCGGCTCTCACAGCAGCTGACGATGACACCTCAGCTGCAGCAGGCGATTCGGCTGCTGCAACTTCCGATTATGGACCTGCAAACTCAGATCCAGGAGGCGCTTGACGAAAACGTCATGCTCGAGGTCGATGAAGATGCGTCTCTCGAAGAGAGCGAAGACACCACAGCGGATGGGGAAGAATCCGCGCCCGACCTCGATCTTGCCGATGCCGAATGGACCGATACGCAGCGAACCGGACCGTCGGACACGCCGAGTTCGTTCGAGCCGCGCAGCGAACGCGAGTTCGCAGACATTTCCGAAGACACACTGCGAGATCATCTGCTGTGGCAGCTCGAACTCGAAAATCTCGACGCCCGGACGACCGCGATTGGCCAGGCCATCGTCGACGGGATAAACGAGGATGGCTACCTGACTGACGAAAGCGAGGCCATTCGGGCGACGTTGTTACCCGATATCGCCGCCAGCACGGAAGAGATCGAGGCAGTACTCGGCCTGGTTCAGCGGCTCGACCCCGTAGGCGTGGGCGCTCGATCTGTCAGCGAGTGCGTCCTGCTTCAGCTCCGGCAACTCGATCCGGATACCCCGGGACTAGAGCTGGCGCAGACGGTGGCGAGCGACTATCTCGAGCTGGTGGCAGCTCACCAGTTCACAGCCCTGAGGCGCCAGCTCGAGACGACAGATGAGGAACTCAACGATGCATTGGTGCTGGTGCGCGCCTGTCACCCGCGCCCCGGCTCGTCGATTACGGCTACGGCTGCGGAGTATGTCGTCCCGGACGTTTATGTTCGGCGCTCCGACGGCGCCTGGATCGTAGAGCTGAATACAGCCGCAGCTCCGCAACTCAAGGTAAATCAGTCATACGCGGGCTCGCTCGGACGTGATGGCGAGTACGACGTTCTGCGAACTCAGCTACAGGAGGCACGCTGGTTGATCAGAAGTCTCGAGATCCGCAACGAAACGCTGCTAAAAGTCGCCACCACGATCGTCGAGCGGCAGGTTGAATTCCTCGAGCATGGCGAGGAATACATGCGTCCCATGATTCTCAAGGACGTCGCAGAAGCAATCGAGATGCACGAATCGACGGTATCTCGAGTAACGACCAACAAGTATATGCATACACCACGCGGCATATTCGAGCTGCGTTTTTTCTTCTCCAGCCACCTCTCGAGCGAGGACGGAGAACAATCTTCAACTGCCGTGCGCGCCAAGATCCGAAAAATGATCGGTGGCGAAAAGCCGGAAAAACCGCTGAGCGATAATCAGATTACAAAGTTGCTGTCCGAAGAAGGAATTCACGTCGCACGCCGGACGGTAGCAAAGTACCGGGAAGGCATGAAAATTCCATCATCGAGTGAAAGAAAGCGAAGCAAGATGGCGGGCTAACAGCGCGGCAAACAGAACCCGCCTATTAAACTGGAGTGTTATATGCAGCTAAATGTTACGGGACATCATGTCGATGTCACTCCCGCGTTACGCGATTATGTTACGGGAAAATTCAAGCGCGTCGAACGCCACTTTGATCACCTGACCGATATCCACTGCATCTTGACAGTAGAGAAACTTGCGCATAAAGCCGAAGCGACTATTCGCCTGACTGGCGGAACGATTCATGCGGACGCTTCCGAAGACGATATGTATGCGGCGATAGACGACATGATCGACAAGCTCGACAGGCAAGTCCGAAAACACAAGGAAAAACTGAAGGATCACCATGCTCGCGAAGCAGACAAACATCGCTTCGACTAGATCTTTGTTTCGCCGAGGGGGAGAGTTTTAGCTAATGGATGTCGCCCGCGTACTGAGTCCCGCCCGTGTTCGCAGCTTTCCGGACGCGCGCAGCAAGAAGCACGCTCTGGAGCTCTTGAGCGAAATTCTTACTGAGGGCCTGACAGAGATCGACGCCGAGGCCGCTCTGGTGGGACTGATTGAGCGCGAACGCCTCGGTTGTACCGGACTCGGCCGCGGTGTTGCGATGCCGCATGCCCGCATCGCGGGAATCGAAGAGACCATTGGTGCGTTTATCCGGCTCGGCGAAGCGGTCGACTTTGATGCGGTCGACGGCGAGCCCGTCAATCTTATCTTCGGCCTGCTATTCCCGGAGGACTGCGACGAATCTCAGCTGTCCGAAGTCGGCGATCTCATCGAAAAGCTCGGAGACCGCGATCTGCAAGAGCGGCTACACGCCGCACGGCAGCCGGACGACCTATATAATCTGTTGACCGAATCCCTGACGGTTCTGCATCGGACGCTATCGCTCTGACGAACAAAGCATCGTGCGCCTAGTCATCATCAGCGGCCTATCCGGCTCGGGTAAGAGCGTCGCGCTCAACGTCCTCGAGGACACCGGTTTCTACTGTATCGACAACATCCCGGTTGGGCTGCTGCGCTCCTTCATAAAAGAGATCCGCCAACGCCAGGATTCCGCCTACGATCAGGTCGGCGTCGGTCTGGATGCTCGGAACTTGCCCGATATCGACGAGCTGCCGGAGCTCATCAGAGAGCTTCGAACTGGCAGCGAGAGCTGCGAACTCGTGTTTCTACAGGCGAACGACGACGTCTTGTTATCGCGATTCAGCGAAACTCGACGCAAGCACCCGCTGACCAGCGAAAGCGTCAGCCTCCCGGAAGCGGTCGCCAGGGAAAGAAAATTACTCGGGCCGATAATAGACATGGCTGATCTCGTGATCGACACGAGCTCCACAACGGTCTACGACCTTCACGACCTCGTCCGTAAGCGGGTTGCGAGCCGAGAGGATACGGCGCTTTCGATTCTTATCGAATCCTTCGGTTATAAACACGGCATCCCGGCGGACGCGGATTTTGTATTCGACGTACGTTGTCTGCCGAATCCGTACTGGGAGCCCAAATTGAGATCGCTCAATGGGAAGGATCGGCCCGTCCGCAAATTCCTCGGTGCCCAACCGCAAGTCATAGACATGATCGGCGACATCGAAACGTTCCTGCGGCAATGGATCCCGCACTACGAAACTTTTCAGCGCTCCTATCTCACGATCGCTATCGGTTGTACGGGTGGCCAGCACCGCTCCGTTTATGTGGCCGAGAGCCTGGCCGAATGTCTGCAGGATGCGCATGGGCCGATTCAGACAAGGCATTTTGAGCTGTCCTGACATCCCGTTTCCGAATGCAGGAACCTGAGCTGTTCCGGAGTTCTCGCCGACGCACGAATCAGGGTGTGTCCAGCATGAGTTCATGCTCGAGCGCGATCGTAGAAGTATCCATGGACTGATCGAACAGGAAGGACCGTATGTCCTCTTCCATCGCGAGCGCATCACGGAAACCCATGTCGATGAGTTCCCTGGTGTATCCCGATTCGAACAGCAGATAGCTGATGAGCTGCAATGAGCCTTGACTGCCCGCTCCGAGCCCGCCGAGCAACAGCCTTACACCGCGAGGTAATTCTTCGACATGGCGTCTTGCAACCTCGCGGATATCTTCACGCGGCACAACGATCAGTGAATTCACGGGACGCAATCTCGAAATCGGGCCCTTGAGCGTCTGGCCGTCGATCTGTTCCATGATGACGTTGATACGCGTGGCCTGCTCGAGATCCGAGTAGAGACCGTCCATGAATAGCGTGTCGAGCATGTATCCCGCCAAGTGAGCGAAACTCGGCATCTCCGCCGGCGCTGCATCGAGTGGCTCGGGATCGGGATGCTCATCACGCACACCGATAACGAGCATGCGATCCGCGCCGAGGTGAATCGCTGAACTCAGCGGCGCCCGATGCCGCATCGCGCCATCGCCGTAGTACTCGGCACCGATCCGGACCGGCCGGAACACGAACGGGACGGCGGCGCTCGCGAGCAGATGCTCCACCTCGATATTGGCTGGCCTCCCGATCCGCCGTACTCTCGCCCAGGGCCGCATTTCATCGAGCCCCTGGAAGAACGTTACCGACCGCGACGAAGAGTAAGCGGATGCGGTAATAGCCAGCGCATCCAGGTGGCCTCTCCGGATCGAGCGCTGGATGTGCGAAAACTTGATGTTCGCCGTCAGCAGATCCCGAAGTGGAGTGCTATCCAGCAGCGAGCGTGGATTCCGCGGACCCAATCCGCGTAGCGTAAGCGCGCTCAGCCAGTGCAGGCTGGTCTTGAGCATCGTCCAGTTATCCGTCCGATAGACCTGGGACGCTTTGAAATTCGACCAGACGTGCTCCATCTCGGCGATTGCTACCTGGAAATGAGAGGCCCGGCTGGCGAGCACGGCAGCATTGATCGCGCCGGCGGAGGTTCCGGAGATGACGGCGAAGGGATTCGGCTCGTGATCGGGTAACAGGGTCGCGATCGCTTTCAGAACGCCGACCTGGTACGCGCCGCGAGCACCGGCGCCGGGGAGAATGAGCGCTTTACGTTTACCTTCGGTCACGCGGTATCGCCCGCGGGGACCTCTATTATCTGCAACGTATTGGTACGCCCCGCTATCCCTTCCAGATCGCCCGAAGTAAACAGCGCGAAGTCGCCGGGACTCAACACACCTTCGTCGATCAACAGGTCGAAGGCGTTTCGGTGGACAGCACTGGATTCCATATGGACAACGTCGAAACTCTGTGGGTAGACGCCACGATAAAGCATGACGCGCCTAAGTGTTTCGACATGTCGCGTAAACGCATAAATCGGGATATCGGAACGCATTCGCGACATCCACAACGTCGTAGCACCCGATTCCGTCAGCGCGATGATGCCCTCGATCTCGAGGTGATTCGCGATATAGATCGACGCCATCGCAATCGCTTCGTCGACATGATCGAAAGCGTCATCCATTCTGAAATTCTGTGCGCGACGAAAATTTTCGTGTTTCTCAGCGCCGACGCAAACTTCGCCCATCGTTCGCACGGCCTGCACCGGGTAGTTTCCGACCGCTGTTTCCGCCGATAACATCACGGCATCCGTGCCGTCCATGACGGCGTTGGCGACGTCCGAGACTTCCGCTCTCGTAGGGGAACTCTGAGTGATCATCGATTCGAGCATCTGCGTCGCCGTTATCGAGACGCAGTTGCGCGACCGCGCGTTACGAATGAGGCTTTTCTGCAACCCCGTCATCGATGCATAACCGACTTCGACCGCCAGGTCGCCACGCGCGACCATGATGACGTCGCTGGCATCGATTATTTCGTCGATGTTGGCGACCGCTTCGGCGCGCTCAATCTTCGCGACGATGTGGCCGTGACCTCCGGCTGCTCGAAGTAGCTCCCGCGCCTCCTCGATGTCCGCCGCGTTGCGCGCAAACGATACTGATAAAAAATCGTAGCCGAGTTGCGCCGCGAGCTTGATATCCTCGCGATCCTTCTCCGTGAGCGCGGGGGCTGACAGACCACCGCCACGCTTGTTCACGCCCTTGCGATCGGTGAGCGGGCCACCGTTGAAGACGCGACATCGAATCTCCGTACCGCCCGCACTCTCCACGCCGAGAACGATCTTGCCGTCGTCGAGCAAAAGCACATCGCCGGGCGCTACGTCTCCGACGAGGTCCGGGAACGCGACGCCGACCCGGCGCTGATCACCCTGATGCGGATCCATCGCCGTATCCAGCACGAATTCCTGGCCCTCTTCGAGTTCTATTCGCCCGGAAGCGAAGGCCTCGATCCGGATCTTCGGTCCCTGAAGATCCCCCATGATCGCAACGTCGCGTCCAACTTTCCTGCCAACCGCACGTACCGTCTTAACGCGTGCCTCCTGGTCGTCGCTACTGCCATGGGAAAAATTCAATCGAACGACGTCGACGCCGGCACGCACGAGGTCTTCGAGGATATCAGGAGCGTCAGTGGCGGGACCCAGCGTCGCGACGATTTTCGTTCGTCGCCGCGGCATAGTCATCGTTTGATCAGTCAAGTGCCGCTTCCACCGCCGTAGGATTAATCAGGATCAGACGAAAATCGTTGACGTTGGTTCTCGTCGGGCCGGTCTCGACCAGTAGCTTACACGCTTCAAAGAAACGATAAGTGTCGTTTTTCTCGAGCTGCGTACGAATCTCCAGGCCGGCTTCGCGACCGGTCTCCAGTATCTCCGGCGTCACGACAGCACCCGCGTGACCACCGCTGCCGTCGATCCCGTCCGTGTCTGCAGCCAGCGCTACCACTTCATCGACGCCGCCGAGCCCGATTGCGAGACCGGCAAGGTATTCGAGGTTGCGCCCTCCGCGCCCGCCGCTCGCGCGAACTTTAACTCGCGTCTCGCCGCCGGATAGCAATGCGAGTGGTTCACGGGCCTTCGCGGATTCCCGTGCCAGGCGTGCATGCTCCCGGCCAAGCTCGTGAGCTTCGTCGGTCAGATCCTCGCCGAGGCGTCGGACAGGCACGCCACGTGCGCTCAGATACTCGTCGGCCGCGTCAAGCGCGGTCCTGGCCGTCGCAACGATTTCGGCACGATCGGCGGCGAAATCTGCGTCGCCGGGCTTGGGCGACTCGAATCGCGGATCGAGTAACTGGGCAGCCAGCGCGGCGCGTCCGGGAACATCGTGGCGCTCGAGGATCGCCAGCGCTTCGGCGCCCGTCGTGGGGTCTGCGATCGTCGGGCCGGAGCCGATGTCACTGACCGCATCGCCAGGAACGTCGGAAATGGCGAGCGTAACGACGCGTCCGGGACGCGCGGCGCGAGCGAGGCGACCGCCCTTAATCGCGGAAAGATGTCGGCGAACGCAGTTGATGTCGCGTATATCGGCTCCGTCCCGCATGAGGAAGTCCGCGATGGCGCGTTTCTGCTCGAGCGTCACGTTACCGAGGGGCGCAGCCGCGAGTGATGACGCGCCGCCCGAGACGAGGAACACGAGCGTCTCACCGCTGCGCCGGGTCGCGGCAAGCTCCAGCAGCCTGGCGCCAGCCGCTGCGCTTTTCTCATCGGGATGCGGGTGACCCGACTCGACGATCTCGATTTCTCCAGGGTCTTCTCCGGCGGCCAGACCGTGTCCGTAACGCGTTACAACGAAACCGCGGACAGAACCGGTCGCCTGCCGGTTTACCGCTACGGCCATCGAAGCCGCGGCTTTGCCGGCGCCCAAAACGAGCAGGTCACCACCCGGGAGCGAGCCGGGCATCAGACAGCGAGCGGGAGAGGCCGCCGCGACCGCTGTATGGAAGGCTTCGAGCAGCGTGCGCGCCCCGGGAAATCCCAGGTTCGCGCCTGCGTGAATGTCGTCAGGCACGCGCCTCGAGCATCTCGAGCGCCGGGAGCTTCTTGCCCTCGAGAAACTCGAGAAAAGCTCCTCCACCCGTGGATATATACGAGATCGCGTCCGTCACTCCGAACTGATCGATCGCGGCAAGCGTGTCGCCGCCACCGGCGATCGAAAATGCCTCGCTTGCCGCAACTGCGCGCGCAATGCTTTCGGTACCCTTCGCGAATTCGGGATGCTCGAACACACCAACAGGACCGTTCCACAGAATCGTGCCCGCGGCTTTCAGTCGCTCGCCATACATGGCCGCGGTCTCTGGGCCGATATCGAGAATCATATCTGCCGGATCGAGCCCGACTGCCGGCTTTACCGTCCCGCGCGCGGCATCGTCGAGCGACTCGGCAACGACGACATCGGTCGGCAGCGGTATCGCGGCGGCGCCGAACTCGCCGTCCAGCAACCGCGCCGAGAATCCGATCATCTGCTCTTCCTGCAATGATCGACCGACATCGATACCGGTTGCGGCGAGCAGAGTATTGGCTATTCCCCCACCCACGATTAGCTCGTCTACTTTCGAAGCTAGCGCGCTGAGCACTTCGAGCTTCGTCGAGACCTTCGAACCGCCAACGATAGCGATGACCGGTCGCGCCGGAGCTTCCAGCGCCTTTGCGAGCGCCTCCAGCTCGCCGACGAGGAGCGGCCCCGCGCAAGCGATGGGCGCATGACGCGCAACGCCGTGAGTACTGGCGTGGGCCCGGTGAGCGGTACCGAACGCATCCATGACGTAGATGTCGCAGAGCGCGGCCATCCGCTTGGCAAGCGCGTCGTCGTTGCTGGTCTCACCAGGCTCGAAGCGAACGTTCTCGCAAAGCACCACATCGCCGGACGCGACGTCGAGCCCTTCCAGCCAGTTCGCGACGAGCGTTACGGGTCGGCCAAGCAACTCTGACAACTCGGTAGCAACGGGGGCCAGGGAAAATGCCGGGTCTGCCGTACCCGGCTGTGGGCGGCCGAGATGCGAAACCAGTGCGACGCGCGCGCCATGCTCGAGCGCGTGCCGGATCGTCGGCACAGCCGCAACGAGGCGCTTGTTACTCGTAACGCGGCCGTCGTTGATCGGCGCGTTCAGATCTTCGCGAATCAGCAGACGTTGCCCGTCCAGATCGAGCTCCGTCATGCGCTTGACGGCAAGCGCCATCTACCCCACCCCGATCAGGAAGCGTTCGCGAGCGCGAGTGTCGTGTCGAGCATGCGATTGGAGAACCCCCATTCGTTGTCGTACCACGAACAAACTTTTACGAGTCGACCGGCGAGGATCTTCGTCAGACTTTCGTCGTAGACTGAGGACGCCGGGTTGTGATTGAAATCGATGGAGACGAGCGGTTCGTCACAATACGTAAGCACTCCGGCAAGCTCGCCATCGCTCGCAGCTTTGACTGCCGCATTGATCTCATCAACGCTCGTGTCGCGGCCGGCTGTAAAAGTCAGATCGACGAGCGAAACGTTAATGGTGGGAACTCGAATCGCGAATCCGTCCAAACGCCCGTCCAGTTCCGGAAGAACCAGGCCGACGGCTGCAGCCGCACCGGTCTTGGTCGGAATCATGGACTGCGTTGCGGACCGCGCACGCCGCAGGTCAGAGTGATAAACGTCCGTCAGCACCTGATCGTTCGTGTACGAATGGATCGTCGTCATGAGTCCCTGCTCGATACCCACGGTATCGTTGAGCACTTTCGCGAGCGGCGCGAGACAATTGGTCGTGCACGAGGCATTCGAAATTACTTCATCCGTCGACTTGAGGACATGATGGTTAACGCCGTAGACAATCGTCGCGTCGACAGTTTTTCCGGCAGGCGCTGATATAACGACCTTCTTCGCGCCGGCACTCAAATGCGCCGAAGACTTTTCTTTCGAAGCAAAGAAGCCCGTACTCTCGAGCACGATGTCCACGCCCAGCTCACTCCAGGGCAGCTTCGCCGGATCTCGTTCCGCCAGAACACGGATGGGATCGCCATCTACGATGAGTTCGCCGTCGCCGACCTGCACTTCGGAGGTAAATGGCCCGTGTGCCGAGTCGAACCGGGTCAAGTGGGCATTCGTGTTGACGTCGCCGAGGTCGTTAACTGCGACGATCTGAATCTCGTCGCGGCGTCCTCCTTCATATAGCGCGCGCAATACGTTCCGGCCGATACGGCCGTAGCCGTTAATCGCGATCTTCAAGGGCATGTAGTTCTCCTAATGTTGCAAGACGCGGTCAGCTCAGAAGCCGACGCGCCTCGGTCGAGATCGCCTCGACCGTGAAACCAAATTTCTCGAACAGCTCCGCCGCCGGCGCGGATTCACCGAAGCGGTCAATCCCGAGCACATTGCCTTTTCCCGCGATATAACGCCACCAGCCCGCCGTCGAACCCGCTTCTATAGCGAGCCGCCGAGCATCCGAATCAGGTAAGACGTGCCGGCGATAGTCCTCCGGCTGAGCGTCGAACGCCTCGGTGCAGGGCATCGAGACGACCCGGACGCGAGTACCGTCAGACTGCAATTCACGGGCGACTTCAAGCGCCAGACTTACTTCGGAGCCGGTCGCGATCAGGATTAACTCAGGATCACCGTCACTATCGAGAGCGATATATCCGCCACGCGAGATAGCCTCGATTTGATCCGCCGTGCGATCGATGTGCGGCAGCCCCTGACGGGTGAAAATCAGGCTCGTTGGGCCGCTCGAGTTCTCTATTGCGGCGCGCCAGGCCGCAGCTGCCTCAACGGTATCGCAAGGACGCCAGACCGTCATGTTCGGCATCGCCCGCAGACTCGCAAGGTGCTCGATCGGCTGATGCGTGGGGCCATCTTCTCCGAGCCCGATCGAATCGTGCGTAAACACCAGAATATTGCGGATCTCCATGAGCGCCGCCATTCGCAGCGCATTTCTCGCATAGTCGGAGAACACGAGGAAGGTGCCGCTATAGGGGATAAAGCCGGCGTGCAACGCGAGCCCGTTCGCGATCGCGGCCATCGCGAACTCGCGTACGCCGTAATGCAGATAGTTGCCCGTCCCGGTTTCCTTATCGAAAATCGCCGAGCTCGAATGGAACGTGTTATTGGAGCCCGTCAGGTCTGCGGAACCGCCGAACAGCTCGGGTAGCGATGGCGCGAATCCTTCGAGCGCTCGCTGCGAGGCTTTGCGCGTCGCCATGTCTTTCGCTTCGGCCGAAACGGCCTCGATGACTGCCGTTGCGCTTTCCTGCCAGTCCGCCGGCAGCCGGCCGCTCAGGCGTCGATCCAGCTCCGAGGCGAGATCCGGATAAGCGTCGGCATAACTGTCGAAGCGCTTCTGCCATTCTGCCTCGTACTCGCCACCGCGCTCGCGACCGTTCCACGCTTCGAGAATCTCGCCGGGCACAACGAACGGCGGATCGTTCCAATCCAGATTCGCTCGCGTTGCTGCAACTTCATCGGCGCCGAGCTTCGCGCCGTGTGTGTCGGCTGTACCTTGCTTATTCGGCGAGCCGTACCCGATCAGCGTCTTGCAACAGAGCAGGCTTGGCCGGTCGGCTTCAGCACGCGCCGCTTCGATCGCGGCGATAATGCTGTCAGCGTCGTGTCCATCGACATCCTCAACGACGTGCCAGCCGTAAGCTCGAAACCGCGCGGCGGTATCGTCCGAGAACCACCCGGATGTCTCACCGTCGATGGAGATGCCGTTGTCGTCGTAAAACGCGATGAGCTTCCCGAGCTTCAGCGTCCCGGCCAGCGAGGACGCTTCATGGGAAATGCCTTCCATCAGGCAGCCGTCACCGAGAAAGACGTAAGTGTGGTGATCAACGATCTCATGCTCAGGCCGGTTAAAGGTGCCGGCCAGGGATTTCTCGGCCAGCGCCATACCCACGGCATTCGCAAGGCCCTGGCCGAGAGGCCCGGTCGTCGTTTCAACTCCGATCTCGATATCGCGCTCGGGGTGGCCGGCGGTGCGTTGACCGAGCTGGCGGAACGACTTGAGTTCTTCGAGCTTCAGCGGATACCCGCGCAGATAGGCAATTGCGTAAAGCAGCATCGATCCGTGACCATTCGACAGCACGAATCGATCCCGATTATGCCAATGCGGATTGTTCGGACTGTGGCGGAGGAAATCGTTCCACAGTACTTCAGCGATATCGGCCATACCCATTGGCATTCCGGGATGGCCGCATCCCGCTTCTTCGACTGCATCCATCGCCAGTACGCGAATTGCGTCGGCAAGCTTGCGCCTATGCGGCCTCACGGAAGCCGTGATCTTCTTTCGGGTCGTCGCCATTGGGGGTTAGATAGTCGAACTGAACGGCGAGAATTGTCGCCCAGGCTGAAGACTACCGCAACCGAAAACACGCGTGAGGTTCTGTGAATCAGACCACGCCGCTATTTCAGGAATTGCGTATGATTGATCCTCCCAAGCCTTCAGCCGAACGCGTGACTGAGAAAAGCAAACCGAAAGGCCCCGTCGTCGTCCTTCAGATAACCGATATGCATCTCCATGCGGCCGCTGACAGCCGGATGCGCGGGGTGACGACATATGAGACTTTGTTGTCGGTCATCGATCATGTCCGGCGAGACCCGCGCTGGCCGCCCGATGCGATCGTCGTCACCGGTGACATCGTTCAGGATGAGAGCCGCGCGGGCTATGAGAGATTTCGCGATACGCTCGCGCCGCCCGGCGTCCCTGTCTACTGCGTGCCAGGAAACCACGACGATCCCGCATTGATGGCGGAAGTTCTCGATCAGCCGCCATTCCAGGTCTGTGGAAACGACACGATCGGCGCCTGGACGATGTACTTTCTGAGCAGCTTCACTCGCGGCGATGACGGCGGAAGCATTGGGGCGGACGCAATTGCGGCGCTGGACGAATCGCTGGCATCGCAACAGAGTGAGTTTGCGCTCGTCTGCCTTCACCATCAGCCGTTGCCAATGGGCAGTGCCTGGCTCGATGGCGTGGGCTTGCGGGATGCGGACGAGTTCCTTGGCTGCATCAACAGGCACTCCAACGTTCGCGGAGTATTGTGGGGGCATGTTCATCAGGAGTCCGACCGCAATCTCGACGGCGTGCGGTATATGAGCACGCCTTCTACCTGCGCGCAGTTCCTGCCGAACAACGACAGCTTCTCGCTCGACAGCCGCCCGCCCGGAGCTCGCTGGCTCGAACTCGGCGCAGATGGGAGTATCGAGACCGGCGTGGACTGGCTCGACCGGACGGCATGAGAATCGGCGCGCTATTGCCTCTGCTGCTTACCACCTCGGTCAGCGCGGATCCGGCTGCGTGGCAGGTCGGCGGCAGCGAGGGACAGATCTGGCTGTTGGGTTCGGTGCACTACCTGCGCGAGCAGGATTACCCGCTGCCTCCCATAGTCGACGAACTTTACGGTCTCGCCGACACGCTCGTTATGGAGCTGGACCTGGACGACCTCGATCCGGTAGCACTGCAGGCATCGTTTTCCACGGCCGCAGTGCTTCCGCCGAACACCACGCTTCGAGAGATCCTCGATCCGGAAACCTATGCGCGCACGGAGTCGCTTGCGGCAGGGCTCGGGATGCCGATGACGTTGCTCGACAGGCTCGAACCGTGGCTCGTGTCACTGACGCTCACAGACCTCACCATGGTGCGGCTCGGCTTTCAGGCCAACCAGGGCCTGGAACAGTACCTGATGCGACGCGCAGTAGCAGATCGGAAGGAGATACTCGGGCTCGAGTCGATCGAGGACCAAATCGGAATTTTCGACACACTGTCCTTCGAAGATCAGGCCGCACTACTCTCGCAATCGGTCGACGATCTCGCGGCACCCGAGGACTACATGTCCGGAATTCTGGACGCGTGGAAAGCCGGCAGTCTCGAGGAGCTCGCAGAAGAATTCAGCGATGATTTCGCCGAAAGCCCCGAACTCGAGCGTGCGCTCGTCGCGACACGAAACGCGCGCTGGGTCACCAGGATCGGTGAAATGCTGAACGACGGACACCGGTATCTCATCGTCGTCGGTGCATTGCACCTCGTTGGCGATGACAGCGTCGTGGAAATGCTCAAAGCCCGCGGCGTGGAGGTCAGCACCGTCGCCGTGCAGTAATCCGGCCACATCAGACCTCGACCATCTCGAAATCTTCTTTTCCGGCGCCGCAGTCGGGGCAGCGCCACGAGAGCGGTATGTCCTTCCAAAGCGTACCGGGAGGCAAGCCCTCGTCGGGCAGTCCCTCAGCCTCGTCGTAAACGAAACCACAGATCAGACACATGTATGTCTTCATTGCGACATCGCGTCAGCCAGGACCGATCGCGACCTTCTCCACATGCGGACGCAGCAGCCCCAAACGCTCAGGCGCGTCAGCCATCTCGAGCATGATCTGCTTTGTCGGCAGGGGCAGCGGCAGCAGCTCCGCCAACCGGTAACTCACCCAGCTCGCGTCATCGAAAGCTTTAGGAACGTCAGAATAGTGCTCGCCGAGCTCATCGAGGATGCTGCTCAATAGCGTCTGCAGTGAGCGGAACTCGTCCGGCATAGGCGCTGGCGTCTCGCGCCCCAGTACTTCAACGCGGCCGAGATAGAGACCGTCGTTCCGCTGCTCGCAGGATACGAGACGAAACCGGTCGGTCCCCCTGGCCGTAACACCGAGCACGCCATCATCGCCCTGATGCCAGTCAACGATCTCGGCGATCGTACCCACCTCATAGGTTGCCGCGTCACCCACCTCGGAACCCTCCCTGATCAGCAAAACGCCGAAGCCCTGCTCACGCCGCAGGCAACGACTCACCATGCTGAGATAGCGAGGCTCGAATATTCGCAACGGTAAGGGCCCATCCGGATACAGGACCGTCTGCAGAGGGAAAAGCGGGATTTCGAGCATCGAGCTAATGAATCGGAACGGGTCAGGCACTCTTCGCTGTTTGCTCGCTACTCTTCAGCGCCTGCTGCAGAAGGCGCGGCAAGCGCTGAAAATTACTATTGGACATCAAAATAACCTGGTCGCCGGATTCGAGTTCAGCCAATAGCGCCTCGAGCAATTCGTCGACGCCCCACGCGACCGTAAGCTTCGCGCCGAGGGCGGCAAGCGTCGATTCTGGATTCCAGTCCAGATCGTCGCTCGCCAGAACATACACACGATCGGCTTCGTCGAACGCTTTTCTCAACGCATCCCGGTGTACTCCCATACGCATCGTATTGGACTTTGGCTCGATTACCGCAACGATGCGTTGCTCTTCCTTCTGTGTCCTGACAGCCGCGAGCGTGCTCTCTATCGCGGTCGGATGATGGGCGAAATCCTCATAGAGCGTAATGCCCTTGAAAACGCCGCGTTTGTCGAGTCGACGTTTTACACCCTTGAATTGCGACAACGCTTCAAGACCGACGTCGATGCCGACCCCGGCGTGCACAGCCGCACTCAATGCGGCCAGCGCATTCTCGAGATTGTGGTGTCCAAGCAAGGCCCAGTCCGCCTGACCGACTTTTTCGCCATGGTGAGAAACGCTGAAGCGGGATTTCGCACCGATCAGATCGTAGCTGGCTGACCAGGTCGCGGCGGAATCCTCTGCGCTGAAAGTCTCGACCGGGGTCCAGGAACCACGCGCCAGCAGATCATCGACATTTGAATCTTTCCCGTTCGCCGAAATCAATCCGCGGCTGGGGACCGTGCGAACAAGTTGATGAAACTGCCAGAGAATTGCGTCGAGATTCGGGTAGATATCGGCATGATCGTATTCGATGTTGGTTATTGCCAGCGTACGGGGACGGTAGTGCACGAATTTGGCACGCTTATCGAAGAATGCGGTGTCGTATTCGTCCGCTTCTACGACAAAATATTTCGATCGCCCCAAACGTGCCGAGATGCCGAAGTTCATCGGCACGCCGCCGATCAGAAAGCCGGGCGCTAAACCCGCATAGTCGAGGATCCAGGCAAGCATGCTCGATGTGGTCGTCTTCCCGTGCGTACCCGCAACCGCAAGTACCCATTTGTCAGTGAGTACGTTGTTCGCCAGCCACTCGGGGCCGGAATAGTAGGGTAATCCCGAGTCCAGCAACGATTCGATAGCCGCATTACCGCGGCTCAGAACGTTACCGACGATCGCACAATCCAGTCCGTCGTCGAATTGAAGATCGTCATAACCTTCGTCCAGGGGAATACCCAACTTGCGTAGCTGTGTACTCATTGGCGGATAGACGTTCTGGTCCGAACCGGAAACTTGATGGCCCGCTGCTTTTGCCAGGGCCGCGACCCCGCCCATAAACGTTCCGCAGATCCCGAGTATATGAACGCGCATTAACCAGTTACCGGAAAGAGCAGCCTGCCGAGAGAGGCAGAACCGAAAGTGTACCCTAGCACGATCAATACGCCCGCAACATACGACACGGGCAGCGCCCGCGACACAACGAATCCGGCGATATCGATAGACCAAATGATCAATAGAAAAAACAGCAGCGTAGCGAAAGTTGGTGCCGTGCTTTCGTAGTTTGCGAATCCACCGAAGATCAGAATCGGTATCGATAATAATGTCAGCAGCGTCCCGGATCCGAGCAACGCGCTGACAGTCTGCAGGTAGCGCGGCACGCGGCCGAAGATCGCGAGCAGAGCCCAGATAAATGCCAAGTACAGCGCCGTGTCGAATGAGACCATGGCGGCCGCTCGCGACCACGGCTCCACGATTTGAGCGGCTGAGAAACTAACGAAGCCGTACACCAGAGCAAGCAGTCCCAACAGGAAACCGGAAGCGGGAAGATCCTCCGGACCGCGACGGTGTAGAGCAATCTCCACAAAGACCAATGACAGCCGCCACAAACCGCGTGTAACTCCTGAAGGGTTCCCGCCGTATAAAGCGCGAACAAGATTGACGATAATAGCCTACGGATACTCAACTGATAGCGCGAATGACGAATTCGGATCTTTTCATTGACACGGACAGTAAGCTGCGCGAGTTTCTCGACGCGATAGCGAACGAGGACGTTCTGGCTCTGGACACCGAGTTCGTCCGCGAAAAGACCTACTTCCCGAAGCTTTGTCTGATCCAGATCGCGACACCGGATTTAACTGTTTGCGTCGACATGCTGGCTGATTTCGATCGCGCGCCGCTGTTCGATCGCGCGCTCGATCCTGAAACAGCCTGGATCCTGCACAGTGCTCGTCAAGACCTTGAAGTGCTGTTCCTCCAGGATGAAAGATCGCCCGGTACACTCATCGACACGCAGATCGCCGCGGCACTGTTGGGTTACGCGCCGCAAATCGGATTGCAGGGCTTACTGATGGACGAGCTCGGGGTCGAAGTCGAAAAAGGTCACGCCCGGACCGATTGGAGTCGCCGCCCGCTGCCCGAAGCGGCCGTCGACTACGCGCTCGACGATGTGCGTTATCTCCTGCCACTTTGGGAAAAACTCGATCGACGACTCCGTGAACTGCGGCGGGCGGACTGGTTCGAATCGGATTGCAATAACGCGCTCGCGACTCCTCCGATTGCACCACCGGTCGCCATATGGAGCCGGTTGCGCGGATTGCGCTCAATGGATGAGAATCAGCAACACGCGGCGCTCGCGCTGGTTGGCTGGCGGGAGCGCCTTGCGCAGTCGCTCGACCGGCCGCGGAGATGGATCATGAGCGACGAGCTGCTGGCGCGAATCGCACGAACTGCCCCCCGTGACATCGATTCCCTGAGGGCTGTCCGCGAGATGCCTCCGCGCCTTGTCGAGCGCTCGGGAAAAGCCATCGTGGCGGAAATAAAGACGTCCCGGGACACCGGTGACAACGGATTGCTGGAGCAGCACCTGAATCAGGACCGTCCCAGCAAATCTGCGCTACAGCGGCTGCAGGCCCAGGTTCAGCGTCGCGCTGACGAACTCGGCATTCACAGCGAAGTCCTTGCGACGCGCAAGGAGATGACGGAGATGCTGATTGGCCGCCCTTCCGAGCGCATCGACGGAAGCTGGCGCGACAGCGAGCTTCAGACGTTAGTTACCTCCGATACCTAGCGCTGTCCTGAGACGCGCGTAGACGTCCTCCGGCGACCCTTCGGCCGCTACCGTTCGCAGCAGCCCGGCGTCGCGGTAGTACTCGATCAGCGGCTCCGTCTCGCGCTGGTATACCTCGAGACGGTTGCCGATCGTTTCCTCGTTGTCGTCCGCACGTTGAATTAACTCGCCGCCCGCTTCAGTGCAGGCATCGAGATCCGACTGCGGCGAAAAATACACGTTTAACAACTGCCCGGTCACTGAACAGGTTCTGCGTCCCGTAAGCCGCTTCATCAGAATATCGAAACCGACATCCATCAGAACCGCACAGTCGAGACTGAAGCCCAGATCCGCGAGTACAGTTTCGAGATCGGCCGCCTGAGTGCCGTTCCGCGGGAAACCGTCCAGGACGAAACCATTCGCCGCGTCATCCTCGGCCAGCCTGTCCTTGATAATCGCGAGAACAATTTCGTCGGAAACCAGATTCCCGGCGTCCATGATCGCCTTGGCCTTGAGCCCGAGTTCCGATCCGGAAGCCACGGCTGCCCGAAGCAAATCGCCGGTCGAAACCTGCGGCCAGCCGAAATCATCCTCGAGTCGTTTCGCCTGAGTCCCTTTTCCGGATCCCGGGGCGCCGAGCAAAACCGTACGCATGTGCAATCTCCGCCTGCCGAAGTTGAAGAGCTGAGCGACGCGTAAACTACGCCCGCACCGGGGTTGCCGTCAATTCGGCCAATGTTATGCTCGTTCGAAAATGCGCTCAGCACCCTTATGGAGGTTTCGTGAAGCAAAACGCTTTCTATGCTCAGTCCGGCGGCGTTACCGCCGTAATTAATGCCTCCGCCTGCGGCGTCATCGAGACCGCCAGGAAACACGGCAACCGAATCGGAAAAGTCTACGCCGGACGAAACGGAATTATTGGCGCGTTGACCGAAGACATGATCGACACCAGCAAGGAGTCGACTCGTGCGATCGCCGGCCTTCGGCAGACACCAGGTGGCGCTTTCGGTTCGGCTCGCTACAAGCTCAGGGGACTCGATGAGAACAGAGCCGAGTACGAGCGACTCATCGATGTTTTCCGGGCTCACAACATCGGATATTTCTTCTATAACGGTGGCGGCGACTCTATGGATACGGCCCACAAGGTCTCCCAGATCGGCCGCAAGCTGAAGTTCCCGGTGACCTGCATTGGCGTCCCCAAGACAGTGGACAACGACTTGCCGGTAACCGATGTGTGCCCGGGATTCGGCTCGGTTGCTAAATACGTCGCCGTATCCACGAAAGAAGCTGCCCTCGATGTCGCGTCCATGGCCAAGACTTCGACCAAGGTTTTTATCCTCGAGGTCATGGGCAGGCATGCAGGATGGATCGCCGCTGCCGCAGCTCTCGCAGGGACGACTCCGGCCGAAGCGCCACACATCATCCTGTTCCCGGAAGTGCCGTTTAACAAGCGCAAGTTCCTGAAGCGAGTCAAGGAGTGCGTCTCGAAGTACGACTATTGCGTTATCGTCGTCTCGGAGGGGGCTCGCTACGCGAACGGGAACTTTCTCGCAGATATGGGGACCACGGACGCGTTCGGGCACGCGCAGCTCGGCGGTGTCGCACCCGCGATCGCGAGCATCGTTCGTGACGGCCTTGGGTACAAGTTCCACTATGCGATCGCGGATTACCTGCAGCGGTCTGCAAGACACATCGCATCCAGGGTCGATGTCGAACAGGCTTATGCGGTCGGCAAGAAAGCCGTCGAGTTCGCACTTGCCGGAAAGAACTCCGTGATGCCGATAATCGTCCGCAATTCTGACAAGCCCTATCGCTGGAGTATCGGCGAGGTCGGACTGAGTCGGGTCGCGAATCGCGAGAAGATGATGCCGAAGCGATTTATCAGAGGGGATGGCTTCGGCGTGACGGCCGCGTGCCGCCGCTACCTCGAACCGCTCATTCGTGGGGAAGACTACCCGCCTTATCGGAACGGCGTCCCGAACTATACGACGCTCAAGTCCGTCCCGGTGGCTCCGAGGCTAACTACCAAGTTTGTGTTAAAGTAGCGCCCCGAACGCGGCCGGGTTCAGGCCGCGATACACACTAACGATTTCGCAACAAACAATACGCTCGACGACTGTCTCCGATCGATCCTGTGACATCGAAACCCAGATCACGGCGATCCGGACACGAACACCGCGCCTGACAATAAAGATTGCATGACTCGCGACTGCGGGTAGCGAAAAAACTGATGGGCGGTATAACAGGGAGATTACTGGATGAATTCGACAATCGCATTGTGGCTCTGCCTCGGCGCTTCCGTACTCGCGCTGATCTACGGCCTGGTTTCGGTCAGCTGGATCCTGGGCCGTTCCGCCGGTACGGAAAGAATGCAGGAAATTGCGGCCGCCATTCAGGAGGGCGCCGGCGCCTATATGAACCGCCAATATCAGACGATCGCAATCGTCGGCGTCGTGCTGTTTATCGTGCTCGGCTTCGCGCTCGAATGGTCGACTGCGATCGGCTTCGGAATCGGCGCGGTGTTCTCGGGTCTTGCCGGATATATCGGTATGTTCGTGTCGGTCCGCGCCAATGTCCGAACTGCACAGGCTGCAACCGAGGGTATAAATCCGGCGCTGAAGATCGCATTTCGCGGTGGCGCAATCACCGGACTGCTGGTGGTGGGCCTGGGCCTGCTCGGCGTCTCAGGCTACTACGCCATCCTGCAAAGCATGGGCATGGAAGAAGATGCGATTCTGAAAGCGCTCATCGGACTCGCTTTCGGCGGTTCGTTGATATCTATTTTCGCGCGACTCGGCGGGGGTATTTTTACGAAAGGAGCTGACGTGGGCGCCGACCTCGTCGGTAAGGTCGAGGCGGGAATTCCCGAGGACGACCCTCGCAACCCGGCCGTCATCGCCGACAACGTCGGTGACAACGTCGGCGATTGCGCCGGAATGGCGGCCGATCTGTTTGAGACCTATGCGGTCACATTGATCGCGACAATGCTTCTCGGCGGTCTGACGATAACCGAAGTCGGTCCCAATGCAGTTCTGTATCCGATGGTGCTTGGAGCCGTGTCTATCGTCGCCTCGATTATCGGAACGTTCTTCGTTACCACAAACAGCGGCAAGATCATGGGAGCGCTGTATAAAGGCGTTGTCGTCTCCGGCGTTCTTGCCGCGATAGCGTTCTACCCGGTCACGACTTCGCTCATGGGCGAAGGCGCAACCAATCTGTATCTGGCAGCGCTGATCGGCTTGCTTCTGACCGCGGCCATGGTAGTCATTACGGAGTACTACACGAGTACCGAATATGCGCCGGTCAAGAAGATTGCAAGTGCGTCGACAACCGGAGACGCCACAAACATCATCGCCGGTCTCGGCATAGCAATGAAATCGACGGCCATGCCGGTCATCGTGGTCTGCGCCTCGATCTGGGGTGCCTATGAACTGGCAGGTCTCTACGGGCTTGCGATCGCCGCGACCAGCATGCTGTCGATGACGGGCATGGTCGTAGCGCTCGATGCCTACGGTCCAATCACGGACAACGCCGGCGGTATCGCCGAGATGGCCGAGTTGCCCGCCGAAGTCCGCAACGTGACAGATGCTCTCGACGCCGTTGGTAATACGACCAAAGCCGTAACAAAGGGCTATGCCATCGGCTCCGCCGGACTCGCCGCGCTCGTGCTGTTTGCCGATTACACGCACAGCCTCGAGGAAGCGGGGTTCGGCGTGCTTGCGTTCGATCTCTCGGACCACCGCGTCATTATCGGTCTTTTCATTGGCGGCCTCGTCCCGTTTTTGTTCGGCGCGATGGCGATGGAGGCCGTCGGTCGCGCGGCCAGCTCGGTTGTCGAGGAAGTACGGCGTCAGTTTCGTGAGCTGACCGGCATTATGGAGGGCACGACTCGACCCGACTACTCGACCGCGGTCGATCTGCTGACCAAAGCTGCGATCAAGGAAATGGTCATTCCGTCGCTGTTGCCCATTCTCGTCCCGTTACTCGTTGGCACCATTCTCGGCCCGGAAGCGTTGGGTGGTTTGCTTGTTGGCACGATCGTAACCGGATTGTTCGTCGCGATCTCGATGACGACTGGCGGCGGTGCCTGGGACAACGCCAAAAAATACATCGAAGACGGCAATCTGGGCGGCAAAGGCTCGGACGCTCACAAGGCCGCAGTCACCGGAGACACCGTCGGCGACCCGTATAAAGACACCGCCGGGCCGGCGATCAATCCGCTCATCAAGATCATCAATATCGTCGCATTACTGGCCGTGCCGCTCCTTTAAGGAGCGGCTCCGCCGCTACGGCTATTCGCGGAGTCTCGAGGCGAGATTGCGTGAGACGGAGCTGTCCGGGTCCGACCATTAACTGATACGTCGGCCGGGACGGCCGGGGAAGTTAGTGGATGGCGGCCAGTTCGTGCGGGCGTTCGACAACGAATCCCTGCACGAAGTCGACACCCATCTCTCGCACCGTATCGAACGACGCCTGGTCCTCGACCTGCTCGGCGACGATCTGAAAATCGAGCGTCCGCGCCAGCTTTATCATCGCGGTCACCATCGCGTGATTGACGCTGTCGGTCTCGAGATCCCGAATATAGGCACCATCGATCTTCAGATAATCGATGTCGAGAAACTTGAGGTTCGAGAACGAGCCGATGCCGCTGCCGAAATCATCGAGCGCGAACCGGCATCCGATACCGTGCAGCACGTTGATGAATCGGTGCGCGTGATCGAGATTCGTAACGACCGCCGATTCCGGAATCTCGAAGCAGAGCTGCGACGGTGTTACCCCGGTATGATCGAGCGCCTCGACGACGAATTCGAGGAAATCCTCATCGCCGAGCGTCTGCCCTGAAAGATTGATGGAACAGCTTCGCTCATCGGGGAGACGGAGAGTACCGCTGGCGATGGCCGTCAGAGACGCCTGCACGACCCAGCGGTCGATGTGGGACATGAGCTGATAGCGCGCGGCCGAGTCCAGGAACTGAGATGGCAGAATCACTTCGCCGCTCTCCTCGCGCAGCCGCAGCAGAACTTCGATTGCGGGACCCTCCTTCACGCGACCCGCAACGGAGATAATCGGCTGTACGAATAGTTCGAACTTGTTTTCCTTGAGCGCCTGCTGCAGACGCTGCAGCCACTGTATTTCTCCCCGTTGCCGCGCAACAATCTCGTCACGCGCCGAGTAGACGTGGACGCGGCCTCGGCCATGCTGCTTTGCCACGTAACAGGCAGAATCCGCCGCCCCGAGAACCGTCTCCGCTGAGCCGCTCTCGTGGCCGATCTCGACAAGGCCGATGCTGACCCCGATATCGAAAATCTGGTCGTGCCAGACGAACCGGTAATCCGCGACAGCGTGACAAACGTCATCTGCAATCTGTCGTGCCTTCTCCAACGGGCAACCGACGAGAAGCAGTGCAAATTCGTCGCCACCGAGCCGAGCTACCGTGTCTGAATCACGAACCTTCTCTTTCAGAAGCGTCGCGATCTCTCGCAGCAAATTGTCGCCAGCAAGATGCCCGCTGGTGTCGTTGACATTCTTGAAGCGATCGAGATCGAGGTAACACACGACATGACCGACATCCGTCCCTCTCGCCGATTTCAATGCCGACTCGAGTCTGCGCTCGAACTCGACACGGTTAACGAGCCCCGTCAGCGCGTCATGGCTGGCCTGATACGACATCTGCCGGGTCAACCCGCGAATCTCGGTCACATCGTGGAAGATGATGACGCAGCCCGCGACCGCCCCGTCGGCAGAACGTATTGGCGAGGCCGTGAGCTCGATCGAGCACTCACGCTCGCCTTGCTTCGTCAACATGAGCCCGCGGCGACCCAAACTGACACGCCGGCGCTCGTTGAGACATTGCTGCACCGGATCACCAAGCGATTCACGGTCGTTCTCGTCGACGAGGGCAATCAAATCGGTTAGTCGTTTGCCGATGCCCTGCGTTCGGTTTGCAGCCGTGAGTTTCTCGGCCGCTTCGTTCATGTAGTCGATGATGCCGGCTGTATCCGTGGTAATGACACCTTCGCCGATTGATTCGAGCGTGATCCGCGCCTGAAGCTTGCCTCGCCCGAGAGACGCCTCCATGCTTTTTCGATGACTGATGTCGCGGGCGACGGTCAGCAAAGCGCGATTATCGTCGAAGTCGACGGCAGTCGTGTGCAGCTCGGCCCAAAGTTCATGCTCGCCACTACTGATGAGCTGCACTTCCACTGTATTGGCCGGTTTCGCGTCTTCGAGCTGTGACAGAACATCGCGACGAACAATGGCTCTGTAAGCTGGCCGCATTAGATCGGTAACGGGCTTGCCGAGCAGTGTGTCGCGTTCCACGCCGAACAGGTCTGCGGCTGCGCTGTTCGCGAACAGGATCTTGTCCGTATGCACTATCGTTACATCGGGCAGCGTCTGCGCCAGCGCCTCGAATAAGGCGACTGCTCCTTGCGATGGTGCCTGCTTCGCTGCACCAGTCTCCGCTGCTTCGCCGATGGTGTCGATGATCTCGACGACTTTCATTGAATTTCCATTCGGGCGTGACGGGATCAGGCCGTCGTCGGGCTCCGCTAACTCCAGGATATTGGTGTCCAGACTTCGAGCATCCAATGATCGACGCCGTAAAGCAATCGCTATGAGAACGATGGCCGTGGCAAGCCCCACGAACATCGTCGCGGCGAGGCCGGGATACTCGAGCAGCAGCTCCACGCGGTCTCCTCAATCCTTAAGCGGATCACCATGCCCCATCGAGAGAACTCGACAGCGAGCCGACCGAATCCGAGCGTTCCCGATGTCGCAGGAGGGATGTTGACGGGGGCCAATTCCCCTTCAAGTGCTTAAAGTTAAGATACCGCAACACGCCATTCGCGGTCGTCGCGAATTCACCATAATTCTTCAGACACTGCCTTGTGTGGGTTAGTTAAACTCCGTACCCTAGCTCGCATCTCAAGAGGGCCGCCGCTCTACCCGGCATGAAATCATGAATCTTGAAGAAGCACGATCGCAGATGCTGGGCCAGCAGATCAGGGCCTGGGAGGTTCTGGACGATCGAGTCCTGAGCGTCCTCGGTGGAACCGCACGCGAGAATTTCGTCCCGGAAGCCCATCGCAATCTCGCGTTCGCCGACCTGGAAGTCCCGCTGGCCCACAGCGAAGCCATGATGGCGCCGAAGGTCGAAGGGCGGCTGCTTCAGGCGCTGCAGCTCGACGAAACCGATCAGGTACTCGAAATAGGCACCGGCAGCGGCTATCTCACCGCCTGTCTTGCACGGCTGGCGGCATCCGTCGTCACGATCGACATCTACGAAGATTTCACACGGGGAGCACAGGCGACGATAGCGCCACTGGGGCTGACCAATATCGAGTATCGGACGGAAGATGCTCTCGGGCTCCCGGGAAACGAGCAGTTCGATGCCATCGCCGTCACCGGCTCCGTCCCCGAGCTGGACGATCATTTCGTTCGAATGCTCCGTCCAGGAGGACGGCTGTTCATTATTGTTGGTCGAGATCCGGTCATGCAGGCCTGTGTCGTAACCATGCTGGAACGCGGCCGGACGACTCAGGAAAGTTTGTTCGAGTCCGTCCTAAAACCGCTAGTAAACGCGGAACGACCCGAAGCTTTCATTCTATAGGTGTGGCGCCAGCGCGATGACGGTCGTTCCGGAATTGACTCCAGAGCAGTTCCTGGCGCGTTGGCCTGAGGCACCCCAAAAAGGAGACGTGGTTCTTCTCGACGTCCGCGAGCCACAAGAAATAGCGATAGCGAGCATCCCCGGGGCCGTGCACGTTCCGATGCGCGAGATTCCGGCTCGGCTTCGCGAGCTCCAGAACGACAAGCCGGTCGTAGTGATGTGTCACTCCGGCAGCCGAAGCAGGCAGGTGGCGGGTTTCTTACTGTCTGCGGGCTTCAGTGACGTCTTCAACCTATCCGGCGGTATCGACGCATGGTCACAGAAAGTCGATCCGCATACACCAAGGTACTAGCTTTTAAAAAATCGATTTATCCCTGAGTAGGACAACTATGAACGCCAATCTTTTCCGCCTCATCGTCATCGCCAGCATCTGTTGCTGGTCCCAGCTCGCAACGGCGCAGGACGACCTGTTAAATGTCTATCAGCGGGCCCTGCAGAACGACCCGACGATTCGGGAAGCGGAGAATATCTACTTCGCGACGCTCGAATCCAAACCACAGGCTTTGAGTAGCTTGCTGCCGCAACTCTCGCTGAGCGCCGGGGCGTCAACAAGCGACAGCCAGGATCCGAATCCGGCGACCAACTTCCAGACCGGCGAGCAGAGCACGATCGTTGTCAGCTCGGAGACCGAGCGCGATACCTCGAACTTCAGCCTGAATCTCAACCAGACGATATTCGATCGCGGCCAGCTCGTCGCCTACAGGCAGGCGGACAAACGTGTCGCGCGGGCGATGACGGATTACGAACTCGCCAAACAGGACCTGCTGATTCGAGTATCGGAAGCGTATTTCAATGTCCTCGCGGCCGAAGACACTTTGGCCGCGGAAACGGCCGCGCGAGAGGCGATCGGCCGACAGCTGGAGCAGGCCGAGCGCCGCTTCGAAGTCGGGTTGATCGCGATTACGGATGTTCAGGAATCTCAGGCGGGGTTTGACCTGGCGATCGCAACGGAGATATCTGCACAGCGTTCGCTTGCGACGTCGCAAATGTTTCTTCGTGAGATTGTTGGCGAGTACATCTCGGAGCTCGCCGGACCAGCTGAACAGATCCCACTGGAGTCTCCCGAACCAGCAGACGCCGACGAATGGGTACGCGTCTCGCTGGATCAAAATCTCGCGCTCAACTCGAGCCGTATCGCTGCCGAGATTGCTCAGGACGACATCGATATTCAGCGCGGCAGCCGTTTACCTTCCGTAAGACTGTCGGGTAGTTACAGCGAATCCGATTCCGAAACGCTGAGGACAAATATCTTCGCCGACGGCAGCGCACGCGGCGCATTCTCAACGTCCGGCCCTCAGGGATACAATCTCTCGATCAACGTCAGCGTTCCTCTTTTTACGGGCGGGTTCAACAGCTCGCGTATTCAACAGGCGGTCTATCAGTATCGGGCCTCCATGGAAGCCCTCGAGAGAATCGCGCGCCAGACAGAAAGGCAGACTCGGGACGCCTATCTCGGCGTCATCACCGAGATCTCTCGGGTCCAGGCGCTGCGGCAGGCGGTGCAGTCCTCCGAGACTGCCCTGCAGGCTACCGAGGCCGGTTTCGCGGTCGGAACGCGAACGACGGTCGACGTTCTCGTGTCGCAAAATACGTTAGCGCGCGCGCAAACGAATTTCGCGCGGAGTCGATATGACTACATTCTCAACGTGCTGCGACTGAAACAGGCGGCGGGAGGCTTGTCGGTCGACGACCTCGATGAAGTCAACGGCTGGCTCGACTAGCGCAGTGAGTGCGCTAGGCGTTTTTTAACGTCTCTATCAGAGACGTAGTGGATCGCCCTTCTTTCAGGCTCAGGATGCGAACCTCTCCGCCGTGGGCGAGGACGTCCTTCCCGCCCGCAATCTCGTCGATATTGTCGTAGTCGCCGCCTTTGACGAGAACGTCGGGGAGCAGGCGCGCAATCAGCTCGGCCGGCGTATCTGTCGAAAACGGTACCACCCAGTCGACTGCGGCCAGGCCGGCAAGTACCGCCATCCGATCCTCCAGCGGAGTGATCGGCCGAGGCTCGCCCTTCAGCCGCGTCACCGAAGCGTCGTCGTTGACCGCCACCACGAGCCGGTCACCCAGTGCTTTGGCTTCCTCGAGATAGGTGACATGGCCTGCATGGATAATGTCGAAGCAGCCGTTCGTCATCACGATTCGCTCCCCACGACGACGCGCTTCTTCTATCAGCGTAGCAACCTCGTCCTGAGTCACTAGACCACGACCGCCTGCGCCACGACGGTGAAGTGCGAGCCTCAGCTCCGACGGGCTGACGGTGGCGACACCAATCTTTCGGACGACGAGTCCCGCACCGAGGTTCGCCAATGCTGCAGCGTCCTCCAGGGCCATCCCGCTTCCCAAACCTGCCGCCATGAGTCCGATGACCGTATCTCCTGCACCTGTCACGTCGAAGACTTCGCGCGCCTGCGCCGCCAGATCGAAGGGTTCGCTACCCCGGACGAACAGCGTCATTCCACGGTGCCCGCGCGTCACGAGCAATGCGCCAAGATCGAGTTCGTCACGAAGTTCTTCACCCGCCACCCGAAACCCGGCTTCGTCCTCACCGATCCCGGCAACGGCTTCGAATTCGCTCAGGTTCGGCGTCAGCACCGTAGCGCCGCTGTAGCGTCCGAAGTCGCGCCCCTTCGGGTCGACGAGAACCGGTACGCCGTTCTCGCGAGCCGCCGCAACAAGTGGCTCGATTTTTTCCAGCGTACCTTTTCCGTAGTCGGAGAGGACGACCGCATCGACATCGTCGAGCGAACCCGAGAACAACGCGGTCAGCGCGTGTTCGTGGCCCGCGAACCGCTTCTCGGAGTCGAGACGGATGAGTTGCTGATTACGCGACAGGACGCGCAGCTTGTGAATCGTCGGCCTATCGTCTGCGGCGACGAACTCGCAATCGACACCACTGTCGGCGAGCAGCTTCGCGAGCGCATCCGCGCGAGCGTCTTTACCGGTGACGGCGATCAGGCGAACGGCACCGCCGAGCGCGGCGATATTCAATGCAACGTTAGCCGCCCCGCCCGCGCGTTGCTCGATGCCAGTGGTTCTGACAACGGGGACGGGTGCTTCCGGGGAGATCCTGCCCGTATCGCCGAACCAGTATTCGTCGAGCATTGCATCGCCCGCGACAAGCACGCGTAGCCCGGAAAAGTCAGGAATCGTTAATGCCACGTCCGTCGATCGGCCCTGCACGAAATGCGGCTAAGTCTAGCACCGGCGTGAACGGCGCGGGCTCCCGACCGCGATACTTCAAACGGGGATCCACGCGGTTGCTGATGAAATGCGGCCGATCACGCACGCGCAGCAGGGCATCGACCGCGAAACTCGAATCCATGCGTTCACGACGCCGGCAATCGGCCAGAAAGCAGCCATTCGGAAGCGCAAAAAAAGGCCCGCCCCCGACCGGTGAAGGTCTGGGAGGCGGACCAACGGCGGATTCGTTAATCCCTTATTTCGGCCTCGGAACCGAAAGTTGCGGGGCAGCCCTCAGCCACATTTGGAGTAACCGCAATTCAAACAAGTCAAGCATCCGTCCATCATCACGGTCGCTGCCGTATTGCATTTCGCGCAGAGCTGCGCGCCCTCCGGAAATTTCGATTCTGAAAAAGCGTCTTTCTGACTGTCGCGCGCCTCGAACTCGGCGCGCTTCTCGTCGAGAATCTTCTGCTGATCCTCACTCGGTCCCACCGGCTGCAACAAACCGATCTGTGTCAGGTGCCGCTCGACGATATAGCCGAGCTCGGCGATGATCGATGGCATGAAGCGCCCGCCCGGCTGCCAGTAACCGCCGCGGGGGTCAAACACAGCCTTGAGTTCCTCAACGAGAAAATTGACGTCGCCGCCTTTTCTGAACACGGCCGACATGATGCGAGTCAGCGCAACGATCCATTGGTAGTGATCGAGATTTTTTGAGTTGATGAATATCTCGAACGGTCGTCGCTTCTCGAAATCGGTACCCTCGTTCAACACGATGTCGTTAATCGTGACGTACATCGCGTGATCGGACACGGGTGTCTTCACTTTGTAAGTAGAGCCGATCAGCATGTCGGGACGCTCGAGCTTCTCGTGCATCCGGATCACTTTTGATTCATCAGGCTCCGCTATTTCAAGGATCCTGGTAACTTCCTGCGCCGATTCTTCTGCAGTATCGACCGCGACTTCGTAGCCGACGATCTTCTTGTCCACCTTAATGTTCGTCATTTTTCTACTCTCTGACTTGTTTTAGTCGGCGTGGCGCCCTGAGCTTCAGGCCCCGCGTACCGTCCCTGAGCAGCCTGAGCCACTTCGAAGACGTCGAGCCTGTCTGCCAGAACGCAGTCTTGCCGCGATGTGCATCCCTGTATGGTTTGTGTTGATTCGAACTCACGTGACTAAAGCTTCCCGTAATAGCCTTCCTTGAGCGCGTCGAACAGATTCGCCGCGCTATGCAATTCTCCGTCGTACTCGATCTCGTCATCGCCCTTGGCCTCGACGACCGTGCCGTCATCGAGCGTGAAACGATAGGTCGTGTTCTGGAGGTCTTTCTCCTTCACGAGAACACCCTGGAACGCCTCGGGATTAAACCGAAACGTCGTACAGCCCTTGAGCCCCTGCTCATGCGCGTAGAGATAGATGTCCTTGAAATCTTCGTAGTCGTATTCCGTCGGCACATTCGCAGTTTTCGAGATTGAAGAGTCGATCCAGATCTGTGCTGCGGCCTGGATGTCGACGTGATCCCTAGGCGAAATATCTTCGGAGCTCACGAAGTACTCGGGCAGTGCTTCCTCACCGTCGCTCGCGTCCGGCGACGCTTTCTCGGCAACGAGTTGCCGGTACGCCAGCAGCTCGAACGAGAACACGTCGACCTTCTCCTTGGTCTTCTTGCCTTCCTGAATCACGTTTCGGAAATAGTGATGCGCGAACGACGGCTCGATGCCGTTACTTGCGTTATTCGCGAGCGACAATGCGATCGTCCCCGTCGGCGCGATCGAGCTGTGGTGAGTGAACCGGGCGCCTTCGTCCGCGAGCTGTTCGACGAGCTCGGGCGCTACCTGCGCGACCTTCTGCATATAGCGGCTGTACTTCGCATGAAGCTGGCGGCCCGCTATCTTGTCGCCGACCTTCCAGCCATCGTCAACCATCTCGGGACGCTTGCGCAGCATTTCCACGGTGACTGCGAATTCCTCGTCGAGTATCGGCGCGGCGCCCTTTTCGCGCGCCAGCTCCAGACCCATCTCCCAGCCCGCGATCGCAAGCTCCCTGGAGACGTTCTCGGTGAACTCGACGGAGTCGGCCGCGCCATAGCGCATCCCGAGCAGCGTAATCGTCGAGCCGAGCCCCAGGAAGCCCATGCCGTGGCGGCGTTTGCGCAGTATCTCTTCGCGCTGCGTATCCAGCGGCAGCCCGTTGATCTCGACGACGTTGTCGAGCATGCGCGTGAATACGCGTACGACCTCCCGAAACTCGTCCCAATCGAAGCGCGCGTCCTCGGTGAACGGGTCGTGGACGAATTTGGTCAGATTGATGGATCCGAGCAGGCAGGCACCGTAGGCGGGCAACGGCTGCTCGCCGCAGGGATTTGTCGCACGGATATTCTCGCACCACCAGTTATTGTTGAGCTCGTTGACACGGTCGATCAGGACGAAGCCGGGCTCCGCAAAATCGTAGGTCGACGACATGATCACGTCCCAAAGCCGTTGCGCGGGCATCTCCTTGTAGACACGGCACGCGACGAGACCGTCTGCGTTATGAACGTACTCGCCAACCGTGGGCCATTCGCGCCAAACGACCTGCTGCGGGTCGGTAACGTCGATGCCGTCTTCGTCGGCTTCTCGCTGCGTCAGCGGGAACGCGAGCCGCCAGGAACGCCCTTCGCGGACCGCCTGCATGAACTCGTCGGTAATCAGGAGCGAGAGGTTGAACTGCCGAAGCCGGCCATCTTCGCGCTTCGCGCGAATGAACTCCATGGAGTCCGGATGACCGATATCGAATGTGCCCATCTGCGCGCCGCGGCGGCCACCAGCGGACGACACCGTGAAACACATCTTGTCGTAGATATCCATGAACGACAGTGGCCCCGACGTGTGCGCGCCTGCACCCGAGACGTACGCACCGCGAGGCCTGAGCGTCGAGAATTCATAACCGATGCCACAGCCGGCCTTCAAAGTGAGACCCGCTTCGTGAACCTTGTCGAGAATCTCATGCATCGAATCGCGGATCGTGCCCGACACGGTACAGTTGATCGTCGATGTCGCCGGCTTGTGCTCCGCGGCACCCGCGTTCGACATGATACGGCCGGCAGGAATAGCGCCGCGTTGCAGCGCCCAGACGAAGCGATCGTGCCAGTAATCGCGTTTACCGCGATCCTCGACGTCGGACAGCGCGCGCGCCACGCGCTTGTACGTCGCCTGGATGTCCGTATCCACTGGTGCACCGGACTTGGTCTTGAGCCGATACTTCGTATCCCAGATCGTCAGCGAAGCTTCCTGTAGCGGCAACTCGGCTACGTTGGAAGCATTGAGTTCCAGCGCTGTTTTCATCGTGGTGTCGTCCCCTCCCACTTAATTACGTCGCCGGGTTCAGTTTCACCCGGCACGCATCGCCCCTGCTCCGGCACCGTTCCCGTGGCCGTTTTAAAGCGAAACCAATCCCCTCGAGCAAGTCTTGAAACCGCCCGTTTCAGCCGCATTCAGCTAAAATCCGTGACACAAGATGTTGTGCCGCAGGTCTTGTAGATTAGGCCTCCCCATGATTGCTGTCAAGCGATTGCTGTAAAATTGATCACCCTAGTTAATATAATAAAAACAATAGCTTAACAAATTTTTCTCATTTTGGATCGAAAAAATAATTCGCGCGGCCGGGTGCTGCCCGGCAGCCACCGAACACTACATCTTGTGCCGGCTTATCCCCACGCATTCCTCTGCTTATACACAGGGTTTTCCACAGCCGTCAGCGGTTTAGCGCCGCCCTTGAAAACCCCCTCTCGGACCCCATCTTGGTCTCAACGGAACCTTTATCGGAGTAAACAATGAGCGTCATTCGCTATAACCCCTGGAGTCTGTTCGACCGAATCGGACACGATCCGGATCGCTATTTCGGCCGCTATCCGCGGACAACCGACGACGACGAGCCCTATGTCCACAACGACTGGGTGCCAGCCATCGACATCAAGGAAGAAGAGGAACGCTATCTGCTGCGTGCCGACGTACCCGGCGTCGACGCCGATGATATCGACGTCACGCTCGACAACGGCGTTCTGACGCTCAGAGGCTCGCGCGAAACGAGCACGGACGAGGAAAAAGGCGGTTTGCGTCGCGTCGAGCGCGTCAGTGGCCATTTCTACCGGCGCTTCAGTCTTCCCGATACGGCGGATTCGACGGCCGTCAGCGCAGACTACAAAAATGGTGTACTCGAAGTGTCCATTCCGAAACAGAAGCAATCCCAGCCGCAACGAATCGCGGTCAAAGTTAACTGAGAAACGCTAAACTAGGGCGGTCGGCAGGTGTGGTTGCCTGCCGATGCGTCCTGCTACCTTGCGACCCTGCTGGCGGTAAGCGCATCCTAAGAACAGACATGAAACGACTCGACCGCCGCTCGACCGTGCATTCTCCCCGCTATCGGGACAACGAGCGGCTGCACCACGAGAGGAATGATCGATGAACAACCGCTTCCGAGCGCTATCGCCACATGCGGGTTTTGCGCTGATGCTTTTAATCGCGGCGGCAGGAACGCTCGCCACAACGGGCAACGCGAATGCGCAGCTATTCGGCAATCCCGAGACGCCAAGTTTGGCGCCGCTTATCGAGAATGTCGGCCCGGCCGTCGTCAACATCTCGGTGAGCGGGAGTGTCGCGATCAGCAACCCGCTCTCGCAGGATCCATTCTTCCGCCGCTTCCTGCCACCCGGCGAGAGCCAGCGCGAATTCGCAAGCGCCGGCTCCGGTGTCATCGTCGATGCGCAGCGGGGCTACATACTCACCAATCATCATGTCGTCGAGAACGCCGACCGGATCACGGTCGTACTCGTCGACAACCGCAGCCTCGAAGCGGTGGTCGTCGGCTCGGATCCTGGTTCGGACATCGCCGTCCTGCAGGTCGAGGCCGGCAATCTCACGGAAATGCCGCTCGGCGACTCGGATCGCATCCGCGTTGGCGACTTTGTGCTCGCCATCGGCAATCCTTTCGGTCTGCAGCACACCGTCACATCGGGAATCGTCAGCGGACTGGGTCGTACCGGGATCGGACCCGACGGGGCTTACGAGGATTTCATTCAGACTGACGCGTCGATAAACCCCGGCAATTCGGGTGGCGCGCTCGTCAGTCTCACGGGCGAACTGGTCGGCATCAATTCAGCGATACTCTCGGGCGGCGGGAGTATCGGCAACATCGGCATCGGCTTCGCGATACCGGTCAACATGGCGCAGAACGTGATGGAGCAGCTGATCGAATTCGGCAGCGTCCGGCGCGGACTGCTGGGCGTCAACATCGTGACGATCACCCCGGAGATTGCCGAGAGCTACGATCTCGAAGCAACGTCCGGAGCACTCGTCACCCTGGTCGCCGATGGTTCGGCGGCCGAAGACGCAGGTCTGGAAATCGGCGACGTCATCGTCAGTCTCGATGGCCAGAGCGTTGCAGACGCCGATTCCCTGCGAAACTCGATTGGTCTGCTGCGCCCCGGCGCTTCCGTTGAAGTCGGTGTCGTTCGCGAGGGAAACGAACGGTCGATAGTCGCGGTACTGGGCGAGCTCAATACAGCACCCGAGCCGCTTGAATCGCTCGCCGAATCAGATCCGGTATTCGAGGGCGGGGAATTCGTCACACACAACGAGCAGAGCCCGAACTACAACGGCGTTGCGGGAATTCTCGTCACCGAGGTCTTGTCCGGAAGTCCGGCGGCAGCGCGCGGCCTGCGTCAGGGTGACATCATCACGCACATCAACCGGCAGCGAGTCAGAAATATCAGCGAGGCCACCGGTATCATCGCTTCCGCACGGTCCGTAATACTGCAGGTCCAGCGCGGCAACCGCGGCGTCTTGATATTGATGCGCTAACGCCGATCCTGCGACGCAACGCTCGCTTCGCTCCGCGAGGGTATACTTTGTCGTCCTCCGGTCCTGACTCGACATATGGTCTCTAAACGTTCGTCACATACGGTATGCGTCCTCGGCGGCACCGGTTTTGTTGGTCGGGAAATCGCCGGCGAACTGGTCAGACGCGGATACTCGGTACGAATTCCGACTCGTGACCGTCGGCACGCGCGCGCGCTGCAGGTATTGCCGGGGGTAGAGGTCGTTTCGGCCGACGTGTACGACGAAAACGCTTTGCTCGCATTGTTCGCCGATGTGTCATCGGTCATCAATCTGATCGGCATTCTCAATGAACGCGGCCGGGACGGCAGTGGCTTCCGGAAGGTTCACGTCGAACTCGTCGAGAAGATCGCGCGTGCCTGCCAGGAAGATCGTGTCCCGCATTTGCTCCACATGAGCGCGCTCAAAGCCAATGCGGAAACCGGACCCAGCCACTACTTGCGCACCAAGGGAGCCGGCGAGATCGCGATCAGGAATCTGGCGGGCGACGAGTTGCACTACACGATATTTCAACCGTCGGTCATCTTCGGACCAAACGATTCATTCATCAATCGCTTCGCCCGCATTCTGCAAAAAACACCGGTCCTGCCGCTAGCGAAACCGAACTCACTCTTCGCACCGGTCTATGTCGGCGACGTTGCAAGGGCCGTCTGTCAGGCGCTCGAGAACCACCATGCTTATGACCGCAGTTATCAGCTCTATGGGCCCGACGAGTACACGCTCAAGGAGATCGTGGCAGGGATCGCGAAAGAATTGCGGCTGCGTCGCAAGATTATCGGCTTGTCCGAACCGCTGTCGCGGATTCAAGCCTGGTTCTTCGACTACGTGATCCCCGGCAAGATCTTTACGCTGGACAACTACCGGTCCATGGCCGTGGCAAGCGTCGGCAGCGAAGACGGGCTCGCGGCGCTCGGTGTTACGCCCACACCGATGGTCGCAATAGTGCCCCGCTACCTGAACGCAGGGGCGCGCCAGAGAGCGCTATCCGGTTTCCGAACCCAAAGTCGCCGATAGATAGTGCTGCAGTCGCTTCTCGCGCTCATTGGCTGAAAGCGACTCCAATGTCGCCATCTCGGCATATAGCGCGTCCAGTCCTTTCGCGTTCAGAAAAGCGCGAAGGTTGGGCAGCCAGCGACTATAAGCAACGACAGACGCGAGCTGAGCGTTGTTCAGTGGTCGCGAGAACCAGTCGTCGTAGTCGGTTGCACCGCCCCAGGAGCTCCTGAGCGATTCGTAATCCGCGAGGAGATCCGCAAATGCGCTGTTCTTGCGCGCGCGTTTCTCCTCTATCGGCACATCGCTGGAGTAGAGATCTCGGAACCGATCCTGATAGCGCCGTACCAATGCGAAGAACTCTTCCCGCCTGGCGCGCCTGGCCGCATGGGCGTCGGCGACACCGACAGCGCCGGAGTGTGACAGCCACTGCGCCGTCCCGTACTCCGCGACGACTGTCGCGAACGCTTCATTGATCGCCGTGTCACCTTTTATGTAAGCGCGTTGATGCGCGAGCTCGTGAAACACGATTCCCGCGACATAGCTTTCGTCACCGCTGAGCATCGTGCTCAAAAACGGATCCGCAAAGTAACCGAGCGTCGAATAAGCGCTGGCGCCCCCGATATAGGTTTCTAAGCCCTGAGCACGCAGCTCCGCAGCGAATCGGTGAGCATTCGCTTCCTGGAAGTAGCCGCGGTAGGTCACGCAGCCCGCTATCGGAAAACACCATTCGACAGGATCGACGGAGAACTCTTCTGCGGCGACCACATTCCAGACGACGTAAGGTCGGCCCAGGTCGACGAAACTGCGATAGCTGTCGTTATCGGGCAAACCCAGAGACGCGACCGCGTAATCGCGAATCTCGACGGCGCGAGCCAGAGCCGAGCGCGTGGCTTCCGTCAGCTCCGGGTCCGCGAGCGCTTCGGCGATCGGTACGCGACTGGAGAGCAACTCCAGGTGCCCGCTGGCCGCTTGCCAGTAATAAGGTAATGCGCAACCCGACAGAATCAACGTCGTCAGAAGTACGCAAAGACCCGAAAATGCTCTCATCCGCGGGACAATAGCACGCGACAGCGCTGCGGTATGATGCCGTCATGGAAGCCTTTGTAGTCGGCGGTGCCGTCAGGGACGAGTTGCTCGGCTTGCCGGTCAAGGAACGCGATTGGGTCGTTGTCGGTAGCAGCGCCGAGGAAATGTTGCGCCTGGGGTACCGCCAGGTCGGCAAGGATTTCCCGGTATTTCTGCATCCCGAAACCGGCGAAGAATACGCGCTTGCGCGGACCGAGAAGAGTACCGGTCCCGGTTACCACGGCTTCAGCTTTGACGTGTCAGCGAACGTCACGCTCGAGGAAGACCTCGCTCGACGGGATCTCACCATCAACTCGATTGCACGACGAGAGAATGGCGAGCTCGTCGATCCTTACGGCGGTCAGACCGACGTCGAATCACGAATTCTACGGCATACCTCTGCCGCTTTTGCCGAGGACCCGTTGCGCGTGCTGCGAGTCGCGAGATTCGCAGCGCGGTTCGCGCCGCTCTCGTTCACGATCGATCCGGGTACGAAAGCGCTGATGCAGGAAATGACGCGTAACGGCGAGATCGATTCGTTGCGGCCGGAGCGCGTTTGGCTGGAGACGGACAAGGCGCTGGCGGAGCCGCGACCGGACGTCTACTTCGAGACATTGCGCGAGAGTGACGCTCTTGCTGTCGTGTTTCCGGAAGTCGACGCGCTCTTCGGCGTCCCGCAGCCGCCTCGCTGGCATCCCGAGATCGATACGGGCATTCATGTTCTGCTGTGCCTGAAAATCGCTGCGGAATTATCCGACGACACGGCGGTACGGTTCGCAACGCTGACTCACGATCTGGGCAAGGCGACGACGCCCGCGGACATGCTTCCACGGCATACCGGACACGAGCGACGGTCGGTCGAAATACTCGAATCGTTTTGCGAGCGGTTGCCGGTTCCGCGCCGGTACCGGGATCTCGCGATCGCCGTAGCCCGTGATCACGGAATCGTCCATCGCGCTGCCGAGCTGAAGCCCGGAACTATTCTCAAACTCATCGAAGGCAGCGACGGAATTCGCAGGCCCAAGCGTTTCGAGTCGCTATTGCTCGCTTGCGAAGCCGACGCGCGCGGACGTACTGGCCTGGAGAACGCCGACTATCCTCAGCGCCGCCGGCTCGAGCGGTCGCTCATGGCAGCGCGCGATATCGATGTCGGCAAGCTGGCTGCGCAAGCGCAGGGTGCCGCGTTAGGCGCGCTCATCAGAGAGCACAGGCTGGCCGCGATCGCCGAGGCACTGTGAGCGAACGACAAACCGCGTTCGATGCCTAGCGACCGCCGTAGATCAATACCATGACCCCGCCGTAGAGGCTCGACTCGGCAAAATCCGGTTCGCTGCGACCGATATTGAACTCGAGATCTACACGATAGCTGACCGGCAACAGAAAGCTCGCGCTGACGAAATCGAGTTTGGATCGATCAACGGCTGAGGTATTGCTGCCGAAGCCGAGATTGAAGAGTTTTTCCCCCGCTCGCCATTCGAAACCGAGATACTGCTCGTCATCGAGAAAGCTGTTCGCGAGCGTCAATGTGGACGCCGAAAGAAGATTCAGAACGTCGAGTCGTGGCAGAATCGCGAGAGGACGTGAATAGTCGTACTCGCGCGCACTGCCGTAAATTCGCCACCACTCAGTCAGATCGGCGCGGAAGAAAACCCCTGTTCCTTCACCCGTCAGGGACGTCGAACGCGCGATCCGCCGGTCACCGGGCCCCGGAAGGAAGAACGTCAGGTCGATGTCGCGTCGTTCGTGCTCGATTCCGACGTTATATCGGTCACCGTGCAGATAGATCGAGCCGCGAACATCGCGTGACTCGACCGCATTGTCCTCACCCCATTGCTCGAGCTCTAGCGTGGCCCCGAAGATGCCGAAACTGTGGTCTACGCCGACCAGAAAGTCGTCCGTCGAAATATCGGCACGATCCGCTGGCGAGGTGCTTCGCCCGGCGGAAACGAACAACCAGGTATCTTCGGTAACTCCCCAGTTGAAGGTAGTGAACAGGCTCTTGCTGTCGTATTCGTCGGTCTGCAGCGAGAAACTCAGCGCCCAGGGCTGAAACCCGTCGTCCTGCGCGTCGATCTGGCTACCGTCCTGCGCGAACGCGCCGGCACTAAGCCCTGCACAAAAGCAGAATCCGAGCAGAGACGGCCAGCGTCTAGACCAGGACATAGATAATCACTCCGGCGAGCAGTAATCGATAGACGGCGAATACCACCATCCCCAGTCGCTCAATTAGACGCAGAAAACCTGCAATCGCAAGGAACGCGGTCACACCTGCCACAACCGTCGCGAGGATCAGGGTTCCCCAGGGTATGACGGTGGGTGAGTCCGCGAACTCGAGCATTTGCCAGAGTCCCGCGGCCGCCACAGCCGGTACGGCCATAAGAAAGGAGAAGCGTGCCGCGGCAGAGCGACTCAATCCCAGCGCAAGCCCTGCCGTCATCGTGATACCGGACCGCGAGGTCCCGGGAACGAGTGCGATCGCCTGACCGATACCGATCAGGAGCGCGTCCTTGAACCCCAGGTCCTTTTCCGACCGCAGGCCGCGACCATAGCGATCCGCGAGCCATAACAGGATCCCGAAACCAGCCGTCGTTGCCGCAATCACGAGCGGAGATCGAAGCTCATTCGAGATAAAGTCCGCGCCGAAAATACCTGCAGGCAAGAGGGGAATCGTCGCGATAACCAGAGCCCAGGCGAGCTTGTTCTCGGGACGATGCGGTTGAAATATCGCAGCGGCGAGATCGATCAGGTCGCGCCGAAAATAGAATACGACTGCAACCAGCGTTCCGACGTGAACGGCGATATCAAAAGCCAGTCCCTGATCGGGCCAACCGAGCAATGCCGGCACAAGAATCAGATGACCCGAACTCGAGATCGGAAGGAACTCGACGAGCCCCTGTAGAACAGCCAAAACCAGCACCTGGATCAGATCCACGGCGACCCTTTGAAATTCGAAACTAGGAGTTCGTCGATGGTAGCAGTTAGCGCCCGACCACAGTGTGACTCAGAGTCGATCGCGCAGATCCCTCCCGGGCAACGAGTGCTCGGTCCCGCGAGTTAGAAGCAGTACTTTGAAGCGCTCACCCATCTCGCCCGGCAGCACGAGTGTCTTGAGCGCCTGCGCGCGCGCCAGATCGACGCTCCCGTCTTCGCGCTGCAGCAGTTCGGTCGCCCCGCCTTCGATCAGGAACTGTCCCTGCGTCGTAAACCCGGCAACTGAGAACCCGGCGCCATGAGCCGCACGTGCGCAGGCGCTGAAATCGACCCAAGCGCTGATGTCCTGAAGTCCCGGATGGAGGAAAGGATCCGAGTGGGCGCGATGGCGATAGTGGCAGATCAGGGTTCCGTCACTCCTCGACGGGTGATAGTACTCGCGCTCCACCAGACCGTAATCGATCAGCCACATGGCGCCGCGCTCGAGAACGTCGCTCAGGCTCGAGATCCAGGCCGGCATCTGACGACAGATCTCCGACCGGTGGCCATCCGGAAACTGAAATCCAAGATCGGCTTCCAATGCGGCGACGTGGGCGGCGAGCCCGGGCTCCGCCGGCTTCTCCTTCCAGTCGAAGCTGCCGTCGACGATGCCAACGCCGAGCGAGCAGATGCGGCCATTGTCCCTCGAGAAACGCGTCACCGGGATTGCGTCGAGAACCTCGTTTGCGAGCACCACGCCCTCGAAGCCCTCCCCGGGAAGTCGTTCCAGCCACGACACGCGCTCCGCGAAAGGAGCGAGTCGTGACTGTTGCCGTTCACGGAGATCCGCACTCGTCTCCAGAATCCGGTAATCGGGAAGCCGATATCCCGCCGCATCGAGCGAAGTCAGTATCGTTTCCGCGAGCCTGCCACTGCCAGCGCCAAGTTCGAGCACCACGGGACGACCGATCGGCGCAAGCAATTGCGATAGTTGGCTCGCTATGACTTCACCGAACAGTGTCGATATCTCCGGCGCGGTAACGAAATCTCCCTCGGGGCCGAGCTTCACGCTGCCACCGCTGTAATAACCGAGTCCGGGTGAGTAAAGCGCGAGTTCCATGAATCGCTCGAAATCGAGCCACCCGTCACCCGCTTCGATCTCCGCTCGGATCACGTCGACGAGTTGGCGGCTGATCGCCAGCGCGTGTTCATCGGGATCGGGCAGGGACGACAGCATCTGGGCACGCGGTTAAGTATTGTGCGAACCGGGATAGTGTAACCTTACGGCCTGCCATCACCTGCCGGAGCCGCTTTGACGGGATCGACAACGAAGGAGTCACTCACTGGACGCTGGGCGCTCATTACGGGTGCCGCCAAACGGATTGGCGCGACCATCGCGGAAGGTCTTCACGACGCCGGCATGAACGTCGTAGTCCACTTCCTGAACTCCGGTGACGACGCCGAGCGTCTCGTCGCCAAACTCAACGACGATCGAGCCGACTCCTCGCTGGCGATACAGGGCGACCTCAGAAACGCCGCGGCACTCGAAAAGCTCGTCGGTAATGTCCTGGCCGCGACCGGCCGCCTGGACGTACTCGTCAATAATGCATCGAGCTTCTACCCGACACCGCTCGGCTCGATCACCGAGGAACACTGGGACGATCTTGTCGGCAGCAATCTCAAGGCGCCGCTGTTTCTCTGTCAGGCGGCGCTGCCGCACCTCAGAGAAACCCGGGGCGTCATCATCAACATTGTCGATGTCCACTCGCAGCGGCCGCTGAAAAATCATCCGGTCTATGGCGCCGCGAAAGCCGGCCTTGCGATGCTGACCCGTTCGCTCGCTCGTGACCTCGGCCCGGACATTCGCGTGAACGGTGTTTCTCCCGGCGCGATTCTTTGGCCCGAATCGGGAATGCCCGAGAAAATCCAGCAAAACATCATCGGCCAGACGGCGCTGAAACGGGCCGGTGAACCCGAAGACATCGCCGCGGCCGTGCTCTTTCTGGTCCGGGATGCGCCCTACGTCACCGGTCAGATTCTCGCAGTAGACGGCGGGCGTAGCGCGGGCTGGTAGCCCGCTGTTCAGTGTGCGCCGGCGTAATGCTCAGCGCTCGTTGACGCGGCATTTGGAATAGATCCGGCGAAAGACTCCGTCGGCGCTCGTGGCTTGGACTGATACGACACCGCTCCGCAGCTCCCGGTCTCAATAAACTGCAGCGCCGTTTCCAGCGAGTCCTCGCCCGGATCGCCGAGCGCGAACTCGAGCTCGTCTGCGGCAGGACAGTTCACGCCGATGCCGTCGAAATACTGGCCTTCACCGAGCGAGTTCACGATTTCGAAGGTAACCGGGCGCAGCAGAAGCTCATCGTCACAGAAACCGAAGGCCGACTGGCCAACCGGCTTGCCAAAAGTCGTCGTACCCACGAGCGTAACAACCGTGTGCGGCCGCAGCGAGTTGATGACGAGCTCGCTGGCGGATGCCGAGCTTCCCGTGGTGATAATCACGACTTGCTGCAACAGCGTCAGGGACTGCGATCGCTCCTCGAACAGCTCGACGCTGTTCGCGGCTGTATTCGCGCTGTTGAAAAGGGTTTCCGACAACACCTCGCCATCCGCGAAAAAACCGGCGATCAAGTCGGCCAGGCGCTCCGCTGTCGAGACCAACCCGCCACCGTTGTAGCGGAGGTCCACGACCAACGCGTTGATTCCCTGCGCTTCGAAGATCGCGAATGCGTCGTCGAGTGCCGCATCCGCTGTGGAAATAAAGGTCCGAAAATCCAGATACCCAACCTTGGCATTCGTCAGGTCGAACACAGTCGTTGTCGGTAACGGATCCAGGGTGATGAGCGACTTGGAGATCTCGATCTCGAACTCACTGCTGTCGACGGCACGAATCCGGAACGTTCGCGCAATTCCTTCCGTCGCCGGCCCCAGCGCTGCGGTCAGCCCTTCAGCAGCGTTGATCTCTGCTATCGTCCGGCCGTCGATTGTCAGAACTCGCTGCCCTCGCTCGAAACCGGCCGCCGCGGCCGAAGAATTCGCAAAGACACGTGTCAGGCGCAGATCCGCGTTGCCGGGAGAATCGACGAACTTGGAACCGAAACCGAAACCGACGAACTGACCTTCACCGAAGAACTGCTGATCGGCAGCAGTGGTGGTAATGAAACTGAAGCCGCGATCGAACTCCTCCGGCCGGTAACGCAGGAAGCTGAGCAGCTCCGTCGCGGAGCTAAAATTCCCGGGATCGAGGTTCCCGTACTTCTGCTGTTGTTCGGGCTCGTCGTTGAAAAAGTACCACTGCTCCATGATCCCGCGAACCGCATTCATCTGTTCGGACGTCGAACAGGTCGCATCGACGATATCGCTGACTCTGCGCCCGTCACCGCCACCACCGCCGCAGCCGACGACCGCAAGGGCCGTCAGGAGCGAGGCCAGAACATGCTTTCCATTTTTAATCGACATTCAGCCATCCTTGGCTGCGGCCTGGAGCGACGCGACGTTGAGTTCGACCCGATCGAGTCGAGACTTCTCGCGTCCCATGGCCGCCCAGCTTTCCGCTATTGGTATCCCGGTTACTGGATGTACCAGATCCGGCGCCAGCTCCGCTAGCGGACAGAGCACAAATGCGTAATTCCGAATATCCGGATGCGGGAGCCGCAGTTTTGCGTCAATGAGCGACCCGTAGAGCAACAGGTCGAGATCCAGGCTTCTCGGTCCGAGTCCCGCGCCATCGCGCACTCTGCCGGCACGGCACTCTATATCGTTGAGAATATCCTCGATCTCCGCTGGCGCGAGGCAGGTTCGCGCCCGCAGCACCAGGTTCAGGAAATCTTCGCCCTCGAAGCCCACCGGCGGATTTCGAAATATCCCGGACGTCTCCACAGGACCGATTTTTTCGTTCAGCTCCGCTATCGAGATCGCGATATTTCGTTCCGGATCGATATTGCTGCCGACCCCGATATAAATGTCAGTCGACATAGTCGCCGGGGGTGCGCTCGACTGTAATACCGACGGTTCGCGCTCCTTCGATCGCGCCCGGTTTTGCAACAGAAAGCTTTAGCCAGCTCACTCCGAACTCCTTGACCACGAGTTCGGCTACGCACTCAGCCAGCGACTCGACGAGCTGAAACTCGGAACTACCGACGTAATCGATGAGGCGTTTGGCAACGTCTCGGTAATTCAACGTCTCGTCGATAGCATCGGCGCGGGAAGCCGCGCGGGCGTCGACAGCAAGCTCCAGATCAATACTGACCTTCTGCTTGATGCGGCGTTCCCATTCCCAGATACCGATAACGGCATCGATCTCTAGTTCTTTGAGGAAGATCTTGTCCATCGTGTTCCTTAGGGCACAGCAGTCAATTCATCCAGCGGCCACCTTGGCCGGGCCTGAATCTGTGGCGCGCCGGACGCGGCCGTGCCGCGCCTGCACCAGCCGGCGTACGCGATCATCGCGCCATTGTCGGTACAGAAACCGGGTCGCGGATAGTAGACCTGAAAATGATGCCTTTCGCCCGCTTCCCTGAGTTGCCTGCGCAACGAAGCGTTCGCGCCGACACCACCCGACACCACCAGGCGTGTCTGTCCGGTGTCCTGCATTGCGAGCGTCGACTTGTCGACGAGAGAATCGACCACTGCAGCCTGAAACGACGCTGCGATATCGGCGCGTAGCGCGGTGTCCTCAATGGCGGTTTCGGACTCGCTCTCGAGCTGCAACCTGACGGCAGTCTTCAGACCACTGAAACTGAAATCGAGCCCACGTCCTTTCATCGGCCGGGGGAAATCGAATCGACTCTCATTGCCCGACTCGGCAAGCTGTGCCAGCGCCGGACCGCCGGGATAGGGCAGATCGAGCAGACGCGCGACTTTATCGAATGCCTCGCCCGCGGCATCGTCCAGCGTGTTTCCGATCGTGTGATAGGCGCCGAGACCCGCGACCTCGACGAGCATCGAATGACCACCGGATACCAGCAGCGCAACGAATGGGAACTCGGGCGGATCTTCCTCTAGCCGCGCAGCCAGAAGATGCGCCTCCATATGGTGTACGGGAATCGCTGGCACGCCGAGCGCATATGCGAGCGATCCCGCGACGCAGCCGCCGACCATGAGGGCACCAACGAGGCCCGGCCCGGCCGTATACGCGATCGCATCGAGATCGGTGAGAGCCAGCCCGGCATCGCCCAGCACGTCGGTAATCAGCGGCGCTGTCCGGGCGATATGGTCGCGCGAGGCAAGCTCCGGAACGACGCCGCCAAAGCGCGCATGGGTGTCGATCTGGCTGAACAGCACTTCGGCCAGCAGGCCGCGATCGGAGTCATAGATCGCGATCCCGGTTTCGTCGCAGCTCGTTTCTATGCCCAGTACCCTCAACAGCCGCCCTCGTGGAATCTTTACACTCGCTAAGCTTAGGGGATATTATTGACCGATTATGCGCCGGCGTCAGCCGGCGGTTTTTTCTCTGGTTTAGGAACAATCGATGCCAGGCGTTCGTGTAAGAGAAAGTGAGCACTTCGATGCCGCGCTGAGGCGCTTCAAGCGTGCCTGCGAAAAAGCCGGCGTACTGACCGAGCTTCGCCGGCGCGAGTATTACGAGAAGCCCACCCAGGAGCGAAAGCGCAAGAAAGCCGCGGCCGTCAAACGGCACATGAAGCGGCAGGCGAGACAGGTCACGCGACGCACGCGCCTGTACTAGCTGGCAGCGGGGCAACCACCATGCCGCGCGCCACTGCGCTCAAAGAGCGTCTCCAGAACGATACCAACGCTGCGCTCCGCGCCGGCGATAAAGAGCGCCTCAGTGTTCTGCGCCTGGCCATGGCCGCAATCAAACAGCGCGAGGTTGATTCCCGCGAAGACCTGAACGACGAAGGCATCACGAGCCTGCTCGAGAAAATGGTCAAGCAGCGTAACGACTCGATCACGCAGTTCAGGCAGGGCAATCGCGACGACCTCGTTGCCAAGGAAGAGGCCGAAATCGAAGTCCTCAAAGAGTATCTGCCCGAGCAACTCGACGACGACGCGACGCGCACACTCGTCGACGAAGTCATTGCCTCAACGGGCGCGAATTCGCCGAAGGATATGGGTCGCGTCATGGGGGAACTGAAATCCCGCGCGGCGGGCCAGATCGACATGGGCAAGGTCAGCGCGCTCGTCAAGGCCCGGCTCGTCGGACAGTAGTCTGCCTACAGCGTCGAGCGGATCGCGATCTTCCGATCGCAGCTCAAGTCCAGCATCTCGAAGTGCGGCGAGTAACGCCAGACAAACGTCGCGGTCACGGGCACAGCGATATATTCCGCATCTTCCAGAACGATATCGACAAACGCCTGCGTACCATCCTCGCTCAGGCGGTACCGTTCGACGACGTGTTTCCCGGCACCGGACGGAATACCGGTACCGGAACCATAGGGCGAGCGGTGATCCGCGAAGGCGACGGTATCGACGACGAGCGTATCGCCCTCCCAGCGACCAATGGAATGTCCCTGCAGCGTTCGTTCCGGATCGGCGGGATGTGGGCGACCGTCCATATAGATGGCTCGCTCGGTACCGTAGAACTCGTTCCTGAATGTGATGACCTCGTCGCCGAATTCGAGTTCGCTGAGATACAGATAGGACGAGAGAATGAAGGGAGTCGGCCAGGAGATGCACTCGACCGTCGGATTCAACTGATCGTTATACGCAGACTTCGCGGCTTCACCTTTCGCCGTCAGTGGCTGCGCCGACATGTGAACCACGAAATTCTTGAGCGACGAGCGCTCGCCCTGCCAGACGCCCTCGAGAGTATCAGCCCGCGCAACCGGCCCGTCGTGCGTATCCTGTGTCGTCGTATTCCACGACGCCATCGCCGTTCCGTCGGCTCCTTCGATCGATACCAGCAGGCCGTGCGCCACATCGGGACGGCGGTCGGGGTTCGCGCGCACGGCGACGGGATCGCCCGGAACGAACGAGTCGCGCGTCCAGCCGCTGCGGCTCATGACCGGGGTCGGATCGGTCTCGATGAGCCACTCTTCACCGTTCTCGTCCGCGACCGTCAGATAGACGTGCGGATTCTTCCATTCGTAGCGGACCACGGTGCCTTCGAATGCAACGACGCGATCGAGGTCGAAACGCGTGTGGCTATGGTGCGCAGAGAGGCTGGTCGTCGCGAGACAGAACACTAGTCCCGCAAGCGCGGTGAAACTTTTCATTACGAGGATTATAGGTCCGCTGGTGCTTCGGATCGATTGCCGCGAGCGGCTTCCGTCGTTCCGAGCTGGGTGTGAAAAAAGCGTTGCTCCGATCGAACTCATTCGCAGGCCAGGTAGAACGTTCCTTTCAATTCGAAAACGTCGGGCTCTCCTTCGGCATCCACGCCGTTCAGCCTGTCCAGGCCGACGATCGTGCGATTCGGATAGGGTCCGTCACCGAAGTAATTGCGACGAGCGGCATTGTCGTAACTGCGTATCGTCAGGAAGTCTTCCGACGGATGGCCCGTGCGAATATAGACGACGGTCTCGATCAGATCTTCCGGCTCGGCGCCCGCACTCGCGGCAATCAGAAACATATTCTCCCAGGCCTGGCGAACCCGAGCTTCCACATCGAGCACGATTTCGTTCGTCACGGGATCGATACCGCGCATACCGGAAACGAATATATACGGTCCCGCCTTCGTGCCGAGGCCCCACTCCGCCGTTGGCTCTATCGCGGCCACGGGCGCAAGGCGCTCGAGGGGCCCGAAACAGGATGGCGCCGGATCCGGCGAGCATCCGGAAAAACCAGCGATGCCGAACGACACCGCAAGGAAAAAACGCAATTTTAACGGCTGCATGAATCCGGCAATTCCCACTGCAGGCGATGCGGATCGCGGCAACGGCTTCTTCGCGACCGAAAAAAAATGCCCGCTGTCTTACGAGAGCGGGCACTCATTCAAGCAGATTTTCGAGAACTACTCGAGGACTTCGAGCGCATAACGCAGCGTCCCCTCGCCGTCGACACGCTCGCGGAAGCTCTCGACAAAGATCTTACCGACGATCTCGTTATCGGTATTCACGACGAAGACGCCCGGGTGCGGGATGCCGTAAGCCGGCTCCCCCGGTTCGTATTGCTCGTTGAGAATACCGAGCGCCGTCATCGTCGCGGTGTCGACGTCGGAGATGAACGGATAGGTGATATCGCCCGCGTCGACGAATGCCTGCTGCAATTCCGGTGCGTCGTAAGTCACGACGACAATACCGACCCCGGCTTCTTCGTAAGCCTCTACGTAGTCCTGCAGCTGCCCGAGCTGCGCTCTACAGAAGGGTCACCAGTCGACCGAACGCATGGCCAGAAACACCGCGCCCTTGTCTCCGAAGAAGCTTTCAATACCGTTGATCTCGACGCCATCGTAGATGGCACGTATCTCGGGGAACTCGGCTCCGACAGGAAGACCCGGGTCGAAACTATCCGTGTCCTCGTCGAGAAACATATTGTCCAGATTCGGCTGCGCCTGCGCGGGCTGCAGCAACGCAACCAGAGCGACCGTGGCCAGCAAGCTGGAGAATTTTAATAGCTTCACTCTACTGAACTCCTTGGATAGATTGGCTCGGCGGCAGCGCCATTTTTACTTCAATGTCCGTTGAAAACAACCGCCGGTATGTAAGTTGGACTCCAGTACTCCCGGGAGGTTCCTTGCAACGTCTCGTTGCCCCCCGGTCGCCGCGGTTCATGCATCCGGAATACATTCGTAGGGTTCGACCTGGACGTCCGGGATATAGACCCAGTATTTCGACAGAACGACCGGCTCCGTGAACGCCCATTCATCCGTGACCGTCATTTCATAATCGAGCCGACCGCCATTCTCGGTCACGGTAAAGCGCTCGAGGATGTGCACGTCATCGCTCAGCGGAACGCCACGGCCCTGAAGGTGGCCCCAGTTGCTACGCGTCGTCTCGACGACAAGCGTGTCGCCTTGCCAGCGGCCCGTTGAGTGACCGTAAATCGACGCCTGAGGGTCCGGTGTCGTATCGGGATCGAGATACACGGTTCGAATCGTGTCGTATTCCTCGATCTGAATTTCGATCGTGTCGCCGCGATCGTGAAACGCGAGCGGATAGGGATTGCTCATGAGGCCCGGCATGCCCTTGAGACCACAGTTCAACAACGGGTCGTCTGTTTCCGGATTGAAAGCCGACCGGTAGGCCTGCGCCTCTGCCGTCAGCGGATAGTCAGTGCGGAAAAACGAGCGAAAAACGCCTTCGTACAGCGTCGAACTCCAGGTGCGGAAAATGCCGAGTTCTTCGGCGGATTCGTCACCACCCGCGGCGAACCATCTCTCGGTGGTGCCCCACATGCGATCCGACCAGATCAGATCCGCCGGCTCGGGCTCGAACTTGAACACGAACTCTTCGCCAGTCGGCAGCAGCATGTTGTTGACGAACATCCCCTGCCCGCGGCGTGACGGCCATCCCGCAACCCGAACCCGATCGCCAGGCGCGACGAACGGCTCTGCCGCTTCCAGGCGCCGCATGATACTCAGCGAATGCGTCTCGAGCGTCCAGGCTTCGCCGTCACTGGCTGTGAACTCGAACAGGATGTGCGGATTGCGCCAGGCGACAGCCGTGATCTCGCCCTCGAGTTCGGTGGTTGTGCTGGAATCGAAGAACGCGCCAACGCTGTGATGCGCCAGTGCCGGCATGCTGAGGAACGCCATTAAGGCGACGAATCGGGCTCGCATTTAGCTGTCTCCAGGCCCCTGGCCAAGTTCGAGCTCATCATCGTAGTCAAAACGCATCGCGCTGTTCAACCGCAGATACGGCGCCGCTACGCAAGCTCCGTCAGCGCTATTCCCGCGAAAACCAGTCTTACTGCGGCCCAGCGCACGCGTTTCGGCTACCGGGCGTCTGATTCTGCCCGCTGACGATTGGCCGCTATTGCGAATCCGTCGGCGGCAACGCGGCGGGAGCGAATACCGCGATGTGGCTGGAATCTTCCAACGCATCGATTCCATGTGGAAGAAAAGATGGAAAGATGATGAGATCACCGGCTTCGAGAACGTGGACCTGGTCCTCGATCGTCACGCGATAGCGTCCCGACTGGATGTAAAGAATCTGCTCCGTTGCATGTATATGCGGTGCCGCGGTCGTTCCATCCGCCCAGCGGACGAGATTGATACGCGCGAGATTGCCGTTGAAGCGCTTCAGAGTGATGCCGTTCTCCGGTCCGGTGTCCCACGGCACGTCGCCGGTCTTGAAGATCGTCGCGTCGGGTGGCTGCGCGGAAGCGTGCAGCGCGAATCCGAGTACGATGGTCAGGCCGAGCAGTTTTCTCATCTTTATTCTCCTTTGTCGCAACGTTCCGCAGGATTTCGTTCGAATTCCCGACGTTGGCTTGTCATTCGCGCGTGACCTCCGCGGTCCTGAAGCGTGACAGGATCGCAGAGACGCTGTGGCTTCCAGCGCGGTCAACAAACCCATAGTACAGCAGTCACAGCCGGCCCAGACCGGGCGCTCGAGGACAGCAACGCTGAACTTAATCCCGTTCATTCGGACTAAACCCAACTCGTGAATACGGGACTCGACGACGTGTCACCGGGTTTCGGTCATTTCAGATCGTAACCATGCTATGTCAGGATTCGGGCACCAGGACGTCGGCGGCAGCCAATGGGGAATTGATGCTGAGGAACAATGAATCCAGCTATGGAAGCGTAGCGAAATGGCTGCATTGGTTGATAGCGCTGTGGATTCTGGCTGCCTATGTGATCATTTATTACATCCTGGGGAGGCACCACGCGGAAGGCCCGATACCCGGCCTCGACTACCACAAGGCCGTGGGTTTCAGCATTCTGATCCCGGTATCAATTCGCCTCTATTGGCGGGCGACCAACCCGGTACCGAAGCATCCTCCCGGCATGCCGAAGTGGCAGATTCGAGCTTCCCGTGTCAGTCACTTTCTCCTTTACTTTTTTCTATTCGCCATGCCGATTACCGGATACCTGGGCAACGGCGGTGGCGTGAACTACGGATTCTTCCGGATTACACCCTTCAGACGCACCGGACTCGGCAACTGGATCATGGAGACATTCGAGCTGACCCGGCAGCAATTCGAGGCGCCGTTCGACATCTTCCATTACCAGATCGTCGGACCGTACATCCTGTGGGTTCTGATACTGCTGCATGCCGGCGCCGCGATTTTTCATCACGTGGTTCAGAAGGACGAGACGTTGATACGGATGTTGCCGGGCCGCCGCGCCGACTGAAGCGATCAGATACCCTACTGCTCGGATTCGAAGAAGTTCAGCTCGATTGTCAGTCCGTTGGGGTCTTCCAGAAAAAGCTGGTAAAGGTCCATGTTCGGCACCTGACGCTCGCGGTACGAAACTCCGTGCTTACGAAAACGCTGGATCAAAGACTGTGCGTCGGTCGCACGAAAAGCGATATGGTCCAGAGCGCCGCCGCCTTCCAACGTCTCGGGATCGAGATCTCCGCCCAGATAATTCATCAAGCCACTGGGGTCATCCTTGTCCACCCCGACAAGATGCACGACAGTCAAACCTTCAACGTATAGCCAGTGTCCGGGAAACGGAAAGTCCGGCCGCTCGCCCTCGGTCATTCCGAGCACGTCTACATAGAATTTTCGGCTCTGTTCCAGCCGGACGGTACGGATGGAACAGTGATCCAGACTGTTAATGGGCATCGCTGGTTCGTCCCGGTAGCCGCAACGGTCGGCTTATCCTGCCAAGATTACGAAGCGATCCGCCGTCGAGCAATACTCGTCGATTCCCGTCGCTGCCGGGTCTTGAGGCCGAGCAAGTCAGATCAGCGGACTCAGCTGCGCGAGCTGCCGTTCGAGGATCGTCGCCCTCTCGTATACCTGGGTCGGGAAAATGCGCGCTGGTTTCTCGAGCGTCGAAAAAATCTCTTCCGCGTCCAGAGCATCCGCCAATAGGGCCAAAGTCGAGACCAGGATGCGGGCGATATCGTAGACGTGGCCGGGCTCGATGTCGTCGGGAATATTTCTGGATGAACTGAGCCTGAGTACGTTCACGCCGGCCCGACGCGAGATGTCGCTCACCTCATCAATCGTCTCCAGCAGCAGCGCGTAAACATCCCCGGGTTGCTTGTGCCCGTCGAATGGCGCGGCCGGCGGAAATTCGCTTACGCCGAATTTGGAAAGGATGCCGGCACTGTAGAGGACTGCCAGAGATACCTGGTCGAAGACATCGCTCGGAGCAATAGGCGTATCCAGCAGCAGATTGAGTTGCCGGTTGAGATCGATGATCGTCATGAAGACTCCGGTAACGGAGCTCGAGCCACGCGGCACCGGTGAAACCTCGGCGTCGATTCCGAGCGCATCCCTGACGAGCCCGATTTGCTCGCGCGCCTGCAGAATCACTGCCTGCGTGTCCGCCGGCTGCGGCACGCCCTCCGGCAATGCCGGCGCTGCAAGCCGCGCCGCACCAGCAATCTCCTGCGCGAGCTGATTCGCCTTGCGAAACAGGGTCTGTGCCTGAAAAAAGGCTTCGAGCTGAGAAACATTGGAGGCGGGCAACCGCGGACTGTCGTCGAAGGGCCTGCCCATGACCTCGCGAATCAACTCCACTTCCTCGGCTACCTCCGAGGCCAGAGCGAATACGGCGGGGTTGTCGACCGGCTGCGCGTTCGCCGGTAGTTGGATCGCGCCCAGGATTGCGATGAAGGCCAGGAAATTATTGTCAGGAATTCGTACCGAGTTCGTCATCGGAGATCTCCGCAAGCTTCCCTGCCACTATCCTACGCTCCCGGACGGGAAGTTTCGAACGCTGGCAATCGCGCGGACGACAGAACCCGTCCGGGCCGCACTGGGGCCGGCATTTATCGCATCCACGGTATGCTGCGGCAACGTCCTGCCGTGGCCAGCGCTGCTGCTCCGGGCAGAATCCGGCGCTAAGGATCGACTCGCTGCGCCTCGACCTGGATCTCCAGATTGACATACATGAGGAAGCCGTTCGCCTGGCCGTAGGTTACGCCGAAGTCGTCGCGACTAATCGTGGCCGATACGTCGGCGCCGCAGACGTCGGTGCCCCGGTTATTCGTATGACAACGGAATCGATTAATCGCCAGATCGACGGGCTGCGTTACTCCATGCAGGGTCAGCGTTCCTTCCACCGACGTCGGTTCGCCATCCTTGGTGAAGTTCTTCAGCGTGCCCGTATAGGTCGCGGTAGGAAACTTTGCCACGTCGAGAATGTCCTCGGCTTTTGCGTGCTCGGTCATCTCGTCCAGGCCGAAGTTAATACTGTCCATGTCCATAGTGACGTCGACTGTGCCGGTTCGCGCCTCGCGATCAATGACGATAGAACCGGACGATCTCTCGATCTTCCCGCGCCACACGGAGATTCCACCTTGATGATCCGCCTCGAAAGAGGGGAACGTATGCCGTGGATCAATTCTGTAAGTGACGGGTTCCGAAAAGGTAACCGTGGCGAATACTGCACAAACGATACTAACCAGTGCGAGCGGAATCAGCTTGGTTCTCATTTTTTAGTTCCTTCGGGCTTGGACCTTTGTCCAGGTAAAAGCGACATTCTCGCCGGCTAGTATAGAACACTGAAAAGCCCGGCCGCTGCCCGGCGGTGGGATGCAGGGCTTGACGACGGGCCTCCCTGCGGCCGGAAGCCAGGGAGTCCACATGGCTGCGATTCTTCATGCGGTTTCTTCACTGAGGCGGGAACTTCGATGCTCGGCTATCATGCCTCTGCCCGATAAGAAGACCGCGGACAGCGAGTGACCAGCGACTCCAGCAGCAGTGGACGTATTCCACAGACCTTTATCGACGACCTGATCGCCCGGGCCGATATCGTCGAAGTCGTCGGAAATCGCGTCCCGCTCAAGAAAGCAGGCCGGGAGTTCAAGGCCTGCTGCCCGTTTCACGACGAGAAGACGCCGTCATTCACGGTCAGTCCGACTAAAGGCTTCTACCACTGCTTTGGCTGCGGCGAGCACGGCACCGCGATCGGATTTCTCATGAACTACGATCGTCTCGGCTTCGTCGAGGCTGTCGAAGCCCTTGCTGAAATGCTCGGCGTGGAAGTGCCGCGAACGCGAGAAGATGCCAACCCCGGCCGCGACGGCAGCCTGTTCGAGATCCTCAAGGAAGCCGATCAGATCTACCGCAACGCACTCCGGGACAACCCCGCGGCGATTACCTATCTCAAGAGGCGCGGCATCGATGGCGCTACGGCCGGACGCTTCGCGATGGGATTTGCGCCCGATGCCTGGGACACGATACTCAGGAAACTGGGTACGAGCGACGCTCGTATCGCTCAGCTGCGGGAAGCAGGGCTCGTCATTCGCAACGAACAGGGCCGTGAATACGATCGTTTCCGCAACCGCATCGTGTTCCCGATACGCGATCCGCGCGGCCGCGTTATCGGCTTCGGCGGCCGCGTAATGGGCGACGAGGAACCCAAATACCTCAACTCGCCCGAGACGCCCCTGTTTCATAAGGGCCGCGCGCTCTACGGACTCTACGAAGCGCGGCAGGTACCGGGCCGGCCGGGCGAGATCCTCGTTGTAGAGGGCTATCTCGATGTCGCATCGTTGAGTCAGCACGGTGTCGAGCCCGCCGTCGCGACGCTTGGCACCGCGACGACGGCCGAGCACATCCGCCGCCTCACGCGAATCACCGACCGCATCGTCTTCTGCTTCGACGGAGATCGAGCGGGTCGCAAGGCCGCCTGGCGTGCGCTCGAAACCGCGCTTCCGCATGCCGGAGGCACGGTCGAGCTCAAGTTCCTGCTGCTGCCCGATGGACAGGACCCGGACTCTTTCGTTCGTCAGCATGGAGCGGACACCTTCCGCGAGATGCTTCCGTCCGCTAAACCGCTGTCCGAGTTCATGCTCGAAGAACTCGAAGCGCAGGTCGATCTCGACAGCACGGACGGTCGCTCCCGACTGACTGCTCTGATCGGCCCACTGCTCGAGAAGCTTCCGATCGGTGTCTACCGTGAACTGCTGCTGCAACGCCTGGCGGATCGCGTTGGCATGGCCGCCAACCGACTCGAAGCGCTGCTCCTGCCCAACGTCGAAACGCCGTCGCCCACGCGTCCCGTCGAGCGACCCGCCGCACGAAACCCGCTCGTCCGAAAAGCCATTACGCTCGTCCTGCATCATCCGCGCGCGGCGCTCGCGGTCGAATCGATGCCGGATCTCGATTATGTAAAGCTTCCGGGCATCGATCTGCTGCGGCACCTGCTTGAAGTCTGCCGCGACAACCCACAGATAAACTCTGCGGGACTCGAAGAACGGTTCCGCGAAGACCCGGAAGGCCGCTTCCTGAGCCGTCTGGCGGGTGAGCCACCGATCGACGACGAGCTCGCGGCACCCGCAGTCCTCAAGGACAACGTCGCGAGGCTCATCGAACGCGGGCTCAAGGATCGACAGAACTGCCTGATACGCATGGGAAACGCGCTCGACGACGCGCAACGCGGCGAGCTGGCCGCTATCGGCGACCGTCTGCGTGCGCTTCAGGCGCCGGAAGAACGGGCATAAGCCCGTGAACGTGAATCAAGATGCTGGCAGGCGGCTGACTGTTACGATAACATGGTTTGTTTGCACCGCGCCGTTGAAACAGCAAGGAAGTCGGGATAGATGGAAAAGTCTGCTCAAGCCCAGCCCAAGCCTGAACCCCAGTTAGACGAACGCCAATCTCAGCTCAAAGTCCTTATTGCCAAAGGCAAGGAGCAGGGATATCTGACTTATGGCGAGGTCAACGACCATCTGCCGAGCGACATCGTCGACCCGGAGCAGATCGAAGATATCGTCAACATGATTAACGACATGGGCATTACGGTCCATGAGAAGGCACCGGACGCAGAGTCATTGCTCCTGTCCGACACCGCCGTCTCCTCTGACGAGGACGTCGCCGACGAAGCCGTGGCGGCCCTGGCGACGGTCGATAGCGAATTCGGCCGAACTACCGATCCCGTCCGGATGTACATGCGCGAGATGGGGACCGTCGAACTGCTGACGCGTCAGGGTGAAATCCGAATTGCCAAGCGTATCGAAGAAGGCTTGAATCAGGTTCGTATGGCGCTCGTGCAGTTCCCGCCAACGATCGGCCTGCTGATCGACAGCTATGATCTCGTTACGACCGGCGATGCACGCCTGCAGGACGTCATCGTCGCTTTCATTGATCCTAACGAAGAGATCGCGGATCCAAACGCGAAACCCGCGTCGGACAGTGACGACGAAAAGCCGGCTGATACCGGCCCTGATCCGGCAGAAGTGACGCGGCGCATGAAGAAAGTGAAGCGGCTCTACAACCGTTTCATGACAGCACTTCAAAAGAACGGCATTAGCCACGCGACCACGCAAAAAAACCTCAAGCTTCTGGTCGCGGAGTTCATGGAGATCAAGCTAGCGCCGAAGCTGTTCGAACTGATGGTCGCGCAACTTCGAGATTCCGTAAACAGTATCCGCGGGCAAGAACGTCAGATCATGTCGCTTTGTGTCCAGTCTGCGCGGATGCCGCGCAAGGATTTCATCTCCAGCTTCCCGGGAAACGAGACGAATCTGAAATGGGTCGAGAAGCACATACGCGCAAAGCGCAAGCACTCGTCGCAGCTTTCGAAGCTCCGGGACGACATCGCGCGATGCCAAAAACGCCTGCAGAGAATGGAAGAAGGCACTTTCCTTACGATCTCCGAGATCAAGGACATCAACCGCGAAATCTCGATGGGCAAGGCACAGGCCCGGCGCGCCAAGAAGGAGATGGTGGAAGCGAACCTGCGTCTGGTCATTTCCATCGCCAAGAAGTACACGAATCGCGGGCTTCAGTTCCTGGACCTGATTCAGGAAGGCAACATCGGCCTGATGAAGGCCGTCGACAAATTCGAATATCGCCGCGGCTATAAATTTTCGACGTATGCGACCTGGTGGATTCGGCAGGCGATTACGCGCTCGATCGCGGACCAGGCGCGGACCATCCGTATTCCCGTGCACATGATCGAGACGATCAACAAGCTCAACCGCATCTCACGACAGATGCTGCAGGAGATGGGGCGAGAACCAACACCGGACGAACTTGCGGACCGCATGGAAATGCCCGAAGACAAGGTCCGAAAGGTGCTGAAGATCGCCAAGGAACCGATCTCTATGGAGACACCGATCGGCGATGACGAAGATTCGCACCTGGGCGACTTCATTGAGGACGCTGAGGTCGCGTCACCGGTCGACTCCGCGACATCCGAGGGTCTCAAGGAGACGACGCACTCCGTGCTTGCCGGGCTCACGCCGCGCGAGGCGAAAGTACTGAGGATGCGCTTTGGCATCGACATGAACACCGACCACACACTCGAAGAAGTCGGCAAGCAGTTCGATGTGACACGCGAGCGAATTCGTCAGATCGAGGCGAAGGCGTTGCGCAAGCTACGGCACCCTTCGCGGTCGGATCAGCTCAGAAGCTTCCTGCTCGAAGACTAGACCCTCACGCCACGCGGTCCGCGCGAGGCGTCACGTTCGGAAATATCTCGTCGCATGGCAGCGAGATCCCCGAGTCCGTCACAAGGCGCACGTGCATGCGCTTGAGTGCCCGTGGCTCGGCAACGCCACAGGAGTGCGCGATGATCCCGATCTCCTTTGTCATGTGCTTCGCGTAGGTAGCAACGCGTACGGCTTTATGCTCCGGATCGAGGCCTCTCTGAAGCCGCTTCTTGTGCGTCGTGATTCCAGTCGGACAGGTATTGCGATTGCATTGCAGCGCCTGGATACAGCCGAGCGAGAACATGAATCCGCGCGCAGACACGACGAAATCCGTCCCGGCACAAAACGCCCACGCGGCTTCGGCAGGCGTAATGAGCTTGCCGCTCGAAATCACCTTGATTCGGTCGCGCAATCCATGCTCGCAAAGACGATCGACGACCAGGGGCAGACTCTCGCGGATGCGCAATCCGACGTTGTCCATGAGTGGCATCGGAGCCGCCCCGGTGCCGCCATCGCCGCTATCGATCGAAATGAAATCGGGTGCGGTCTCTACGCCACGCCGCCAAATCTCGTCGAACAGCGAATCGAGCCAGCCGTACGCTCCGACTACACACTTGAAACCCGTGGGCTTGCCGGTCACGCGCCGCACACGGTCGATCATGGCGAGTAGCTCGTTCGCGTTGTCGATCTCGGGATGCCGATTCGGACTCAGGGAGTCGGCCCCTTCCGGGATTCCCCTGATCTTTGCGATCTCCGCTGTAACCTTGCCGCCCGGAAGGATACCGCCCTTGCCGGGTTTCGCGCCCTGACTCAGCTTGATCTCGAACATCCTGACCTGCTCGTGCGCCGCGACTTCACGCAGCTTTTCGTCCGAAAGATCGCCGTCCGTATCGCGCACACCGTATTTTGCGGTGCCGATCTGGAACACGATGTCCGCGCCACCTTCGAGATGATAAGGCGACAGTCCGCCTTCGCCGGTATTCATCCAGATTCCGGCCATCCGCGCACCGTTCGACAGCGCCAGGACCGCGGGCTTCGAGATCGCACCGAAGCTCATCCCTGAGATGTTGAAAATGGAGGAGGTCGTGTAAGGCTGCGCGCAGCCGGGTCCGATCGTCACGGGTCTCGGCTCGGCGACATCGCGCTCGAGTATGGGGTAAGGGCAATTCACGAAGATAGGCGTTCCAACGGGCCGCAAGTCACGCGTCGAGCCGAACGCGACAGTGCTGTCCGCCCCGCTCGCGGCGCGGTCTACCCAGTTTCGTTCGGCGCGATTGAACGGCATCTCTTCCCGGTCCATCGCAAAGAAGTACTGACGGAAGAACTCTCCGAGCCTCTCGAACAGATATCTAAAGCGACCGATGACGGGAAAGTTACGGCGTATCGCGTTGCTGGTCTGCGTAACGTCGCGGATAAACAGCACCGTGACGATCAGAAAGCCGATACCGACGGCGAATATGAAAAGGTATGCCAGAAAGCCGATAACCTGAATCGCTAGATCGAGCATGCGCCTGATCTCCTGTCGTTGTTGGTTTTACGCTGTGTCTATCAGTCAAGGACCGTTCGTTCATCGCAAAGATTACGGCACCTCGAACCATCGGTGGGCGGATCGCGCCGCGTCGGTGGTACCATACCCGCGCCTGGGCCTGTAGCTCAGTTGGTTAGAGCAGGGGACTCATCGAAATGGTGCCTTCGCGCCGAAATGCGCGAAGTGGACGGGATGAACTCAGGGAAACCGTAGCAGAGAGCTGCCGGCAACCCTGAGCCAAGCCGGCGGTACACCGCCGGAAGGTGCAGAGACTACCTGAGAGCTCGAGTGCTCTTAATAACAGGCTAGAGCGTCCCGCACCCAACCGAGGTAACTCGCGGGTGAAGAGATAGTCCACTCCCACCGGAAACGGCGGGGTCAAGTGAATCCCTTGGTCGTAGGTTCGAGTCCTACCGGGCCCACCAGGCATTTTCGGGTCGCCCCGATACGATCGATACGACTTCGAAAGCGTCCGCGTCAGATCAGCCACGGCAGCGCGAGAGTAGCGAGGCCCAGGACCAGAAAAAATCCGCACATGTCCGTGATGGTCGTGAGCACCGGGCCCGAAGCAACGGCCGGATCTGCATGCCAGCGCTTGAGCAACAGTGGCACGGTGCCACCGATCGAGACGGCAATAATCGTATTCAGGGCGAGCGCCAGGCCGACAACGGCGCCGAGCAGCGGGTTGCCTTGCCAGAGAAAAGTTGCGATCGACAGCAGCAGCCCGAGAGCAAGGCCGTTCAGGAGCCCGACTGACACCTCCTGCCACCAGACTCTCAACGCGTCTCGAGGCTGTACGATACCCAGCGTCAATTCTCGCATGCTGACGGCAACGGCCTGGTTGCCCGAGCAGCCACTCATGTCAGAGACAATCGGCAGAAACACGGCGAGAGCGATCACCGCGCTCACGGTGTCCTGAAAGAACGCGATAACACTCGCTGCGATGATGTTGAGAACGATGTTGATACTGAGCCAGGACAGCCGCCGACGCGACCGCGTCAGTACCGGCATCGCGCGCAACTCTTCACCGCCCACGATACCCTGCAGCTTCAGATAGTCATCCTGATCTCGGTCGGCGATAGCGTCGTAAAGCGCTCTTCTGCGAACACGACCCACTAGGCGACCGTTGTCGTCGACAACCGGCGCGCCCAATGTCTCGTGCCGGTCGAAATAGTCGTCCAGTTCGTCGAGAGATGCTGTCGCCAGAACCGATGAAACCGGGCGCGACAAAGAAGACAACCGCGTATCGTCATCCGCAAGCAGTATGTCGGCAATCTCTACCGCGCCAACCGGCCGTCCGCGAACGTCGATCAGGAGCAGTCGCTGCGGCAGCTCGGCGCGTTCCTTGCGCCGCTGCCGCAGGTCTCCCAGAAAATCGCTCGCCGTCGCTGCTTTCGGGTAGGCGTAGTGCTCGATCTCCATCAACCCGCCGGCGACATCAGTCGAATAGGAGATGAGTTCGCGAACCTCACCAGCGATCTCCGGGATCATCTCGCCCAGAATCGCTTCCGCATCGTCGGAGTCCATCTCGGACAACAGGTCCGCGCCCTGATCGCTGGAGAACGCTTCGACGATATCCGCCGCGTGTCCGATCTCCTGACGCTCGATCAGATCGACCGCATGCGCCTCAGGGAGATCCTCCAGAAGGTCCGCCGCCGGTCCGGGCGACAGGAGACTTACGAGGTTGCGCTGGTCATCCGCACCCAGCCGGAAGATCGCTCTGACGGTTTCGGATGCTTCGAGGCTTTCGAGCAGTGTTTGCAGGCCCTGGCCGTCGCCGGCGCTCGTGAGCCCTCGCAGCTTTTCCCAAACCTCGCGCTCTCGCTCGACGACAGCATCTCGGTCACTCATGGTTTATCGCCTCCGAATCGGGCTGGCTGGTAACAAAGCGGCGGGGCCATCGTTGGAGCGAACTCCTGACCAGAAAAGCCACGCAAGAAACTTTCGACCTTCATGTCCGCAATCATATTGAACCTGGCGAGCGCGTTGCGGACTCACGCCGCGATGCAGTATCGCGGATCACCAATCGATCCGCTATTTCGATGCACTACCCGGGATTCGCTCCGGATAACGCTTTGGTCAGCTGGCGGGAATCAGCCTCACTCACACGAATGGCTCACGAAACACGCGCTGGCAATGGTGCCGGCAGTCGCTCCGCGTGACGCGGTCGTCAACTCTGCGAGATCGTTTTAACTAGCTGATATTTAACGATTTAAAGTTCTTGACGCGAGCCAAAAAAAGACTATATTTCGTTCGCCCTTTGCGCGCGGTTGAAACTTTGCGCGATGATGGCACGGCCCGTGCCGGATCGCCGGTTTGCCGCCGCAACGGCTCGATCGACTAGGTGGTTTGCAACGGTTGCGGTAGCCCGGCTGTCGCAGCAACTTCGGAGGAAGGATCATGGGTAAGCCTCGATATCGGGATCAATCAGTTGACGACCAGGCGATTTACGGCGATGTCGAATTTGACGTGGACACGTTCGTTGACGAGATGGAAAACCACACGGACCTGCGCTGGCGCACTTCAGATCGGTCGAAACCGGCCAAGCGTCGCCTCGAGGACTGGCTCGAGCGCCAGGCGCTGCGCCGGGAACTCGAAGACTGGGGCGACACCGATTGGGACTAGATCGCTGAACCAGGTGTTCAGCTCTTTCGAGTTCCCCTTCGGCGGTAGAATAGAGAAGGGCCGTTGCAACCGATAGCGTGATGATCACTCACGGCTCCCGGGACCGGTTCCAGGCGTTAAGATCGGCGCGGAGACCGGCGGAGTAATCGGCGATGACGAACACGCAGCGCATTCAACTGGCCGCCGCCGCTGTCGCGTTGTTCCTGGCCACGCTGCTCGGCGCGTTCGGTACCCACGCGCTGCGCGATAGCTTTGACGCCAGCGCCTGGGATATTTACACAACAGCGGTCGAGTACCAGTTCTATCACGGTCTCGGATTACTCGGGACCGCGATCGTTTCGGCGCACTTTCCGGACTCCGGCCTGATCAGAACAGCCGGCTGGCTGCTCCTTGCCGGCATGCCGCTGTTCTGCGGCAGTCTCTACCTGCTCGCTTTCGGCGCGCCTTCCCTGCTAGGCGCTGTCGCTCCCATTGGCGGAATGGCGTTCATGCTCGGCTGGCTGGCTGTCGCCATCGGCGTGCTTCGCGAGCGCGCCTAGGCAGATCCGCTCGCACAGATCCTGATAGCGGATACCGCGCGCGCGCGCCGACTGCGGCAGGAGACTGTTGGGTGTCATGCCGGGCAGTGTGTTGACCTCGAGGCACCAGAAGTTGCCGTCGTTGTCCATGCGAAAGTCGACGCGGCTGTACGACTGAAGACCGAGCGCGCGGTGCGAGATGAGCGCCAGCTCCTGAGCCCTGGTCGCTGCGCTCGCGTCGAGATCGGCGGGGAAAATTTCTTTCGCGGAATCGGCCTGGTACTTCGCGGTGTAGTCGAATATCTCACCGGTCAGCGAGATGATCTCTCCCGCGGCCAGTGCCACGTCGTCGAGAATCCCGACGGTAATCTCCCTTCCCCTGATATAACGCTCGAGCATGACCTGCTCATCGAAGCGCGCGGCGTAGTCGATAGCGGCCTGCAGCTCAGCGGCTTCGGAGACAAGCGTCAGCCCGACCGTCGAGCCTTCACTATTCGGCTTGACGATAACGGGAAAACCGAGTTGTTTCTCGACCTGCTCGGCTGCTGCTGGTGCCATCAGCCACTCTGGTGTCGGAACGCCGGCCTCGAGAAAACGGAGCTTTGCCGCATTCTTGTCCATCGCGAGCGCGCTGCCTCTCGAGTCGGTCCCGGTAAAAACGAGATTTGCGGCCTCGAGAATGCGTTGGACCGTGCCGTTCTCTCCGCTGCCGCCGTGCAAAGCGAGAAAGACCAGATCGACGTCGGCAACCGCCGGTTCCGCAACGATCGACGCGAGTTCCGCTTCGGGATCGGCGCTCTCGCCGGGCGGCAGTGGATCTACGGTATCGCGCAAGACGCCACTCTCGTCGTCGCGCCGCAACGCGCCCCGGCTGGCATCGACGGCAACAACGTCGTGACCGGACTCGCGCAATGCAGCAATCACCTTCGAAGCGCTTGCAACAGATACATCGCGCTCGCTGCTGCTCCCACCGAACAACACGGCAATCTTCAACGAATCTCTCCGGTAGACAACGCGACGGATTGTACTCGATGCACAATCAACCACCACTTGCGTACGGCGGCAAAGGGCGGCACATTGGTGCCGCCTATTCGCAAGACACCCGTGCATGACATTCGACGCTCGCCGGCTGGCGCAAGCTATCTTCGCCGTTTTCATCCTTGCGCTCGCGACGGCAGATGCGAGCGCGGAACTGTTGCTGCCCGGCGATATCGCACTGCGCAATGACATCCAGCTTCTCGCCGACGCTGGCGTCATCGATGCGCCGATTACGGGATGGCCGATCTTTCTGGCCGGGATCGCAGTAGACAGCGGCACCATCGCCGCGCTGGATCCGGCTACGGCGGCCGCATTCAGGCGCGTGTTTCCGTCCCGGGAACCGCACATCCTGCCGAGCCTCGATTTCAGCCTGGGAGGAATCAGCCAACCGGACCGTCTGCGCGGATTCGCGTCTCTGCCACGCGCATCGGATGAAGTATCCGCACGGCTGGCATGGGAACGCGGCCGAATCGCGCTCGATGTGAGAGCCACACGCGTGTCGGATCCGGTAGACGGTAAGGAGAACCGGCTGGACGGCTCCTATATCGGCATCGCGATAGGCAACTGGTTCGTGTCGGCCAGCGCAACCGATCGCTGGTGGGGACCGGGCTGGGACGGCAGCATGATCCTTTCCAACAATGCGCGACCGATTCCGGCAATTTCCGTGCAGCGGCGCGAAGCCCGGCCCGCGTCAATTCGTTGGCTGCGCTGGGCTGGCCCGTGGACGACGCAATTCATCATGGGCCAGATGGAATCGAATCGTCATATTCCCAGAACGCGATTTTTCGGTTGGCGAATCGGATTCAAGCCGCTGCCAAGACTCGAGATTGGTCTTTCGCGCACAGCCCAGTGGTGCGGTGACGGACGACCCTGTGGCGCCGACACTTTCATCGATCTGCTTTCGGGAATTCGCGATAACCCGGGCCCGGACGATCCCAACGAGCCGGGTAATCAGCTCGCGGGATTCGACCTTCGTTATTCATTCCGCGTGCTCGACCAACCCGTCGCTTTCTATACTCAATGGATTGGAGAAGATGAGCAGAACGGGCTTCCGAGCGCGTATCTGGCGCAGCTGGGCATGGAGACCTGGGGCGCATGGCGCGATGGCGGTGCGAGCTTTCGACTGCACATCGAATACAACGAGCCGACCTGCAGCGCGATAACGGATACCAACCCCAACATTCGGTGCGCCTATAATCACCACATCTATCGTGACGGCTATCGCTATCGTGGAAGGCCCATTGGGTATTCGTCGGGAACGGACGGCAAGATCGTGTCGGTCGGTGCGATGCTTTTCACCTCACGGCGTCATTCCTGGCAATTGCTGACGCGTCACGGCGAGATTAATCGCTTCGACGACCCGCGGCATTCTTTTACTCGATTCAAGCAGCGAGTCTCGAGTGTCGAGCTCCGCCACGAACGACGCTTTCCGCTCGGCGATCTGCTGCTCGGAATCAGCGCTGAGTCGTTCGAAGAAGTCGCGTCCGGCGCGGATTTCGACGAAACCCGAGCCTACGCTGAATTCATCTACAAACTCGGCGGACAGTGATCAGTCCTGAAAATTCGCGGCAAGCGATCCTGCTGGCGGTTGCTGCGTCCCCGTGGATCGCAGTCGCGCTGAGTATTATCGAACCGGACGAAACGGACTGACATTCAGACGTGACCGAGGGCTGCGTAACCGCGCAGCACCGTTCGCTGCCGCCTTCAGTACGCTCTGTGCCTGCACCCTGCGCTCCGGTGCCACCGTCGTGAGCCAGTCGAGCTTGCCCGCTGCCAGGCGCGCGACGGGTTCGCCGTCCAGATAGAGCACCCGATGACTGTGGATGGCCGCAACACGCCCGCCTGGCGTCAGGACGCCGGCCAGATTCAGCGGATCGGCCGCGGAAAGCACCTGCCATTCGCCCCGATTGGGATCGCGCCGCGCATTGCGCAAAGCCTTTACGGCCTCGGCCAGTGCGAACTGTTCGCCGCCGAGCGCGTCCACAAAACGCCCGCCTCGAATCTCACCGCGTGCCTCCCAACGTCGATAGACCGACAACAGCTCGCGCCAGCTCGGGAGGTTACTTTCTCGTGCAAGCACCGCCCGACAGACGACGCCATAGCGGCGCAACAACGTGTGAGCGGCGTGCTCGATGGCTGCTTCGCGGGCGTCCTGGTCGTCTCTTACCGACGCCACGTCCAGTAACGCCCAGCGCCCTGCAGCATCGAAACTCGGGCCACGCCGCCGCGAGCGGCCTCGGAACCCGCGCCGCTGACTCGGCGGCGTTACGAGAGCACGGAGGCCGTTGAACGAGTCGGCCGTCACGAGACTCCATGCAACGAGTTCGCCGAGCCCCTCTTCGACCTGGACGCGCAATAAACCCGACCGCTGCACGAGTTCGAGAAAGAACAATGCGCCGTACCGGGTCAGCGCGTCGCGAACTCGCTCTGCCGACGACGAGAGTTGCGGTACCTCCGCACCCGATCCGGCGAGCGTTTGCCAAAATGGCAGCACCTCGCGCGGCACGACCGCGATTGGCGAGCTTGCGACGGTGCGAGTTCGCTGCGAAGACCTGGCGGCAACATTCTGCGGACGGAACCAGACGATCGCTCCCGAACTCGACAGCGAATCGATGAGATCGGGACCGTAGTCAACGAGACGCGCGGGCAGCAACTCTCGCTCCCAGGCGACGGCCGGCAGCGCCAGCCCCTGCAGCTCGCCGAGGATCGCGCCGAGCGCTTCGCCGCCCTCGCGCTTGTCGGTGCCCAAGCCCTGCCAGCGAAACAGAAAGCGCTGATAGTCGGCGACGCTGACGGGTTCGATCTCGCCGCGCAATCGCTTCAGGGTGTAACGATGAATTCGCGCCAGCAGGCGTCGCTCGCACCACTCCTCTGCGGGGCTGGCAGCGCCCGCACCGCGAACGGAAAAGCAACCGCGCATCGCGAAACCTTCGCTCTCGAGCCGCACCAGCGTCGCCGTGAGATCGTCTGCGGCGAGTTCGAGCGGCGCAGCCAGCGTCGCGGCATCGATCGGGCCCAGCCCCCCGAGACGGCTCCGAATCAGCTCAACGCGCGCGGTCTCCGGATCGGCAATGACGCTGGACAATGCTTTGAGTTCGGCGCCCGCGATGCCCGCCGGTGCTGCCAGGCTGACTTCGGACAGTCGCTCGGCGCTGACCCAGAGCGTCGTTCCCCGGGCCAGGCGGTAGGTGGTCGCCCGACCGTCATCGACAAGCTCGTCGAACCACCGCTGCCAGCCGGAATCGTCGGCGTCATGTCCCCCGCGGCCCTCCTCCGCCGTTACGAAACCGAGCACGACAAGAGCATCGTGGAGTTCGTCGGTGTCGCGCGGCTCCGGCCAGGCTTCGCTACACACCCTCGCGATTGCGTCCGGATCGAGCCGGCCGAGATCGGAGGCCTGCTCAACGGTCATGTAGCGACGAGACTGCACCGCCAGGGTCCGGCGCTCCTCCGCCGGCGCGTCATCGAGGAAGGCATACGGTTTCGCGGCCAGCACTTCCTGCGCAAGCGGCGACGGACTCGTGAGCTCACGACACTGAATTCTGACCTCGCCCGCCTCGATGCGCTTTAGTAACTTCTCGAGACCGTCGACGTCCATGAGATCGTCGAGGCAGTCGGCAATCGTCTGCCTGACGAGCGGATGGTCCGGTATCTCCCGCTCGCCCGCGAGATTCTCCGGGCACGCGATCTGATCCGGAAACACCGTCGCCAGAAGATCTTCGGCATCGGTACGCTGAAACTGCGCTGGCTGCTTCTTGCCGTTTCGAAACCGCCTGACCGCGAGTGCGATAGTCGCGGTCCAGCGCCAGTGCCCGGGGAAGGCCGGCGCCGTGAGCAGCGCCTGGGTCAGGACCTCGCGTACGCTGTTGCTGTTCAGATAGCGAGTAACCTCTTCCAGCGGGAAACTGTGCACCGCACCCAGAGAAATCACGATCGTGTCCTCGAGCGCCGCAGCCTGCAGCTCGAAATTGAAGCGCCGGCAAAAGCGTTTGCGCAGCGCCAGACCCCAGGCCCGGTTCAGACGCGACCCGTACGGCGAGTGGATGACGAGATGCGTGTCGCCAGCCTCGTCGAAGAAGCGCTCGAACACAATTTCGGATTTCGTCGGTATCAGATCGAAAGCGGCCCGCGCGCTGGCGAGGTATTCGACGAGCTGCTCGGTTGCCGAGCGTGGCAGGCCGGTGTCGCCGGAAAGATTCTCCGCAACGACCGCAACGCTCGCGTTCGAGAGCGCCGTATCGATCTCCTCGCGTAGCGCCGAGACGGAATCCGACAACTCATCGCTACGCCCCGGCGCCTCGCCAAACCAGAACGGTATCGTCGGTGGCTGGCCATGAGCGTCTTCGACGAAGACCTTGCCCGTCGTGATCTTTAGTATCCGGTACGACGTGTTGCCGAGCTGAAAGATGTTGCCGGGCATGCTCTCGAACGCGAAGTCCTCATTGAGCGTTCCGACCTGAAACTCGCCGGGCAGAAGAACGACGTCGTAATCGAACTGGTCGGGTATCGCACCGCCGTTCGTGACCGCCGTGAGTCTCGCGCTGCGCCTCGGCCGCAGCACGTCATTGACCTGATCGAAGTGCAGATAGGCACTGCGCCGGCCTCGCTGCGTACTGAAGCCGTCCGCCAGCATCCTGACGACATTGAGAAAGGTCTCGCGATCGAGATCACGGTAGGGCGTGCTGAGTCGCACGCGATCGAACAGTTCCTCGACTCGCCACTCGCGCATGCTGACCTCGGCGACAATCTGCTGCGCGAGCACATCGAGTGGCTGCTCGCAGAGCCGCGTCGCGTCGAGCTCGCCTCTTGTCACGCTCGCCAACAACGCAACGCATTCGACCAGTTCGTCCCTTGACAGCGGGAAAAGTCTGCCTTTCGGCAGGCGATCAACACCATGGCCGGAGCGACCGACGCGTTGCAGGAATTTCGATATCGCGCGCGGCGATCCGAGCTGACAAACAAGATCAACATCGCCGATGTCGATGCCGAGTTCGAGCGAACCGGTCGCGACGAGCACCTTGAGGCGACCCGCCTTGAGATTCTCCTCGGCGCGAAGCCGATGCTCCTTCGCGAGACTACCGTGATGCGCTGTAACGAAATCCTCGCCGCATCGCTCCGCCAGATGTCGAGCGAGCCGCTCGGCCAGACGTCGCGTATTGACGAACACGAGCGTCGTACGGTGCTGGTCGATCAGTTCGGCGAGTCGATCGTAGATCTCAGCCCATACCTCGTTCGCCATGATCGCCTCCAGCGGCGACTGCGGCAGTTCGAGTTGCAGGTCGCGGTCACGCGCGTGACCGTCGTCGATAACGGTGCAGGTGCCCCGCCCGACGCCCGTCAGGAATGCGACCATCGTGTCGATCGGCTTGCTCGTCGCGGAAATGCCAACACGCGTTGGCTCGCGGCCGCACAGCGCCGTCAGCCGCTCGAGCGACAGCGACAAATGTGCGCCGCGCTTGTTGCCGGCAACGGCGTGGATCTCGTCCACGATGACGGTCTTGACGCCGGCAAGAATCCGGCGTCCGGATTCCGATGTCAGCAGGATGTAAAGCGATTCGGGCGTTGTGACGAGTATATGCGGCGGTATCCTGCGCATCCGGGCACGTTCGCTCTGCGGCGTATCGCCGGTACGCACGGCGGCCCGGATCGGTGCATCGGGCTCGCCGCTTTCGAGCAGTTCATTGCGGATACCCGCGAGCGGGGCTTTCAGGTTCTTGTGAATGTCGTTGGACAGCGCCTTAAGCGGCGAGACGTACAGCACCTGCGTTGTGTCAGCCAGATCACCGTCGAGCGCCTGCCTGACGAGATCGTCGATGACGGAAAGAAATGCTGCCAGCGTCTTGCCGGATCCTGTCGGCGCCGTGATCAGGGTGTGCGAGCCGCTGCCGATCGCCGGCCAGGCACGTTCCTGAACCCGCGTCGATGCTTCGAACTCGCGCTCGAACCAGCGCGACACGGCGGGATGGAAGCTGGCAGGGGGCATCCGACTAGGATACGAGAAACCCGGGTCGAACGTCATGACATTCTTTCGCTACGCTGAACGGCAACGACCGTATAATCACGCCAGCCCCAACCAGCGGACGACGCGATGAAGATGACAGCGGCAGAATTCCTGGCGAGCCCCCACAAGGCCATTACGCTGCTGGGGATGTCGGGCGTAGGCAAGACCACTCTCGCTTACAAAATGCCGCATGAGGAATGGTTCCATTACTCGGGCGACTATCGTATCGGCACGAAATATCTCGTCGAGCCGATCCTCGACAACATCAAGCGGCAGGCGATGCAGGTCGACTTCCTGCGCGATCTCCTGCGCAGCGATTCGATCTACATCGCCAGCAATATCACCGTACACAACCTAGCGCCCGTCGCGAGTTTCCTCGGCAAGATCGGCCGCGCAGATCTGGGCGGATTGCCGGTCGACGAGTTCCTGCACCGGCAGCGACTGCACCGGGAGGCCGAGATCGGAGCCATGTGCGATGTAGCGGATTTTATCGACAAGGCGCATGAGATTTACGGCTACGCGCATTTCATCAACGATTCCGGCGGCAGCATCTGCGAGCTACAGGATGCCGAGAGCGTCCGCGTACTCGCGGAGAATACGCTGATTCTCTATCTCAAACCGGATGTCGCGATGGAGCAAAAGCTGATCGAACGAGCGATCAGCTCGCCGAAGCCGATGTTCTATAACGAATCCTTTCTGTTACCGAATCTCGACGAGTACCTCGCCGAGACGGGACTGGACGGCCCCGACGAAATCGTTCCGGACGAGTTCGCGAGGTGGCTTTTCCCGCGCCTGATAGATCACCGGCGTCCCCTCTACGAGGCCTATGCGAAGGAACATGGTTATACGATCGACGCGCGCGACGCGGAGCGAATTCAAACGGAGGAGGAGTTTCTCGAACTCGTCGCAAGCGTTCTGGACTGAACGGCGTTAGCGGGCAATCACGGCGGCACCGAAAGCTGCAAGCCAGGCTCCTGCGAGTACACAGGCTGAGATTGCCGCGGCGATCTGCTGCGCGCGGACGCCTTCCGGAATTCGGCTCGCAGCCAGCCACACCCCAATCCCGAAGCCCGCAGCGAATCCCGTGAGATGCGCCATCACATCGACGTTGCCGTCACCCGTACCCGTCCCGGTGCCCGTGAACGCAAGCAGAAAGACGGCCGCGGTCACGGGAGCAATGCGGTCCCGCCACGGCGTGTTCCTGAGGAAGCCGCGGCGCCAGGTATATGCACCGAGAAGCCCTAGTGCCGCGAACACCGCGGTCGACGCGCCGATCGCCAGATGCGACGCCGGCTGGATCCAGGCGTTGACGGCATTGCCGAGGATGCCGCCGGCGAGAATCGCGCTCCATCCCAGACCCGATCCGAGATAGCGGCCGACGTATAGTCCGAAGAAACTGCCGAATGCGATGTTCGACGCGAGATGTCCCAGGTCCGCGTGCAACGTCAGTGCGGTCACTGCCCGCCACCACTCGCCGCCGAGTACCCGGCCCGCATCGAGGCGCCCGGCGCGCACCCAATCGAGCCCGAGGACATCCTGCGCCTGCAGAATCGCGAAGACCAGTAACAGCGCGGCGAATGCCGCGACGCCGTTCCAGCCATTGCCGAGTTCCGCAATGGGCTTTCGTCCGACCGGTGGAGCGTGACGTTCCGCGTCGAATGCCCGGATCTCTTCACTGGCGCGAGCGGCGTCCTGTTCGGCGACGCTGAGCTGCCAGCGATTGCGGTACATCCTGCGCTCGTGTTGTATCTCGAGCGCCGTGAGCACGAGAGCCGCTTCCGACGCGTGGCGCGCGTCGGCTGTCTCATGGACGACAACCCATACCGTGGCTTCCGGCGACATTGATCAGGACTTTGAAGCTTGGGGAGCGGAGACTATATTGTGAGGCATAGTGATGACCAAAACCGTAGAGCGGACCAATCTGACGACAGCGTACTGGGACAGCATCGATTCACCGCTGGGGCCCGTAGCGTTCGGAGTCGACGGCGAAGGAAGGCTCGTAGGCCTGATGTTCACGAGGCTCGGCCCCGAAGTACGCCGCGCGTCCGACCGCTGTATGACCGTACGCTCCCAACTCGAAGAATACTTGTCTGGCACACGGACGTCGTTCGACCTCGAACTCGCGCCGGCGGGTACCGCTTTTCAGCGACGCGTCTGGAATGGACTCACGGAGATTCCCTACGGCGAGGCCTGGAGCTACGCTCAACTCGCAACGCACATCGGCAAGCCCCGAGCGGCGCGTGCGGTCGGTCAGGCCAATGGCCGCAATCCGATACCGGTGATCATTCCCTGTCATCGCGTTATCGCGGCCGACCGTTCAATTGGCGGCTTCTCCAGCGGCTTGCCGATCAAGCGCAAACTTCTCGCGCTCGAGCGCATCGAGCTCGCCGCCTGAGAGATCCAGCGAGATGAAACTGAGCTGCTACCGCTGTGGTCACTCTCTCGAAGCGTTAACCCTGCCGCTGTCGCGGCGCGACGAATGTCCCGAATGCCATGTCGACATGCATGTCTGCCGAATGTGCGTCTACTACGATCCCGATGTCCCAAAGGCCTGTACCGAAGACGATGCGCTCGAGGTCAACGAAAAAGCACGCGCAAATTTTTGCGATTACTTCAAGCCGAGCGATACCGCATTCACCCCCGGCGAGATGGAAGCTGAGCTTGCAGCGCGCGTGCAGCTCGATTCGCTCTTCGGCGACGGCGGCGCGGAACCGGAGTCACCGAGCGGCGATGCCGCACTCAGCGCTGCCGAGGATCTGTTCAGGAAGTGAAGTTCGACGACGGGGTCTTGACATGTGAAACGCCGGGTTCACACTTGCGCCACTACCCAAGGATTGGTGAACCGCGATGCGGAATCTGTCTCTAGTTTTTCTCGCCTGGCTGGTCGTTTTCTTTACGGCCTGTTCGAGCCAGCCGCCTCAAACCCCCGCTCAACCGATAGCCGCCGAGCCATACCAGAACGACACCGTCCTTCGCGAGGCGGAAGCTTTTTTCGGCGCCGGCGCGCGCGGAGTGGCCGACGTTCTGAACAAGGCATTTTCCGACAATGGACCACCGGATGCCTACATCAAGGGCGAGGAAGCCAGCGCCGCTATCGGAGTCGGACTTCGATACGGACACGGCGACGTCTTTCTCAGCGACGGGACGACGAGCAAGGTGTACTGGAGCGGCCCGTCTCTCGGGCTGGATTTCGGCGGCAACGCTTCGAAAGTATTCGTCCTTATCTACGATCTGCCGTCGCTAGACGCACTCTATGAGCGTTACGGCGGCGTCGAGGGCAGCCTCTACTATGTGGGAGGGGTTGGCGTTAACTACAACCAGCGGGGCAACGTGACGCTTGCGCCGGTTCGTTTCGGCGTCGGCTGGCGACAAGGCCTCAACGTCGGCTACATCCACCTCACGCCCGAGCAGACCTGGGTTCCGTTTTAAAAAATAGAACGGCGATCAGGCGCTCGCTCTGATCAATCCCTCGAGCGGAGCGACCTCGTCGCTTCCCGGAAAAATGTGACGGTCGAGTTCCTCGCGGGTCGCATCGAAATGGTCGCTCAGAACGCCCTTGAACGCAGACCTCAGATCGAGTGTCGGTTGCAGATCGCGTTCGTCATGCAGATCCCTGCTCCCGAGCCCCGGCCAGTCGGCTATGATGCGCCCGCCCTGCACGGCGCCACCGGCGACAAACGCGCAACCCGCCGTGCCGTGATCCGTACCGCGGGTTCCGTTAACCGCTACCGTGCGGCCGAATTCTGTCGCGACAACGACCACGGTCTCCTGCCAGACATCACCGAGTTCGCGCTTCAGTGCGGCGATGCCCTGATCGAGAAAACGAAGGCGCGTCGCCAGCACGCCCTGAGCAGCGCCCTGATTCGCGTGCGTATCCCAGCCTCCCGTCTCCAGAACTGCAATCCTCGGGCCGTCGGGCGCTGAAAGGAATCGTCCGGCGGCGGAGATAACCGGTCCGAGCTGGTTGCCGCGACTGTTGCGACCGCCACCCATCTCCCCGGCAACCTCTCGCGCCGCAAGCGCTTCCTCGAGACGTCCGGCCAGGTGCGGGTCGTTGGAGTAAAGATCCGCAAGTCTCGCCAGCGTGTCGTCGTCGGCCTCCGGCAGGCGCGACGGCGCCCAGCTCGTGACCGACGAATCACCGCGAAGAACGAGCGGGATGTTCTGGCTCAGTGCAATCGCTCTGCGGCTCGTTTCGTCGTAGCCTACGGCGCGGTTCAACCACCCGTCCCGCCGACTTCCCGGCACGTCGGTACCGTTTTCCAGAACGTTCTGGCCGTCGAAGTGCGACCGCTCGCGGTAGGGAGTCGCTACGGCGTGGAGAACGGCGAGTTCGCCTGATTCGTACATCGCGTACATATTGCTGAGCGCAGGATGAAGTCCGAAAGTCCCATCGAGCTTCAGGACGTCGTCCGCACCTATCGCCAGCTGACCGCGCAGTCGCTGGTATTGGGGCTCCGCGTACGGCGGCACGGCCGAAAGTCCGTCCATGCCGCCACGAAGAACCACGAACACGAAACGCGAGTCGAGCCTGTCCTGAGAGCGGGCGAACCCGGGAAGGCCGGCGAGTAGCGCCAGTTGCGTGGCGCCCGCGAGAAATCTTCTGCGGTCGAGCATCGCTATCTCCTCTGGAATTCCGGGCTGGCAAGCAAGAGTGTCAGCCCCTGCGCGGGACTTTCGGCTTGCGATACCGCGGTACGCGCATGATCGCTGAAGTTCGGTCCGAGAATCGCGTCGCCGAGGTCGCCGGGTCGCGCCCTGTCGCTGATCTGTTGACCGACGGCTGCAGCCCACTCGATGCGTTTAATGAGCGCGTCGCCGCCATCCCAATGCGCCATCGTGTCCGGCCAGCCCGCGGGCGATCCGGGCGTGTACGGCCGCTGCCCAAGCAGCTCGAGAAAATTCAGCATCCGTTCCGGATCGTCGGGTTGGGAGTTGAACGCGCGGAACGTCGAGACCAGATAGTCTTCGGGCGTCTTGTACTTCGCCAACGGCTCGCGCCACGCGTCGTCGGACTCGATAAGCGCCAGATAGACCGAACCGAGATCTCCGTCGGTATTCATATAGGTCGCTGACAAATTGTCGACCAGCTGTGCCGGTGGCTCATCCGCGACGAAATGCCGCGCAAGCTTGGTGGCGAGGAACTTTGCCGTCGACGGATGTCGCGCGAGATCCTGAAGCACCGCCTCCCCTTCGCGAAGTCCATCCTCACGATAACGCTTGCCGAGTATCGTCTTTGCGGAAGGCTCGTGCGCGATGGCGCGAAAAACGAACTCGCCTGCCTCCGAAGTATCCCGGCGATCGATGTTTCCGCCTACCGACCAACCCGTTATGACTTCGGCAAATGTCGTAACGTCTTCCTGCGTATAGCCGCCGTCCACACCAAGCGTATGCAGCTCCAGGATTTCGCGCGCCAGATTCTCGTTCAGTCCAAGTTCGCGCCCGCGGCGGGCTGCGGCTCGCGCAGCCGTCGAGTTGGGACCGATCGATGCCTGATTGTCCAGGTAGAGGATCATCGCCGGATGCTGCTCAACAGCCAGCAGCAACTCCACGAATCGACCGGCCACGTGAGGGCGTATCGCTTCGTCCTCGAACTTGCCGACAAGCGATGTCACCGATTGCTTGTCTGCGGAAATCGCGAAGTGATTGGTCCAGAAATGGACAAGGCGCTCCCTGAACGGGCGCTCGCTCGCGGCAGCGATCGAGTAACGGCGGGTCGCCTGTTCCCGGTATTGCGTGCGGCTGTAGTTACGGAATTCCTGCGCTGCCTGCTCGCGGCGTTCGTTGTCGTCATCGCGGCGCACGGCATTGCGCGCGCGCAGCAGACGCTGGAATTCACGAATGATATCGGCGCTGCCTGCAGTTCCGCTCTGCGACTCGGGGTCGTGCCCCTCGAGTTGCGCGAGCAACCAGTCCGCATGATCGCTCCCGATATTCTCTAGCTCGCCGGGCCTCGCGCCCAGTCCGAAGCGGTTAGCCGCTATCGCGGCCTGAATCGTCGCCATTGCTACCTCGCATTACCCCACTGTCAGCATGCCGGCCTTATAGACTATAAGACGCACGAGACGCCTTTTCGTTGACGCTCCCGGCATAAATCTCGCTGACCGCTTACCCGGGCATGGTAGCCTGCGGAAATCGGCGAACTCGCCGCCGCGCCTCAAGATTCTTCGATGAGAAGTCTGCTCACCATTGTCTTTTTGACATATTGTGCGGGTTGCCAGCAGCTTCCCGAACCCGCACGGGTACCTGCTGCGGCGCGGACGAAGCCGAGTGCTGCGGCCGAAATTTATGAGATCGACTCCGACCAGTCCGAGCTGACGATGCTGATCTATCGCGCCGGTCCGCTCGCGAACTTCGGCCACAACCATGTAATCAGAGCAGGCGAGCTCAGCGGCCGGATCTATATGCAGCCCGGTCTCGAGGAGTCCGAATTCGAACTGCGGCTACCCGTGCGTTTGCTTATCGTCGATGACCCCGATGATCGCGCTGCGGCGGGGCCCGAGTTCTCCAGTGCCCCGAGCGCGACCGATAGAGACGGAACGCGCGACAACATGCTGGGTAGCCAGCTTCTCGACGCCGCGAACTATCCCGAGGTTGTCGTCACGGGAAAGTTCGAGGAATCGACCGCAACGCCGCGAGTCGAGTTGACGATTCGAATCAAGGATTATGCCGCGACAAAAACCGTGCCGGTCACATTGTCGCTACAGGACGGTACCGTCCGGGTCAGCGGAGACTTCGAGCTAACGCACGAAGAACTCGGGTTGAGTCCGTTCAGCACCATGATGGGCGCGCTCAGGGTATCCGAGGAGATTCGGTTCAGGATTGTCGTAACGGCGCGGCGACCCGCGGGCAGCGAATCGTAGGCGGCGTCAACGGTTCGTCGTGATTTTCGGTTCAGGAATACGCTGAGTTTCGGCCAGGGTATCGGGAGTCTCGTCGCCTGTCGTTGTAGCTCCGAGATCGACTTCCACATCCTCGAGGCTCCGAAGCGAAGCCAGTTCGTCATCGCTGAGTTGCGACAACGCGCTCGTCGCCGAGGTCTTCACATTTTCATCGGATCCAAGAGCGCTGGCCGCGGTCTTCCATCTGCCGATGACATTCTGCATCTCCGCCAACGACTTTACATGCCGATCGACGGACGATTCGAGCTGCTCGATGACTGCGCGCTTCTCGTCGAGCTGCGTTTCGAGCTGTTTCGTTCTCTCCGCGTCACCACGAAGACTGTCCACGAGGCTTTTGCGGGCATCGAGTTCCGCGCGTAGCGCCTCAATTTCGGTCTCAGCGTCGATGCTCGTCAACGTTGTCGCCGCAAGCGCTTTGAATTCTTCCGTGACACCGGCCGCCTGTTTCTCCGCGAGGTCTTTTTCGCGCGTCAGCCGCTCGATCTCTTTATCCTTCGCTCTGCCGTCACCTGTCAGGCGGCCGACTTTCTCGGCATCCCGGCGTAGCGCTCGAATCAGTTCCTGCTTGCTCTCGATCTCGGCCTGTTTCTTTTCAATCTCGGCCTCCCTGCTCTCGATCTCGGTTTCCTTGTCCTGGATTTCCTTTCGCAGCGTGGCAGCTTCGTTGGCATCGCTCTGCAGCGACTCGATAAGCTCGTCCTGAGCCTCGGCGCGCCGGCTCAGCGCTTCGAGTTTTTCCGACCGCTCTTCGGCCGCAGACTCGAGCTCGGCCGTGCGACTGCGCTTTTCCTCCAGCTCGGCGAGCAGGGAGGAGAGATCGGCCCCCCAATCGGCCAGCATGTCGTTGAGACGCGCGCGAAGCTCGGGGATGGCAATTTCTGAATCGACCATGTTGACATAAGTTGATACCGGGACCGTAAAAATGCCGCAGACCGGCCCGGATTACGGTGACGCAGGTCACAGTCGCGACCGGCACACGGTCGCGGAGCACAGGTCAGGTTGAGCCCGAACGAGAAACGGCTGCGCTGCTACGGATCCTCGCTAGCGGAACCGGTTCTGCAGATCGGCGAGCGCGTCCGAACCCGGGCAAAGTGCGTCGAATGGCAACTCGCTCAAGGGCTTGGCAGTCGTCTGGTTGATGCCATGCATATCGGGCTCGCTTTCGTCGATATAAAGCAACCCGGTTACTATCTCGCCGCGGCGCTGATGAGTGCGAATGTAGTCGAGAGCGGCACCGCGATTATTGACGCTGTACTCCTTGCTCACCTTGCGCAGCAGAATCCGGCTGCCGTCATGCAGTTCGACGGGCATCACGTCGCCTTCATCGTAAGCGGCCTTGATTTCTTTCGCCGGCGGGATGTAGTCGAGGTGAATCGCACGATGAAAGAACTGGCGTGTATAAGCGTAACTCTTGGTCGAACTCTCATGATCGTTGAAGGTCACGCAGGGAGAAAGCACGTCCACGAGCGCGAAGCCATCATGCTTGAACGCGGCCTTCAGGAGCGGTACGAGTTGCTCCTTATCGCCTGAGAAGCTCCTAGCGACGAATGTACCGCCCTGGGCCATCGCCATCTGCACGGAATCGATGGGCTGCTGCTCGTTGACCTCGCCTTTTTTCGCTTTCGTACCGACGTCAGCGGATGCGGAGAACTGGCCTTTCGTGAGTCCGTAGACGCCGTTGTTCTCGAGAACGTAGGTCATGTTGAGATTGCGCCGAATCGCGTGGGCGAATTGTCCGAGCCCGATCGATAGCGAATCACCATCGCCCGATACCCCTAACAGGTGCAGTCCGCGATTGGCCGCGCTCGCGCCCGTCGCGATGGAGGGCATACGTCCGTGAACCGAGTTGAAGCCGTGCGAGGCGGCGAGAAAATAGGCTGGCGTCTTTGACGAACAGCCGATGCCACTCATTTTACCGACGCTGTGCGGGGGAATATCGAGCTCGAAAAATGCCTGAACGATGGCGGCGGTTACCGAGTCATGACCACAGCCGGCACATAGCGTCGACATCCCGCCTTCGTAATCGCGGATCGTATATCCCAATGCGTTGCGAGCGAGACCTTCATGAACGATTTTCGGTTTGGCAATGTAGGTCATGCCGCAACTCCTTTGGCTGCGGCTTGCTCGATCGCATCGACGATGCAGCGGCAGTCGATCGGTAATCCGCTGTAGTTCAGCACAGAAGTCATGCGTTCCTTCGGGTAATCGGTCTCGAGTGTCAGGAGACTTTTCAGCTGCGCATCCCGGTTCTGCTCGACCACGAAGACGCGATCGTGATTCTCGAGGAATTCTTCGACCTTATCGCCGAAAGGAAAGGCCTTTACCCGCAGGTAGTCGAGAGCGATACCGCGCTCGGCCAGTATCGCGATCGCTTCGGTCACAGCGTAGTCGCAGCTGCCGACAGAGACAATTGCGAGATCGGTCGGCTTACCCGACTTGCGAATGACAGGATCCGGAATCAGCTCCGCGGCCGTCTCCCACTTGCGACAAAGACGATCGACGACTTCCTTATATTCGTCGGCTTCCTCGGTATACGCGCCGTACTTGTTGTGACCTGAGCCGCGCACGAAATAGGCGCCCTTCGGGTGAACGCCCGGATACGTCCGGTAGGGAATTCCGTCGCCGTCAGAATCGAGATAGCGGTAGAACTTCTCGGCCTCTTCGAGTTCCTCGGCACTGAGCACCTTGCCGCGGTCAGGCTGATAACTGTCGTCCCATTCAAGGTCTTCGCACATCCAGTCGTTCATGCCGATATCGAGATCGAGCAGGACGATAACCGGCGTTTGCAGCCGATCCGCGAGATCGAATGCTTTAACGGACAGCTCGAAGCATTCCTTGGGATTCGCCGGGAACAGCAGTACGTGTCGAGTATCGCCATGAGACGCGTAGGCGGCAGCCAGGATGTCACCTTGCTGCGTGCGCGTCGGCATTCCCGTCGACGGCCCGACTCGCTGAACGTCGAAAAGCACGGCGGGGAGCTCCGCGAAGTAGGCGAAACCGATAAACTCGTTCATGAGCGAGAGGCCGGGGCCGCTCGTCGGCGTGAAGGATCTCGCGCCGTTCCATGACGCGCCCAGAACAATGCCGATCGCCGATAACTCATCTTCGGCCTGGACGATACAGAAATTCCGGTCGCCGGTTTTCGGGTCTTTGCGGTAGCGCTCCGCAAAGCCTTTAAAGGCGTCCATGAGACTCGTCGACGGTGTAATCGGGTACCAGGCGCCGACCGTCGCTCCGGCATAGACGCAACCGAGCGCAGCCGCCGTATTACCGTCGATCATGATGTGACCGGCAGTCTTGTCCATCGGCTCGACGCGCGTCGGCAGCGGACACTCGAAATTTTCGATGGCGTAGTTATAGCCGAGTTCGATGGCATCCATGTTCGATGGAACCAGCGCTTTCTTGGCAGCGAACATTTCCTCGACAAGCTGCTTGATCACATCGCGATCGAGCTCCAGCAGCGCGGCCAGAGCGCCGACGTAGGCCATGTTCTTCATCAGAATGCGTGCGCGAGCGTTGCCGAATTTCTCGTTGCACATGCGCGCAAGCGGGACGCCGAGGATCGTGATGTCCGGCCGCGACAGCACGCTGTTGCGCGGCCATGTCGAATCGTAAATCAGCGTACCGCCCGGGCTGACTTCCCTCAGATCCTTCTGATAGGTCTCGGCGTTCATCGCGACCATGATGTCGACGCGCCCGGAGCGTGCCAGATGCGCATCCTTGGTAATGCGGATCTCGTACCAGGTGGGAAGCCCCTGGATATTGCTGGGAAAGAAGTTCTTCCCCATGACCGGGATACCCATGCGAAAGATCGCCTTCATCAGGAGGCCGTTGGCGCTAGCAGAGCCGGTGCCGTTGACGTTCGCCAAGCGAACGACGAAATCGTTTACCCTGCTTTTCGATCTTCCAGACATCGTGCCTCGTCCTGGGCCATCTCATCGATGGCATAAGGGATTTCAACCTTCGATTTCTGCATGTCCCACGCGGCGGTCGGACAGCGCTCCGCACATAAGCCGCAGTGAACGCAAAGATTTTCATCCTTAATCATCGCGCGCCCGGTCTGCTTCAATGGCGCCGATACATAGAGCGGCTGATCTTCATTGAGAAACGGAGACTTCAGATTTTTCTTCAGCTCCTCTTCCGGTGCGTTTTCTGCGATCGTCAGACAATCGACCGGGCAGATATCGATGCAGGCATCACACTCGATGCAAAGGTCGGCGAAAAAAACCGTCTGCAGGTCGCAATTCAGGCAGCGCTCCACTTCCTGTGCAGCCTGCTCTGCGGTGAAGCCGAGTTCGACTTCGATATTGAGTTTATTGAAGCGCTCAGCGAGATCGACACTCGGCATGAGCCGCCGGGCTGACGGATCGAAGTCGTTGCTATAGCTCCATTCGTGCATGCCCATCTTGGCGCTCTGCAGAGTGACGCCGCGCGGCAGGCGCTGCTTCATGTCCTGCCCCTGACAGTATTTGTGAATGGAGATCGCCGCCTGATGGCCGTGCTCGACGGCCCAAATGATGTTTTTCGGGCCGAAAGCCGCGTCACCGCCGAAAAACACGCCCGGCAGAGTCGACTCGAACGTGCTCTCGTCGACGACCGGCACTTCCCACTGATCGAATTCGATGCCTATGTCTCGCTCGACCCAGGGGAAGGCATTGTCCTGACCGATAGCGAGCACAACGTCGTCAGCCGGAAAGAATTTTTCCCCGACGACACGTTGCTCGATAATGCGGCCGTTGTCGTCGATGTCGTACTCCATCTTCTCGAAGTTCATCCCGACCAGCTTGCCGTTTTCAATCACGAACTCTTTCGGCGAATGGTTAACGACGATCTCGACGCGCTCTTCCTCGGCGTCCTCGAGCTCCCAATCGGATGCCTTGAAGAAGTTGCGCGGCTTTCGCGCCATGACCTTGACGTCTTTCGCGCCGAGACGCAGCGACGTACGGCAGCAATCCATGGCCGTGTTGCCGACGCCGATTATCAAGACATTCTCGCCGATGCTGTCGACGTGGTCGAAAGCGACGGACTCGAGCCATTGAATGCCGACATGAATCCGGTCGCTGTCGTCGCGACCGGGAATCTGCAGGTTCTTCCCCTTGGGGGCGCCCGTACCGACGAAGACCGCGTCATAGCCCTCGTCGAGCAGCTCTTTCAGGCTGTTAACCGGCGAGTTGAGCCTGAGGTCCGCACCCATGTCGATGATGTAGTTCATCTCTTCTTCGAGAATGCTCGCGGGCAGGCGGAACGAGGGAATATTCGTCCACATGAGTCCGCCGGGCTTGTCCAGCGCTTCGTGGATAACACACTCGTAACCCAGCGGCATGAGATCGTTGACGACGGCCAGAGATGCACAGCCTGCACCGACTAGTGCGACGCGTTTACCGTTCTTTTTCTCTGGCGCAGTAGGCAGCCGGTCGGTGATATCGTCGCGATTATCGGACGCGACGCGCTTCAATCGGCAGATCGCGACCGCCTTGTCCTCGACACGGCCGCGACGACAGGCCGGCTCGCAGGGACGGTCGCAGACGCGGCCAAGTATTCCCGGGAATACGTTCGAACCCCGATTGAGCATGTAGGCATCCGAGAATCGGCCCTGAGCGATCAGGCGTATGTACTCGGGCACGTCGGTATGGGCGGGGCATGCCCATTGGCAGTCGACAACCCTGTGGAAATACTCGGTACCTGTCGTCTTGGTGGGTTCCATTAATGCGGCTCCGGCTCGCTTCCCGACGGTGTTGCTTTGTTGCTCGAGGGGGGAACTTTTCTGGGGGCTTGTTGTATTCGGGGCGAAGGATACCTCCGAATCCCCGATCTTGAAACAGGAACAGGACGCCGTTGCCAGCTTGACATCGATCGATTCCTGTTGCTTTTACGCCAACGAAGCCCGGCGTGAGAACTCGAGGTACTCGGCGCCGTCCAGAAGCCGCTCGAAGCTCGTTTCGGTGACGTGAACCAGCGAATCGTCATCGCCGGCTTCGAAGTAGACGTCGGGCTGCTCCTTGAGCTTCGAATCGACGATCGTAGGAACGCGATACCAGGGACCGATCGGCGGAACCGATCCGATCACGCAGTCGCAGAACAGCTCATCGAGATCCTCCTCTCCGGCGACCGTCAGCTTGCGGTGGGTTTCCGCACGCAGGACATCGAGATCGGGATCGCGGGTCGCAGGCATGACGGCCAGAAGATAGCCGAACGAGTCCTTCAACAAGACGGCTTTCGCAAGCCTGTCGAGCGAGATTCCGGCTTTTTTCGCCAGTTCACGCGGATTCGACACGACCGCGTGGCGCAGGATTTTGAAGTCGACTTCCTCGAACGCGAGGGCATCGCCGACTGTCGTTGCGATGCTCATGGTCTCATTATCGCCTTTCCGGGTCCGCGCGCCATTATAGACGCGACACGACACGCCTCAAGCGTCTCGACGCGCAATCCGCCGGAACCCGGGGAAGGAAACCAGGGTCCCAGTGCTTTACAGGACCGTAATCGGCAGCGGCTGCCATGCAATTTGGTTAGAATGAGTGAAAATGACTCACGAGAGTCCTAAAGTGAAACGCCAGCGCAGCGTCCGAGAACTCCCGTTCTTGTGCGGAATTACGCTCGTCGCAAGTGCCCCGTTCAGCCTGGCCCAGGAGCCCGGAGAGACGGTGGGACCCGATATTCCGGTCGTATCGCCGGGACCGCGCAATATGGAATCCGAGCTGTCTATCGGCATCGAAGCCGTCGAGACGGAGCAGGAAGCATCACGGCGGGAGATTTCGGCAGAGTCGCTCGATGCCGAGGAACTCGACGAAGAAACGCTGGCCGCGGGAGAAGCGGCTCTGAACGCCGCTGCGCGCCTCGAAACGGAGATCACGCTCGGCGATCTGATCGATCAGGAGCTGTACGACGAGGCCGTGGTCGTCGCGGAGCGCATTGTCGAGATGACCGAGGAGGAGCGCGGGGAGAGCATCGACCTGGGTATCGTGCTCAGCAACCTCGCGATATTGCAGCGGCGCGTCAGACTCTACGAGGAATCCGAAGCGAACTTCGTCCGCGCTATCGAGACGATCCGCGCCGTCGACGGAACCTACAGCGATGCGGTCATCAATCCGCTTGTCGGGCTCGGTATCAACTACTACCAGCGCGGCAACCCGATGCAGGCGCTCTCGATCTTCGAAGAAGCGCGTACCGTCAATCGCCGCGTGTACGGCCTGATGAACGAAGAGCAGATCGACATTCTCGACCATATGTCGAATGTCATGCTCGAGATGCAACGCTACGAGGAAGCTGACCGGCTCCAGGTCGACGCGCTCCAGCTTCGAGAGCGCATTTACGGCGCCGACTCGATGGAAATTCTGCCGGCAATCTACAAATTCGCGCGTTGGCTTCGCTCCGCTTATCGGTTTCAGGAAGAGCGCGATCAGTACTCGCGCGCGATGGGCATAATTCGCGACCACGGAATGGAATCGAGCCCCGCGATGATTCGTGCGCTACGTGAAACCGGCAACAGCTTTCGGGTGCAGAAGTATCCCGAAGGTCGAGGCATCAGCGCACTGCGGCGTGCGCTCGAGATTGCTGAAGAGCAGGAGCAGCCCGACAAACTGACGATCGCGGAACTGCTCGTCGATATCGGCGACTGGAATACCGCCTTCAGCAAAGTCGGCCCTACCGGTGACGAGTACCGACGCGCGTGGGCGCAACTCGGCGAAGTCGAGAACGGCGATCGGTTCCGCTACGAATGGTTCAACGAACCGGACTATGTACTGCGTGAGAATCCCAGCAATCGCGGTATCCAGAACTCGAGTGAGCCAGGCGTATTGCCTGGCAATGTACTGGTTATGTTCGACGTGGAAGCGTCGGGACGAACAAGCAACGTCAGAGTCGTCGAATCGGTTCCGCCCGGACTCAAGGACGATTCCACGGCACGCGCGATCAACCGGTCGAGGTTCCGGCCGCGAATGGTCGACGGCGAGATCGTTGCGTCGGAAGGCCACGCCAGAAACTTTACCTTCTACTATCTGCCGCCCGATTCTGACGATTAGGCTTAAAACGGCTCTCGTCGCAACGCTTGGCTTGTCTTTAAGCGTTTCCGCTTCGCCCGGCCGGACCCAGAGCGGCGAATCTGAAGATGATCCCGGGGACCCGAACTCCCTGTTCGCGCTCGGTGCCGTTCAGACTGAACTATCCGAGTACGACAGTGCCGCCGATACCTATCTGCGCGGCATAGAGAATCTCGTCGATGCGGATGGAGAATTCTCGCCGCTTCTAATCGATCCATACCTGAATCTCGCCGACGTATACCGGCGGGACGGCCAATATCCCGAGGCGATAACCGTCCTCGAACATGCCCAGCACATCAGTCAGCGCAATTTCGGGCTGTTCAATCCCGATCAAGTGATCATCCTTCGCGAGATGGGCCACGTCTACGAAACAGCCGGCGATACGCGAAGCGCACAGGAAATTCAGCGGCGTCTGCTCGAGCTCGGCCTTCGCCGGCACGGCGCAGACTCTCTGGAGATCGTGCCATTTCGCTATGAACTCGCACAGTACTTCGAAGCATCGCGAATGCGCGCGCGAGCCCGCGACCAGTACGAAAACGCTCTGGATGTTCTCGAGACGCACTACGGGGACGGGGCACCTGAATTGCTGGAGCCTCTTCGCGCTTTACTGCGTTACGACATCCTGTCCGGAGATTCGGGTTTCGCCCGCAGGCGTATTGCAGAGATTCTCCAGAGCGGCGTCGAAATTCCAGCAATGGAACGCGCGCTTTCGCTCGCGGTCATCGGTGATTGGGAACTGACCTCCGGACGGGAAGAATCGGCTCTGGCGCTCTACGGCGAAGCCTACGCAGCGCTCGCTGACGGTGACCCCGCGGCGGCAGACGCGCTATTCGCTGCCCCTGTCGCGATCAACTTCGTACCGCCGCCATCTCCGGTCGATCTGAGCGACAGCATTGACGACTATGCCTGGGGAGCAATCACGGCCCAATTCGAGATCTCGGCGAACGGCAGGGCCCGATTCGTAGAAATCGTTGAGGCGCTTCCCGCCGACCTCATGGAGGCCAGTTACCGGCGCCGCCTTCGCGAGACCTATTTTCGGCCGCGTCTGGCGAACGGCGCCCCCGTAGCCACGGCTCGAGTCAGGTTTACACACCAATACCGCTACTTCATGCCGGAATAAAAAAAGCGGCCAACCGGCCGCTTTATCGTCTTTCTCCATGGGTGCTGGCGATAGCGCGCCCATGGACCGTCACGCCTAGTTCGCGTTGGCTGCACGGCGGCGATCGATACGCCGGTCCGCGCGCGCGCCGCGCCGGTCCAGCTTTCTGTCGATGTGCGAGCCTCGTCGATCGAGCCGGCGGTCGACCTGATCGCCATGCCGATCGAGCCGGCGGGCGAGTCCATCGCGACCCGCATCGGCCGCGCGATCGGAACGCGCATCGAAACGCTTGTCGATTACATCGCCGCGGCGATCGAGCCGCTGCTCGATCCGGTCACCACTCCTGTCCGCCCGGTTCTCGATCCGATCACCGGCATCCTGCGCGATCGCCATGCTGCTCATACAGAACAAGGCAGCGCCAAGCCATAGTTTCGTGTGTCTCATTATTCGTCTCCGTGACAATGTCCATGACATCCTGTATCCGCTAAAACGAGTCGGCAGCAAAAGCGTTGACGCCGGATTGCCGACAACACCTTATGTTCAAAGGCGCTGAACGTCTCGCGGCGCTCGTGTGCCTCAACTTTTCTCAAGCTGGCGGCTGCGGGTCTAGGTATCCGGGCTGCGATGTGGCAAGTTCGTAACGCTTGAGGAAAGGCGATGACCGCGAACTCGATACTTCTCGTTGACGACGACACGGAGCTCAGCGACATGCTGGCCGAGTACCTGCAGCCCGAGGGACTGTCGATCACGGCCGTGGCGACCGGAACGCAGGGCCTGCGCCATGCGCAACAGGAGGATTACGACCTCATCCTACTCGATGTCATGCTGCCCGGACTGTCGGGCTTTGACGTTCTGAGGCAGCTCAGGGAGGGCGGCTCGCGCACCCCGGTACTGATGCTGACCGCCCGCGGTGACGATGTAGACCGTATCGTCGGGCTGGAGATGGGTGCTGACGACTATTTGCCCAAGCCCTTTAATCCGCGCGAGCTGCTCGCGCGCGTGAAAGCCATCCTGCGCCGCACGCACGATGAGCATGTCGGGGAATCCCCCGAGGTCGAAGCCGGGCCATTTCGGGCCAATGTCAAACGCCGCGAGGCGACGAAAAACGGAGAGTTTCTCAAGCTCACTAACGCAGAATTCACGATTCTGGTTACGCTGATGCGTTCGGCCGGCGAGGTTGTTTCGCGGGAAGCCCTGACGCGCGTCGCGCTCGGGCGACAGCTTTTGCCCGACGATCGTAGCCTGGACACCCACATCAGCAATCTGCGTAAGAAAGTCGCCGCCGGCAACGATGGGCAATCGTTGATCCGGAGCATTCGCGGCAGCGGCTATATTCTCGTTCCGGATCAGGACGACCCATGAAACTCAGCCTGTTCTGGAAGCTCTTCGCCGCCATCGGTCTGGCGATGGGTGTCACGATCGTTGCCGCGGTCTATGTCAGTTACGAACTGGCGACGGCGACCTTCGACCAGGCGAGTATCGAAGGCCGCGAGCCCGTTATTCAGGAAGCTGCCGCGATACTCGAATCCGGCGGAGAACGCGCATTGCGAGCCTGGCTCAGAAACTACACCCGCGAAGCCCCGTCCGGACCCGGGCTGCTGATCGTCGACGAAGAGGGCGACGAACTGCTGGGTCGCGCGATGCCGCGCGAAATCAGACGCCTGCTGCGCATACGCGGTGACGGCCGTGGTAACGGCATGGGCGGACCGGGCAGCGGCATGGCTGGTGGCCCTGGCAACGGACCCGACGGCGGTTTCGACGACGACCGCGGCGTCGGTCACGATGACGACGATGAAAGGCGCCCACCGAACCTGCGTCCCGCACAGCTCGCACCCGACCTGATCGCGCCCGATGGCGAAGCCTACCGTCTGGTCTTTGCGCCGCCGCTATTCACCATGTTCGGACTGCTTACCTGGCCGGGCACGCGCGTTGCCGTCGCTGGTATCGCGATCCTCGTTGCCGCCCTTACATCGTTAATGCTGGCACGCTACATCTCCTCGCCCATCGTCCGGCTGCAACGCGCAAGCCGCGCGCTCGCCGCTGGCCTGCTCGAGACGCGCGTCGGCAAACCGTCGACAAGCCGTTCCGACGAAGTCGGAATTCTGGCGCGAGATTTCGACGCGATGGCGGAACGCATCCAGGCGCTGATCACCGATAAGGAGACACTGCTCCGCGACGTATCGCATGAACTTCGGTCGCCTCTGGCGCGGATGCGCATGGCGCTGGCGCTTGCGCAGCGCCGTTCGAGTGCAGCGGCGCAAGCCGATCTCGACCGGATCGAAAAAGAAGCGGAGAGGCTCGACGATCTCATCGGCCAGATCATGACGCTGGCGCGCTTGCGTACGCAGGAGGAGCCCACACGGGAACCGCTCGACCTCGAGCAGATCGTATCGGAAGTCGTGGACGATGCCCGCTTCGAGCAGCCCGACGCCGAGATCGCGCTTCATACAGACGGCTCAGCCGGGGCTATGGGCGACGCGCGCGGACTGAAAAGCGCCGTCGAAAACGTCGTCCGCAACGCGTTGACGTACGCTGGCGCCGATGGCCCCATCGAGGTTCGCCTGACACGAAAAGCCGGCCGCCATACGCTGTGCGTCAGGGACTCGGGACCGGGTGTGCCCGAGGACGACCTGCAGCGGATATTCGAGCCGCTGTTTCGAGCCGATACAAGTCGCGACCACAAGACTGCGGGCCAGGGCATCGGGCTCGCCATCACGGCGCGAGTGATGGAACTCCATGGCGGCACAGTTGGAGCGAGAAATCGCACCGGCGGGGGGCTCGAGATTACGCTCGAACTCCCTGCCGACGCCTGACCCCGGGCGGGTAAACCGTCAGAGGTTGTAGCCGCTTTCCTCGTGGAGAACGAGGTCCAGTCCCTCGGTCTCCTCTTCTGCAGACACGCGAAGCGGCACGAACACGTTGATGATCTTCAGCAGAATCAAGCTGGCGACAGCGCACCACGCTGCGGTCGCAAGAATCCCGACGAACTGAATCCAGATATGTCCGCCCATCGACACGCCTTCGTCGAAACCGACACCGCCCCAGGACGCGGCCGAAAATACGCCGGTCAGCAACAGCCCGATAATTCCGCCTACGCCGTGAACGGAGAACACGTCCAGTGAGTCGTCGAGCTTCAGCGTGCGCTTCATGAATTGCGTCGCGAAGAAGCAGCCCAGACCTGCGGCCAGTCCGATCAGTAACGCACCTGAAGGTCCGACGTAGCCGGAAGCCGGCGTTATTGTCGCGAGACCCGCAACCATGCCGGTCACGATACCGAGAACGCTCGGCTTGCCGAATTTTATCCACTCACAGGCCATCCAGGTCAGAGATGCGACGGAGGCGCTGATGTGGGTTACGAGCATGGCCATACCGGCTGCGCCGTCGGCTGCGACGGCGCTACCGGCATTGAAGCCGAACCAGCCGACCCAGAGCATGCAGGCGCCCGTCACTGTCATCGTGAGGTTGTGTGGCGGCATCGGCGTTTCCGGGAAACCGCGACGATTGCCAAGAACGATCGCGCAAGCGACGGCTGCTATGCCCGCTGTAACGTGGACTACCGCACCGCCCGCGAAGTCGCGGAACCCCATCTCGGCCAGGAACCCGCCACCCCAGACCCAGTGGGCAACCGGGAAATAGACCACGACGACCCACAGACACATGAATATCATCATCGCCGAGAAGCGCATGCGCTCAGCGAACGCGCCAACGATGAGCGCGGGCGTAATGATCGCAAACGTCATCTGAAACATGACGAAAACCGTCTCGGGCAGCGTCCCGCTAACGGAGTCGAAGGTAACGCCGGATAGCATCGCGGCTGAAAAACCGCCGACAAGATTGCCGAGGATGCCTTCACTGAATGACATGCTGTATCCGCAGACAACCCATATGATCGAAATTGCACAGGCAATAGCGAAACACTGCATGAGGACCGATAGTGCGTTACGCCTGCGAACCAGCCCCGCATAAAACAGTGACAGGCCCGGCAGCGTCATGAATAGCACCAGCGCTGTGGATGTCAGTATCCAGGCCGTATCTCCCGAGTCGATCTCCTGCGCCAGGCCGGCGACAGGCCAGACCACGGCAGCAAGCGCAACGGCTATTGTGTTGCCAAACGTTTTCACCCTTACATCCCCCCTAGATTGCCTGATCGCCGGTTTCTCCGGTTCGAATGCGATAGACCTGGCCGAGGTCTGTGACGAAAATCTTGCCGTCTCCGACTTTTCCGGTCTTGGCGGATTCGATAATCGCTTCGATCGCCCGATCGACGAGGTCGTCCGTCAGCGCAAGCTCCAGCTTGACCTTGGGCAGGAAGTCGACCACGTACTCGGCTCCCCTGTAGAGCTCGGTGTGACCACGTTGCCGCCCGAATCCCTTGACCTCAGTCACGGTCATACCCTGGACGCCAACTTCCGCTAGCGCATTGCGCACGTCATCCAGACGAAAGGGTTTGATCACCGCTGTTATTAGCTTCATCAGCATCCCCTGAAACTACTTGGAAAGAAATGCCCGCGTTCGGGCTCGTTTTTTTATTGGGTGACGCCATTGTAACCAAACAGCCCGCAAGATCGACTGTTCGCGCCACCAGGGTGCCTGTATCGCGTTGCGCCGCACCGTTTTAGTGCGTGAAAAGCGCCCGAGCGTGGAAAACGGCTCCCGCAGGTCTGGTTATTTCGTGTTCATAGTTGCAACATTGTGGGCACTACCCGGGTCTACTTCGACAGTTCAATCGAGTACTGCCATGCTGATAAAGAAACCCGAAGACATCAGGCCCTCGGAAATAACGTCCGAGAGCGATTACCTCAAGCGCCGTGATCTCCTGAAGGCCGCGCTCGCGACTGGCCTGTTGCCGAGTGCTGCGGGCTTCGCGCAGCAGCCGGCGCAGCTGCCGGCCGACAGCAACGCGGAGCGGACGCCACCTTATGGCGGCGCTCAGTCCTTCACCGATGTCGCGCAGTGGCCGGATAATCCGGATCTCGAACCGAGCGCATTCGAAGACGTGACGAGCTACAACAACTACTACGAGTTCGGCACCGGCAAAAGCGATCCGGCTCGGTATGCACATACGCTCGAGCCGCACCCGTGGGACGTCACGATCGATGGCGAAGCCGAGCATACCGGCACCTATGCGCTCGAGGATCTGCTTGCTCCGCATCCGCTGGAAGAAAGGGTCTACCGGTTCCGCTGCGTGGAAGCCTGGTCGATGGTCGTTCCCTGGGTCGGCTTTCCGCTCGGTGATCTGCTGAAGCGCTTCAACCCGACAGCGAAAGCCAAGTATGTCCAGTTCTTCACGCTCAACGATCCCGATCAGATGCCGGGCGTTCGCTACCCGGTTCTGCGCTGGCCGTACCGCGAAGGTCTGACGATCGAAGAAGCGATGCATCCGCTGACGCTCATTGCGGTCGGACTTTACGGACAAGTGTTGCCGAACCAGAACGGTGCGCCGCTGCGGCTCGTCGTCCCCTGGAAATACGGGTTCAAGAGCATTAAATCCATAGTGGGTATCCGCTTCAGCGAAACTCAGCCGGCGACGAGCTGGAACATCGCCAATGCCCGCGAATACGGCTTCTACTCCAACGTCAATCCGGAAGTCGATCACCCGCGCTGGAGCCAGGCAAGCGAGCGAGTCCTCGGCGGCGGGTTGTTCTCGGCACGCGTACCGACACTGATGTTCAACGGCTACGAAGAACAGGTCGCCCATCTCTACGACGGCCTCGATCTGCGCGCCAACTACTAGCCGGCTTACGTCAATGACCCGCGGCTCCCTATCGCTGATCAAGGCGGTCGTTATCCTCGCCTGCACATTGCCGTTCCTGTTCCTCGCTGCGCGCGCGTTCGGGCTCGGCAGTCTCGGCGCAAATCCCGTTCAGGAAGTGTTGCACACGCTCGGCAAAACGGGTCTCAATCTGCTGCTGATTACTTTGACCGTAACTCCGGCGCGCAGGCTGACCGGCATGAACTGGCTCGTCGCACTGAGGCGCTCGCTGGGGCTGGCCGCGTTCTTCTATGTGCTATTGCATGCGACGACCTACGCCGCCCTGGATCTGGGCTTCGCCTGGTCGACCCTGCTCGAAGATGTGACGCGGCGTCCGTATATCACTGTAGGATTCGCTGCGCTGCTACTGATGATACCGCTCGCCGTAACTTCGACGAATGCGATGCAACGGCGTCTCGGGCGGCGCTGGCTGACCTTACATCGCGCCACCTACGTCATTGCCGTCCTCGGTGTGACCCACTACTTCTGGCAGGTTAAAGTCACGACGCTGGAGCCGCTGGTTTACACCTTCATTCTGGTCGTGTTGCTCGGGTATCGCGCACGCGGCTGGCTCGCGAAGCGCGAGCGCCGCACGATCGCCGATCCGGCTTAATAGACGCGGAATCCGCCGTGGCGGCGCCGGATCAGCGCGTCCAGCGCCCACAATCCGGCCAAGAACCCGGCGATCAGCGCCAGCGTCAGCGCAGCGACAACCCAGGTCAGCGGAACGCTGCCGCGGTAGGTTTCGAGACGCTGTTCGTAATCCTCGGTTTGTGCTTTGAGGCGCTCGAGCGTATCGAGTACGGCTTCTGATGAATTCGCGCGCGCTTCGATGTTGAGCCCGAGCCGGGTCGCTTCCTGCTCGGCCTCCTGGCGGCCCATCTGCGCGCTCTCCAACTCGTCGCGCATGATCTCGAGCGCGGCCTCTACCTCCGCAACGCGATGTCGAGCTGGTCTCTCCTCTACGAGGTAGGCGGATTTGACCCAGCCCTGTTCGCCATCCGCCGTCTCGACCAGAGCGTAGTTCGGGACGCGCGTCAGCACCTCGAGCTCCGCGCCGCTCTGCAGCGAACGAAACGGCCGGTCGCTCGTATCCTCCGCGGCGTGAAGCCCGAGCTGCAGAATATCGGTGACATAAGCCGTCTCCGCCGCTGCCAGCGACGCGCTGAGGATAGAGATAGCTACGAGAACGATACGAGTCACGACATCGGCTCCTTCGCAGACATTATAAGACGGCTTTCCGCGGCGAAATGAGACCTGGATCCGGGAATGCGGCGATCACAGGGCCGCACGCGCCCAGCGAACGAACGCCTCCTGCAACTCCTTTCCGGGTCCACGGTGAACGTCCTCGGCGTTCAGCATCAGCGCGACGGCGTAGGTTGCACCGCTGTCGGCGTGCACGTAACCCGCCAGGGCCGATACGTGGTCGAGCCGGCCCGTCTTGACGTGAAGACTGCCAGCGATCGCACCGCGCCGGAACCGGTTGCGCGTCGTACCGTCGAGTCCGCCCAGCGAAAGCGAAGCCAGGAACTCGGGGTTCAGCGGGCTGGCCGCAGCCTGCAACAGGATGTCTGCCAGGAGACGTGCCGAGATCCGCGTATCGCGTGACAACCCCGCTCCGTTGGCGAGCACGAGGCTTTCCGGATCCAGACCCGCTCGTTCGAGGTAAGACTCGATAAATTCGATACCACCGGCCTCGGTACCGGGCGGGCCGAGCTGCTCCGCGGCGAGCGTGTAAAGCAGTTGCCGTGTCATGACGTTGTTGCTGAACTTGTTGATGCTGCGTATGACTTCCGCGAGCGGTCGTGAGCGCCATGTCAATGCGGGCTCGAGGTCTTCGTCGATCGCCTCGCTGCGAACGCCGCCGCGAATCTGTCCGCCGAGTTGTTGCCACAGCGTATCGAACACACCGAAGGCGAACGTGTCGTGACGAAGAACGCTGCGGGTCATTGAGTAGGGACTGCAAGCCGCCGGGAAGTCGCCCGAAAACACGACGTCCCGGCCGGTCGAATCGTCGCGAATATTGAACGCGACGCCGGCCTGAAAGCCGCGGCAGGGACCGCCGATGAGATCGAGATCGTTTTCGATCGTGAGATCACTCGGTGCTGGATCCGCGGTAATGAGGACGCCGTTGCCACCCGGGTCTTCGAGGAACTGGAATCGCACGGCCTTGAAATTGACCAGCAGTGCATCGGGAAGAACGTTGTAAGTTCGATAAGGCTGGTTGTCGAACTCACCGGGATCTCCGCCATTGCCGTCGAAGTAGGTGGAATCGATCACGAGATCGCCGGTAATCTCCTCGAGTCCGATTCGTCTGAGTTCGCGCAGCAGTTTCCAGAGCTCTTCGGTAACGAGATAGGGATCGCCATAGCCCTTGATACCGAGATCGCCGTCGAGCCGGCGACCGTCCCAATTGCCGAGAAAGTACACCTCGGTCGGCCATCTGAAAGTCGGGCCCAGCTCGTCGAGCGCAACCCAGGTTGTCAGCAGCTTGATCGTCGAAGCCGGGTTACGCGGCGTCAGCGGGTTATGACTCAGAACCGGAATATCGCTACCGACGGCCTGAACGACAACGCTGAGACCGTCGGCCGGAATGTCGTGACCGGCCAGAATTCGATTGACGGGATCCGGTAGCTCTTCCGCTATCGCCGCAAATGCCAGCCCGGCGGCGGTGACGAATGCTAGACAGTCGCGCATGGGCGACTATTCTGCCCAAGTCGCGACCGCTGGAACAGTCGTTTCAGGCGCTTTGCGAAACGAACCGCGGCGCTTTCTTGGTTTTATCGTGGATCGGCTTGCGATTGCCGTTGACGACTTTGAGCGGATCGGACCGCTCGCTCCGCGCTGTGAGTTCCGTGTAGATCGCGAGAATCGTTCGCGCGTGGTCGCCAGCCTGAATTCGAGACATCTTGCGGATCGTCGCGCGCACGCAGTGCTCCTTGCCGATCGGCGTGACGGTGTGCAACGCCGAATGCAGCGTTTCGAAACGGCTGCGCAGGGCTTTGGGAAGCTCCTTGCTTTCCAGGTCGTCGAGATGCTCGGAGTAGGCGGCGGCCAACCGATCTTTCACTGAGCCCTCTGAAACGAGAGCGGACACTGCGGCCTCGAACCGCTCGGCCAAATAGGGCATATGAGAGCCTTTTTTTCTGTAGTTCTTCTTGGCGTACAGCGCTTTTCGCTGCTGATGGCGTCTTCTTGCCTTTCCCTCTCAGCAAACAACGCTCTAATAAATAAACATATACCAAATTATGGGAACCGTGTGCAACTCTCGGACTGAAATCGGAATACCGGCGAGACCCATTCGTGGGCGCGGGAATCTTCGACGCTGGAGCGAAACCCGCCGCGCATTCGGGTCGATGCGCCGTTATGTCACGCCGGTAGCCACGAGTGCGGTCGGCTCAACCGGTTGCGGACCGCGTCAGTGCACGCTTATCGATACCGAACTTCTTCATTCGGTCCGAGAACGTCGACGGCTTGAGCCCGACCATCTGCGCGGCTCCCTCGGCACCCGAGACGCGGCCATCACTGAGCCGGAGCGCCGCCAGCATGTTCTCTTTCTGCATCGCGACGAACTCCTCCTCAGACATAACGTGCGTCTCCGCGCGGCCGGGTTTCGCATCCTTCGGCCGCGTCGAACGCAGAATATCGGCCATCGCGAGATCGAGCCGCAAAACCTTGCCCCGCGAGAGAATCACGGCTCGCTCGATGACATTCTTGAGCTCTCGGATGTTGCCGGGCCAGTCGTATTTATTGAGCAGCGACAGCTGCTGGCGCGACAATGTCAGCGGCCGATGGCCGAAATCGATGCAGGCCTTTTCGAGAAAGTGACTCGCGAGCTGAACGATATCGTCGCCCCGCGCCCGCAGCGGTGGCACGTCGATAGGAAACACCGAAAGGCGATAGTAAAGGTCCTCGCGAAAGCCGCCCTGCTCCACGACCCCCTCGAGATCGCGGTTTGTCGCCGCGACGACGCGCACGTCGATCGACGTCGTCGTCTCTTCGCCAACACGCTCGTATTCGCTCTCTTGCAGAACCCTGAGTAACTTGCCCTGCAATTCCAGCGGAATCTCGCCGATCTCATCGAGAAAGATTGTGCCGCCATCCGCCAGCTGGAAGCGCCCGATCCGATCCCGATGCGCACCGGTGAACGCGCCTTTGACATGGCCGAAGAATTCGCTTTCAAACAGCTCGCGCGGAATCGATGCGCAGTTCACTTTGACGAGCGGTCCGTCGGCGCGCGAGCTCCGCGAATGTATGACGTGCGCAACGAGTTCCTTGCCGGTACCGGACTCACCCTGAATCAGGACGCTGGCGCTGGTCTGGGCGACGGCCTCGAGCCGCGCGAGCATTTTCCTGAGCGCCGGACTCTCGCCAATGATACGGCCGAAATTCATCGAGACCTGAACTTCCTCCCGCAGGTAATCGCGCTCGCGCTCGAGTTCCTCGCGAAGCCGGGCGTTCTCTTCGAAAGCCGCGCGCAGCTGACGTTCCGCTCGGTTTCGTTCGGTAACGTCCTTCAGCGCGACGTAGAGGAAAGTAACCTCGCCATTCTCATCCCGGTCCGCGTGTGCCGATACCAGCGCCTCCATGACCTCACCATCTCTCGTCAGGTAGTTGCGCGGCGCGTTATCCATCTCACCCTGGGCGATGATGTTGACGAGCGCGCTCTGGTCGAGGTCTTCGCGTGAATCCGCGGCCATGAAATCCGTGATATTGCGACCGATGACGTCCTCGCGCCGGTAGCCGAGCTTGTCGAGCCAGCGGTCGCTGACATAGACGATGCGTCCGCGACTATCGACCGTATGCAGCATCGCGGGGGTATCGCGGTAGAGGTCGCGATAGTGCTGCTCGATGCGCTCGTCGGTGCCGACCTCCGAGTACACAGCGATGGTGCGGACGTAGTCGCCACTGCTCTCGTCGCGCTCGATGACCGCGTTGGCGAGGCAATCGACGATCTCGCCCGATTTCGTGACGAGTTCGATCGGAACGCCGGTCAGTCGGCCTGCCCGGCGCAGCAGCGGCAGGTAATCCTCAACGATGCGCCCGGCCGAACCCGGACTCGAAATATCCTGCGGCCGCAACGACACGATTTCGTCCCGCGTGTAACCGAATCGCGTCAGGAATGCGTCGCTGGCGTCGACGAAGTAGCCCTCCTGGTTCAGCGACACGGAAAGCGCGGGGCTCTTGCGGAAAAGCCATTGGTAGCTCAATTCGATGGACATAATGCGATTTTACGGATTTCCGTGACTCCGCTCAACGGAATTCCGCTATTTCACGGCACTCCGTGACAACTAATTCTCCTAAGTCATTGTTTTATCGACGGTGCCAAGTTGGCACGGGTCGTGCATTAGTAGGGCTGAAGCGGAATTCCAACCAGAGTTTCTTATTTCGGAATTTCGTCAGCCAAGGAAGACGACCATGTTGAATAAAGCACGATTAACAGCCTCGAACGCGCGCCGCGCCAGCGCCGCCCTAGCGTTTGCCTTGAGCGTAATCTGTGCGCCTCTCCAAGCGATGGAAGAAGTCACCGTCGACGGTGCCGAAGCCCTCGCCGAGGTCCGCGCACAGGACGCTCGTTTTCGATCGGAGATGGATCACTACGTCAAGACGGTCGAGCTCCGGTTCAAAGCAGATTTGGAGTTTGATCTGAAGCAGGCGGTGGAGCCGCCGCTCAGACTGGCGATTGCTCTCGCCAACAATCGCGGATAAGCCGTAACGACAGTCACCGGATGCTCTCCCCCAGCCCGGTGACCGTCAGCCTCGCCGGGAGGCACTTTTGGGGGCCGGGTATACCCCGGCCTTGACTGGACAGATGGGTACTATCGGATCACGGACGTCCGGCCCTGGCCCCCACTTCTCCTGCCCGGCGACTCAGCGGGAGCGAATCTCGAGCGGCCGCCCGCTCGGCGCACCGCTGACCTCGCCGTCCGTGAAGACGATTTCCCCGTTGAGCAGCGTCGTTACGACGGAAGCGGCAAGCGTGACGCCGTTGAGTGGCGACCAGCCGCACAGATACTGGATATTCTCCGGGCCGACCGTTTCGGGCCTCCCGAGGTCGACGATGGCGATGTCCGCGAAGTAGCTCTCTCGCAGGAACCCGCGGTCCACGATGCCGAACAGGCGTGCCGGATTATGCGCGGTTTTCTCTACGATTTGCTCCAGCGAAAAAAGGCCATCCCTGCTTTGTTGCAGCAACATCGGCAGAGAATGCTGAACGAGCGGCAGGCCCGAAGGCGCCTCGAAGTAGCGCGCCGCCTTCTCTTCGCGCGTATGCGGCGCGTGATCGGTCGCGATAACGTCGATTCGATCCTGTTGCACGCCGGCGATCAGGCCCTCTCGGTCCTCGCGCGTCTTGATCGCCGGGTTGCACTTGATCAGCGTGCCGAGCTCAGCGTAATCGCTCTCGTCGAACCACAGGTGATGAACGCAGACCTCGGCCGTAATGCGCTTTGACTCAATCGGCCCCGTATCGAAAAGCTCGAGTTCGCGCGCTGTCGTGAGGTGCAGTACGTGCAGGCGCGTGCCGTGCCGTCTGGCGAGATCGACGGCGAGTGACGACGACTTGAGACAAGCCTCAGCCGATCGTATCGCCGGGTGCGCCGACATCGGCACATCGTCGCCGTAGCGTTCGCGATAGCGCGCCTCATTGGCGAGTATGGTCGGCGTATCCTCACAGTGGGTGACAACCGGAACCCTGGCGTCGGCGAAGATTTTCTCCAGCGTGTCGGGATCGTCAACGAGCATGTTGCCCGTGGATGCCCCCATGAAGACTTTTATTCCGCAGGCATCGGCTGCGCCAAGGGCACGAATTTCTTCGATGTTGTCGTTGGTCGCGCCGAGATAGAACGCGAAGTTCGCATAGCTCCGGCTAGTCGCACGTTCATATTTCGCCAGCAGTGCGGCTTTATCGGTCGTCGGAGGACTCGTATTCGGCATCTCGAGAAAACTCGTTACGCCGCCGAACAAAGCCGCTCGGGATTCGCTGGCAATCGTCGCCTTGTGGGTAAGACCCGGCTCGCGCAGATGCACCTGATCGTCGATGAGCCCCGGCAGAACATGGCAGCCGGACGCATCTACGACCCGGTCTCCCGCGGCAGCCGGGATCGCGCTGTCGATTCGGGAAATACGATCTTTCTCGATCAGAACGTCCGCTTCGAAGACGCGACCTTCATTGACGAGCGTACCGTTGACGATGAGTGTGCGGCTCATTTCGCGAACGCGTCCGTTGCCGAGATGAGTTCGTTCATGATGCCGGGCTCGTAGGCCGAATGCCCCGCATCGTCAACGATGCGGAAGTCGGCCTCGGGCCAGCTTGTCGCCAGCTCCCAGGCGGTCTCCATCGGACAGACCACATCGTAGCGCCCCTGCACGATGACGCCGGGAATGCTGCGAATGCGATCCACTTCCTCGAGCAACTGGTTCTCGTCCTTCAGGAATCCGCCATTCATAAAATAATGGATCTCGATTCGTGCCAGCGCTATGGCGAACTCTGTCTCGTCGAACGGCAGTGTATGCGCCGGCTTCGGCAGCAGAAAACTGGTCGCGCCCTCCCAGAGCGACCACGCCCGCGCGGCCTCGACCATCGCCTCCTTGTCGTCGCCCGTGAGCCGTCGATGGAAAGCGCCAAGCAGGTCGTCGCGCTCCTCCGGGGGAATCGGCGCGATGAAGTGCTGCCACTGGTCCGGGAAGATGACGCTGGCGCCATGCTGGTAGAACCATTCGAGCTCCTTGCGTCGCAGCATGAAGATGCCGCGCACGACGAGCTCGCTGACGGACTCCGGGTGTACCTCGGCGTAAGCGATTGACAGAGTGCTTCCCCATGACCCGCCGAAAACGAGCCATTGCTCTATGCCGAGCTGCTGGCGAAGTCGCTCCATGTCGGCGATCAGATCTGCCGTCGTGTTGCTCTCGAGTGAGGCATGCGGCTTGCTGCGGCCGGCGCCGCGCTGGTCGAATACGATGATTCGGTACCGCTCCGGATCGAAAAACCGTCGCGCATTGATGTCTCCACCGCCGCCCGGCCCGCCGTGAACGAACACTGCCGGCTTGCCGTCCGGATTGCCGCACTGCTCGTAATAGACGACATGGTCGTCGACGGCGGGCAGAAAACCATGGTCGTAGGGCTCGATCGCCGCGTAGAGGGTGCGCAATGCCATTAGATTCCGTACCGGCGTGGTACGTCCGGGAGACGCTGCTCTATACTCCGATGCTCTCCCTTCGCGGGTCCGGTAATGAACTTCTCACGCAACTGGCCTCTCCTTCTTTGCATTCTAGCCGTCGCTGGCTGTGAGCAAGAGAATGCCATCCCAACGACAGGCGACGCCAGCGAAGTCGTGCTCAATCGCGGTAATGGCGGTGAGCCCGCGACGCTCGATCCGCAACGAAACGAAGATGACGGCGGCGCGAATATTCTCCGCGACCTCTATGAAGGCCTGACCGCGGAGGGACCGGCAGGCGAGATCGTGCCGGGAGTCGCGACGTCCTGGGAGATCAGCTCCGATGGTCTTATTTATACGTTTTCACTTCGCGACAACAGTCGCTGGTCTAACGGCGATCCCGTCGTTGCCGGGGATTTCGTGGCTGGAATGCGGCGCGCCGTTGACCCGGCGACCGCATCGACCTATGCGCAGATTCTGTATTCGATCGAGAATGCGCAACAGATTACCGAGGGCACTCTGCCGCCCGATCAGCTCGGGGTTAAAGCTATCGGGGACCATCAGCTCGAGATTTCGCTGCTGGCACCGACCCCCTATTTTCTCGGCCTGCTCTCTCACTTCACGGCCTATCCCGTACACCGGGAAAGCCTCGCGGTGCATGGCGACGATTTTGCGCGCGCCGGCAATCTGGTATCGAACGGGCCTTACCGGCTGACCGAGTGGGTCATTCAATCCCATGTGAAACTGGAGAGAAACGAATTCTATTGGGACAACGACAACGTACAGATCGACACGGTCTTCTACCATGCGACCGAGAACATCGACGCGGAGTTACTCCGATACCGCGCCGGCGAGATCGATTTCACCTATCAGATCCCGGTCACCCAGTTCCGCTGGCTGAAGGAGAACCTGGCCGACGAGCTGCATACCGACCCCTATCTCAGCACCTATTTCTATGCCTTCGATCTGACCGAGCCGCCGTTCGATGACGTCCGTCTGCGGCAAGCGCTGTCGATGGCGATCGACCGGGAAACGCTTACTGAGCACGTGACCGGTGTCGGCGAAGTCCCGGCATACGGAATCGTTCCACCGGGCGTCAACAACTACGAAGGCTACCGCTATCCGTGGTCCGAATGGGACCGCGAGCGGCAGCTCGAGGAGGCACGGCGGCTCTATCGGGAGGCTGGCTACTCTGAAGAAGATCCGCTGGAGGTCGAGATTCGCTATAACACGAGCGACAACCACCAGCGGATCGCTCTGGCGGTTGCATCCATGTGGAACGAGGCCCTGGGCGTCGTTGCACGCCCGTTCAACGAAGAGTTCAGAGTCCTTCTACAAACCCGCTTGACGCCATCCGAGTGGGAGATACTCCGTTTCGGCTGGTTCGGCGACTACAACGATGCGTATACCTTCCTCGAGATTTTCCGCTCCGATCACGGCCAGAACTTCATGAATTATTCGGACCAGGAATACGACCGACTGACGAGAGCTGCCGCGATCGAGCTCGATACCGACGCAAGACGCGATCTCATGCTCCGCGCGGAAGAGCGAATGCTCAACGGCTACCCGATGATTCCGATCTACTTCTATGTCAACCGGCACCTCGTGAAACCCTATGTCGAAGGCTATCGGGCGAATATCATGAATCGCAACCCTTCAAGGCATCTGCGCATCTTAAGAAACTAGGGACCGGTTTAACCGGTCTCCACCACTCGGATTAAAAGTCGACCAACTTATGAAACGAACTATCGTAACCTTCGGCCTGCTTCTGGCTTCAGCAACGCTGGCAGCGCAGGAAAAACTCGAGATCCCGTTCGGGGAGTTCATGCTCGATAATGGCTTGCGCGTGATCGTCCATGAAGACCGCAAGGCGCCGATTATCGCGACCAACATCTGGTACCACGTCGGCTCCAAGAACGAACTGCCCGGCAAGACCGGCTTCGCGCATCTGTTCGAGCACCTGATGTTTAACGGCTCCGAGAACTACAACGACGAATGGTTCGGCCCACTGCAGCAAGTGGGCGCTACGGAGATCAACGGCACGACCAACTCCGATCGGACGAACTATTACCAGACCGTACCGACGACGGCACTGGACCTCGCGCTGTGGATGGAATCCGACCGCATGGGTCATTTGCTGGGTGCGATCGACCAGGACAAACTGGACGAGCAGCGAGGCGTCGTTCAGAACGAAAAGCGCCAGAGCGAGAACCGGCCCTACGGACTCGCCTTCGACTACATCAACTCCAATGTTTTTCCCGAAGGACACCCTTATTCCTGGTCACCGATTGGCTCCATGGAAGACCTCAACGCCGCGAGCCTCGACGATGTACGTGAGTGGTTCGCGACCTACTACGGTCCTAATAACGCAACACTGGTTCTCGCCGGCGACATCGACGTCGAGACCGCACGCGAAAAGGCGGAGCTCTATTTCGGAGACATCCCCCCAGGACCGCCACTGGCGCGCCTGAGTACCTGGGTGCCGAGATTGAGTAACGATCGCCGTATGGTCGTCGAAGACCGTGTCCCGCAGGCGCGCGTCTACAAAACCTGGCCGACACCGCAGTGGGGACAGGAGCAGGCGGACTGGCTTTCACTCGCAGGCTCCATCCTGGGCGAGGGCCGCAGCTCGCGACTGTATCAACGTCTCGTTGTACAAGAGCAGGTAGCAACCGATGTTGGCGCCTTCTCGGAAGGCGACGAGATAGCCGGCGCTTTCCTGGTCTACGCGACCGCACAGCCCGGCGGCGATCTGGCTGTCGTCGAGCGACTCATTGACGAGGAAGTCGCGCGTTTCATGCGAGACGGCCCAACGGACGACGAACTCGCGCGCGTCGTCACCGAGACGAAGGCAGGATTCATCCGTGCCATCGAACGCGTCAGCGGCAAGGCGCGCATCCTGATCGAAGGCGCCGTTTTCGGCGACAAACCGGACTCCTACCGCGAGTCTCTGGCGATTCTCGAGGCCGCCGAGCCTGACGATCTTCGCGATACCGCCAGAGACTGGCTGTCGCGACCGGCGTTCACACTCGAGATTCACCCGTTCGCAGCCAACCTGAGCGCGTCCGGGCGATCAGCCGATCGCAGCGCGCTGCCGTTCCCCGACTCCTTCCCGCAGGCCGAGTTTCCCGATCTCGAGATCGGCGAGTTGTCCAATGGCATACGCCTCATCGTCGCTACGCGCAGCGCCGTCCCCGTCATCCACATGAGCCTGCAGATGAACATGGGCTATGCGGCAGATCAGTTCTCGCGGCCCGGAACCGCGGGGCTCACGATGAGCATGCTCGAGGAGGGCACGACGAGCCGCACCGCGCTCGAGATCAGCGACGAGCTGGCTGAGCTCGGCGGCGAGATTCGAACGGGATCGAATCTGGATTTCTCCTTCGTCAGCATGTCCGCGCTGACCGAGAACCTCGAGCCGACGCTCGACATTTATGGCGACGTCATCCTGAACCCGGCGTTCCCCGAGGAAGATCTCGCGCGCCTGAAGCGTCTGGCCACGGCATCGATCCAGCGCGAGAAGACGACGCCGATCAACATGGCGCTCAGGTTGTTCCCGCAACTCGTCTATGGCGAGGGGCATGCCTACTCGTTGCCGATGACGGGCTCCGGCACCGAAGCATCGATCGCCGCGTTGCAGCGCAGCGACCTCGTTTCCTTTCACGACACCTGGTTTCGCCCCGACAATGCAACAATGATCGTCGTTGGCGACACGACGATGGCCGAGATAACACCGTATCTCGAAGAGCTGTTCTCCGGATGGTCCGGCCGTGAGGTTCCGGAAAAAATAATTCCGGAAGTCGATCTGCCCGACGAGACCCGCGTGATTCTCGTGGACCGGCCGGGGTCCGAGCAGAGCTTCATCATCGCAGGGCATCTGATCGCGCCGAGAACCAGCGACGACGAGCTCGCCATCGAAGCCATGAATTTCAGCTTCGGCGGAAGTTTCACCTCACGCGTCAACATGAACCTGCGCGAGGACAAAGCATGGTCTTACGGTGTGCGCTCGATCATCGTGGACACGATGCGGCAGCGCCCGTTCATTATTTACGCGCCGGTGCAGACCGACCAGACGGCGGCATCCATGCTCGAGCTCGACCGCGAGCTTCGCGAGGTGCGAACGACACGCCCGATCAGCGAAGCCGAGGTCGCCCTGAGCAGGAATCAATACACGCTGCAGCTACCCGGCCGCTGGGAGACCGCGCGATCCGTCATGAACGACATCGCGGAGATCGTTCGCTTCGGCCTGCCGGTCGACTACTGGCGTGGCTATCCCGATCTCGTCGCGGCCGTCAACGCCGAACAGGTCAACGATGCCGCCAGGACTCTGCTGGCGCCGGACCGTCTGACCTGGGTCGTGGTTGGCGATCTCGACCTCATCGAGGCCGATATTCGCGCGCTGAACCTCGGCCCGGTGCAACTCATGGACGCCGACGGCAATCTGATCGAGGATTAAAGGGGCAGGGAAGACCCGGGTAGCGCCGGTCGGCGTATCAGTTGATGGTCGGGCCCGGAGAGTCCGTCTCGAGGCCAGCTCGAACCGCGCCCTGTCACGGTCAATCCGGTCGAGCCCAACGGCACGTCGGCCCCTCTCTCAGAGAGGGACCGATGCCCTCATTCACGCCGCCGGCGTGCGGGGCTCGCACGACTCGCCTCTCGGCTCGGGTGCGAGTGCTCGCTCCCGTCTCGCCCTGACGGGGTCAGACCAGAAGGTCTGACCTCCGCCAGCTAATCCCGCGGCCGGGGCGTTCTCTCGGCGCACCGCCTGAAAGGGCTTCGACCGGATTAACCGCACCAGGACGCATGGCGTCACCGCAGTCATCGAGGTCGCGGTGGCGTTCAACCTGGGCTCCGGCGTCTGTCACCGCCGTGCGCAACGCTACGGTGACCGAGCGCGGGCGGGTGTGATAGTTCATCCGACCCGGAGCCTCTGGCACTGGTAGTCATTCGAGCGTGGTGGGTACGGCCGAGGGGAGGATGGACTGTCGCGACCGGCCCCTTGGGACTCGGCTAACCGGCCTTCACGCCGACGGACTCTCCGGGCACGACCATCAACTGATACGTCGACCGGCCCCCTGGGGCTCCGCTAAGCGCGGCGCCTGTGGCACGGAGACGGAATAATCGCGTCCGGACGCCTGTACACTGCGCAGGGGCTTGAATCGCGTTTGCGCTTGTGGAAAATGGCGCGTCGGATTTGTTGTCGCCCCCGCTCGACACCGGGTATGGAGAAACTGATTGGACGGGAGTTGCAATGATTTTGTGCCAGAACCTGACTAAGCGCTACGGACCCCTGCTGGCCGTAGACGACCTGAGCTTTCAGGTTGCGCCGGGCGAAGTACTGGGTTTCCTCGGTCCGAACGGCGCTGGCAAAAGCACAACGATGCGTATTCTCGCCGGCTTCCTTCCGGCGAACTCCGGCAAGGCCTCCGTCTGTGGATTCGACGTCGAGACCGAAGCGACTGAAGCGAAGCGCCGAATCGGCTATCTGCCGGAAGGCGCCCCAAGCTACCCGGAAATGACACCGCGATCGTTTCTCGAGTTCGTAGCCGACATCCGCGGGCTGACGGGTGCCCACCGAAAAAACCGTCTCGACGAAGTTTACGGGCTGCTGCATCTGGAGCACGTTCTCGGGCAAACGATCGATACGCTGTCGAAAGGCTATAAACGCCGCGTCGGCCTCGCGCAGGCGATCGTCCACGATCCCGAAGTGCTGATTCTCGACGAACCGACCGACGGACTTGATCCGAACCAGAAACACGAAGTTCGGCAGCTCATCAATCAGATGTCGCAGAAGAAGATCATCGTAATATCGACACACCTCCTCGAGGAAGTCGATGCACTGTGCAATCGCGCGATCATCATCGCGCACGGCAGAATTCTCGCCGACGACACGCCGGAGAAGCTCGAAACCAGATCGCGATTCCACAATGCCGTCTCCGTGAAGCTCGTCGATAGCTCGCAAATCGAAGCAGTCCGCAACGGTATCGAGGCGCTCCCTGAAGTTGCATCGACAGAACTCGACGCACAGTCCGACCGGCTAACCGCTTTTCCGGCAAACGGTCAGCTTCCGCTCGCGGCCATTACGGATCTGGCGGCGAAGAACGATTGGGAGTTTTCCGAGCTGCACCTCGAGTCCGGCAGGCTCGATGAAGTATTTCGCACGATCACGGGAGGCGCCTCCGCATGAACGAATTGCTGGCCATCATGCGCCGCGAACTCAGAAGTTACTTCCTGACGCCCGTCGCTTACGTGTTTATCGTGATCTTCCTGGTCCTGACGAGTACCTTCACTTTTTATCTTGGCGGGTTTTACGAACGCGGTCAGGCTGACCTTACGCCGTTCTTCAATTTTCACCCGTGGCTTTATCTATTCCTCGTGCCCGCGCTGAGCATGAGACTTTGGGCCGAAGAGCGTAAATCCGGCAGCATCGAGCTGCTGATGACGCTGCCGGTCGAAATCTGGCAAGCCGTCGCGGGCAAGTTTCTCGCTGCCTGGGCATTCACGGGACTCGCGCTCGCGCTGACGTTCCCGATCTGGATAACGGTGAATTATCTTGGCGACCCGGATAACGGCGCCATAGTCGCGGCGTATATCGGCAGCTTGCTCATGGCAGGCGGGTTTCTCGCAGTCGGCTCCTGTATCTCGGCCGCGACCAAGAATCAGGTCATCGCTTTCATACTCGCTGTCGTTGCCTGTTTCCTGCTGTTACTCGCCGGGTTTCCGCTCGTGCTCGATGTCTTCTCGGCATGGGCACCGCAAGCGCTTGTCGACGCAATTGCGAGTCTCAGCTTTCTCACGCACTTCGCAAATATCAGCAAAGGCGTAATCGATCTGCGGGATCTCGTCTACTTCGGTCTGCTGATTGGCGTCATGCTCTATGCGAACGCAATCGTCCTGCAACTCAAGAAAGCTGATTGAGGTTGAAATGACTACCCAGCAACAGAGACGAGTCGGACTGATTTCGCTAGGGCTTATCGCGTTGATATTTGTAGCCGCGATCATGGCGAGCAACACATTGCTCCGTGGTATGCGCATCGATCTGACAGAAAATAACCTCTATACGATCTCGGATGGCACGAGAGAACTGCTTGGCTCCATCAACGAGCCGATCAATTTGTATCTCTTCTTTTCCGACGAAGAAACCAGGGATCTGCCCTATCTTCGGGGTTACGCGAATAGGGTGCGCGAGACGCTGGAAGAATTCGCGCGCGTGTCGAATGGCAGCATCGTCGTCCACAACATCGATCCGGCGCCGTTCTCGGAGGACGAGGACCGCGCCGCGCAATTCGGTCTCGAGTCGGTAAATCTGGGATCGCTGACGCGATCGATATATTTTGGCCTGGCCGGAACCAACAGCGTCGGCGATCAGGACACGATTCCGTTCCTGCAACCCGAAAAAGAAACCTTCCTCGAATACGATCTCGCAAAGATCGTCTACAACCTCGCCAATCCGGACAAGCCCGTTATCGGCTTGCTTTCCGGTGCGTCAATGAGCGCTGGCTTCGATCCGCAGACGCAACAGATGACGGAGCCCTGGGCGATCACGACGCAGGCGCAGCAATTGTTCGAAATCCGGGAGCTTGCGCAAGACGTGGCGGCGATCGACGGCGACATCGGCGTACTGTGGATCGTGCATCCCGGAGCGCTAGGCGAACAGGCACTCTACGCGATCGACCAATTCATTCTCCGCGGCGGTCGCGCGCTGATCTTCGTCGACCCGTTCGCTGAAATTGAAATGTCGACCAGCGATCCGGCAACGATGGCCGCTGGCAGTCCGTCAACGCTCGCGCCGTTGTTCGAGGCCTGGGGCATCGAGTTCGATCTCGAAAACGTCGTCGCTGACGATCGCTATGCGTTACAGATCGGCGGCGGTTTCGGCGCACCCGTCCGCCATATCGGCCTGATCGGGCTCGACAACGCCGCGCTGAACCCCGATGACATCGTGACGGCCGATCTTGGCTCGATCAATCTCGGCACGGCAGGACATTTTTCGATCAGCGAGGAGAGCGACGCGACACTGGTGCCGTTACTGACCTCGAGCGCCGCGTCGTCGACGATGCCGACGATCCAGTTCCAGTTTCTCTCCGACCCCGCGGCACTTCTCGACGGGTTCGTCGCGACGGACGAAAGCTATGTTCTCGCGGCCAGGCTCGAAGGGGCCATCTCGTCGGCGTTTCCCGACGGTCCCCCGTCTGCCGAGCAAGCCGCCGACGCTTCCGACGCCGTCGCGCCAACTGCCCCCGCCCCCATGTCGGCCGGACATCTGACATCGACCGACAGTGCCAACGTGATTCTCGTCGGCGATGTCGATTTCCTGAGTGACCGGCTCTGGGTGCAACGCCAGAATTTCTTCGGCCAGCAACTCGCCACCGCGTTCGCCAACAACGGCGACTTCGTCATCAATGCTCTCGATAATCTCTCGGGTAACGCAGCGCTCATCGGAATTCGCGCACGCGCAAGCTACTCGCGGCCGTTTACGCGCGTCGACGATCTTCGCCGGGTCGCCGAGGCCGAATTCCGCGCGACAGAGCAACGACTCCAGGCCGAGCTTGCCGAAACCGAGCAACGGCTCGCAGAATTGCAGGCGGCGCGCAGCGATGGCGGCTCGTTGCTCATGAGCGAAGAGCAACAGGCTGAGATCGAGCGTTTTCTGGACCAGCAGATTCGAATACGCCAGGAACTGCGTAGCGTGCAGCGAAACCTGGACCTGTCCATCGAACAGCTTGGAACGAGACTGAAGATCATCAACATCGGCCTCGTGCCGTTATTACTCACGATTGTCGCGCTCGGCTTCGTGGTTTTCCGGCGACGCGAAACGAAGGCCGCATCATGAACAACCGTACCCTGATCTGGCTCGCGGGTGTGTTAATCGTGCTAGCGGCGCTGGCACTCATCGGGCAACGCGAGCAACAACCGCAAACCGTCGCGGGAGAGCCACTTTTCCCGGGGCTGGAGGATACGCTCGACGAGGTCTCGAGCGTGGAGATTATCGGTGCCGGCAACGAACTCATAACCACGCTCGAGCGTGACGACACGGACTGGGTGATCGCAGAGCGCGATGGATATCCGGCCGATCTCACGAAGACGCGCCATGCTCTGTTGAGCCTTGCGGAGACACAGATTCTCGAGGCAACAACGGCGAATCCGGCACTTCACGATCGGCTCGGCGTCGAGGACGTCGCAACCGAGACCGCGGCTGGAACACTCGTACGCCTGCGGGGACCGGCCGATCCGATCGAGGTTGTCATCGGCAACGCCGAAGGTGAGTACCAGCGGTATGTGAGGCGTCAGGGCGAGCAACAATCCTATCTGATCAATCGCGACCCGGAGATCTATACGGACGTCACGGACTGGCTCGCGACCGAAATCGTTGACATCGACGCTGACCGTATCAGGCAGGTCACGGTGACGCGTCCCGATGAAACGCTGGTCGTACAGAAAGAGGTGCGGGGACAAACCAACTTCACGGTGCTGGACATACCGGAGGGCCGCGAACTCCGCTATGACAGCATCCCGAACGTCATGGGCAGCGTACTCAGCGACTTGACGCTCGACGACGTCCGGCGTGCAACGGAATCCACGCAGGACGTCATCGAAACGGAGTTCCTGACATTTGACGGGCTCGTTATCACCGCGCAGTCGCTGGAAGCAGAAGACGAAGCCTGGGTCAGTTTCTCGGCGAGCGTCGACGACGATCTGCCTGCGGAGTCCGAGCAAACCCGAGCTGACACAGAGTCCGAGGCGGCCGAAATCAACGCGCGGGTCGGCGGCTGGCGCTACAGAATTCCGACCGCGAAGTACGAGCAACTGACCCGATCACTGGAAGATCTTCTGCAGGAACTCGAAGAAGCGACAGACTAGCTCGGCAGCAGCGTCAGACCCACACTGATCATCCCGAGCCCCGCGCCCGCGATCAGTCCTGCCAGCCACCAGTATTTAAGCGGCGGCGAATCCTCGGTCCGCTGACGGAAGGCATGATAGCCCTCCGTCAGCGTGTACAGACCGAAGCCGATCAGAAGCCAGCTTAAGATCGTGATACCCATCGTCAGTTCAGTTGACGCTGCCGCTGGACGAATCGATCGATCTCGTAGGTCGCCTGTATTCCCGCAAAGTACGAGTCGAGCAAGCGATCGGCACCTTCGCGTCCGACAAGATGATTGCGCGCAATGACGCGAACACTGATCGGCGGCCCCCCTCGCCTGATTTGCATCTCGACGAGATGCCGTTCCCGGTCCCGGTCGGACATGGGAAACGCACCCATGACTTCGTCGACCGTGCATTCGCCGCAGATCTCGAAATCACGCGCCATGCTCCTGGCAACGTCCTCGATCGAGTCACAAAGATATTCGCCGGCGAAACAATAAATCTCGGCCGTCGCTTTCATGATGGCTTCCATATGCTCACATGCACCACGCGCGAGTTTGTGAGCTCCCAATGCACTCGCTGCCATACCAGCTCCATAAAGACCTGCACCTACCCAGCTGGTCGCCGGCCCGATATATCGTGTCATTCCGAATCCGGTCGCACCACCGGTAAATCCGCTGATGATGGCTGCGATCGTTGTACAAGACTGCGCGGAAGCGTTCGGGCCCCAGAATGCCGCGCAGAGAACCAAAGCTGCAATCCTTTGCATGGTTACTCCCCTTCTCCTGTGATCTACTCTACGCAGATCAAACTAGAGGCCGTGCTGCGATCGGGCCACGCAAGAATCCGGCGAGAGATGACAGAAACGGCTAACAGACCGCTGGCCGCCGCGTACGCCGAGCGAATCGAACGCGCGCGCGTCTACGACGTCGCGATCAAATCGCCGCTCGACCGCGCACCGCGTTTGTCGGCGCGTCTCGACAACACGGTGCTCTTCAAACGCGAAGATCTTCAGCCGGTTTTCTCGTTCAAGCTTCGCGGCGCGTACAACAAGATCGCGAACCTGGACAAGGCAGCGCTCGAGCGCGGCGTGATCTGCAGCTCTGCCGGAAATCATGCCCAGGGAGTCGCGCTCGCCGCGCAACGTCACGGCACGCGTGCAGTTGTCGTGATGCCGGGGTCAACGCCTTCCATAAAAGTCGATGCCGTTACGGCGCTGGGCGCGGAAGTCATACTGGAAGGCGATACCTACGATGACGCAGGCGCTTACGCCGCCGTTCTCGCTGTGGAGCAGAATCTGACTCCGGTGCATCCGTTCAGCGACCCCGACGTCATCGCCGGGCAGGGAACCATCGCCGTAGAGATCCTCGCTCAACTCGATTCTCCACCCGACGCGATTTTCGTACCGATAGGCGGTGGCGGACTCGTCGCCGGTGTCGGCAGCTACGTCAAGCATCATTGCCCGAATGTCGCGGTTATCGGTGTCGAGCCGCGGGATTGCGCGAGCATGTATGAATCGATGCGGCGTGGCGAAGTCGTGACGCTCGATCATGTCGGAATCTTCGCCGACGGCGTCGCGGTCAAACGTGTGAGCAAAGAAACGTTCGACATCGCTCGCGAAGTCGTTGACGAGATCGTGCTCGTCGATACGGATGAAATCTGCGCCGCCATCAAGGACGTATTCGAAGACAGCCGCGTCGTACTCGAACCAGCGGGAGCTCTTGCCGTTGCGGGAATGAAAAGCTTTGTCGCGCGCGAGAGAGTCCACGGCAGGACACTCGTCACGCTCAACTGCGGCGCCAACATCAACTTCGACCGATTGCGCCACGTCGCGGAGCGGGCCGAGATCGGCGAGAACCGCGAAGCGCTGATCGCCGTCGAACTTCCAGAGCGGCCGGGCGCTTTTCTCGCGTTCTGCAGCGTCATAGGTGCCCGCAACATCACGGAATTCAATTACCGCTATGCCCCCGGAGACCGGGCCCGCGTGTACGTGGGAATCGGCCTGAGTCAAGGTCGCGAAGAAGCCGGCGCGCTCATCAGCAACCTCGCATCGAACGGCTACGGCGTCGTTGACCTTACTGACAATGAACTCGCGAAAGTACATGTCCGTTACATGGTCGGCGGCAGAGTCGAGTCGCTGCGGCACGAAGCGCTCTACCGGTTCGAGTTTCCCGAACGACCCGGCGCACTGCTGAAGTTTCTCGAGGCCATCGGAAAACGCTGGAACATCAGCCTGTTCCACTACCGTAACCACGGCTCGGATTTCGGCCGGGTGCTGGCGGGGATACAGGTCGCCGCAGAGGATCGCGATGAGCTTGCCAGACACCTCGACAGTCTCGGTTACGCCTACTGGAACGAAACCGATAACCCTGCCTACCGGTTATTCCTCGCCGGCGATTAGACATAACACGTACCGCTCCCCGGCTTGCCCTGCCGCTGGCGCAGGGGTACGCTCAATCGGCTAAAAAAACCACACTCCGCACATCGGATAGCCAGAACAAGGCATGGGGGAACACATGCTACGCAGAGATTTTCTGAAAGATGCGGGTCTCGCCGGGCTGGCTGTCGGCAGCGGCCTGCATGCCGGCTGCCTGTCCGCACAGTCGCTCGTAAACCACGCAGGACGAATCGACGTTCACCACCATTATTTACCGCCGTTCATCGACGGCCCGACATGGCCCTGGACGATCGACTACGCACTCGAGGCGATGGACAGAAACAATGTCGCGACTTCGATCCTGTCGGGAACCACCTTCCCTGAACCGCTCAACGACGGCACGCCGGCGGCACGTGACCTGGCGCGGCGCGCCAACGACTGGATCGCCGAAGCAACCGAGCCCCATCCAGGACGCCTGGGCTACTACGCTGCGGTACCGCTCGCCGACACCGATGGCAGCCTGGCGGAGATCGAGTACGCGTTCGACACACTCAATGCCGATGGCGTCACGATGAACTCGAGCGCAGGCAGAATGTGGCCGGGCGACCCGGCGCAAATGCCGATCTTCGAGGAACTCAACCGCCGCAAGACAACCGTGTTCCTGCATCCCAACACGACGCCCTTCTGCTGCATGAATCCCCCCGGGGTTCCGAACAACGTTGCCGAGTTCGACAACGACGTCCTGCGTGCGGTTCTGAGTCTGCTTTGGAACGGCGTGCTCACCAACTATCCGGACATCAACTTTATTGTCGCGCATACGGGCGGCACCGTGCCGGCACTTGCGGGCCGAATCCAGGACCGCGTTCCCGAGGACCGCGCCGATCTCTACCCGCATGGCGCACTCGATAAGTTGCGCAGGCTCTATTTCGAGATCGGGCACGCTAGCTTCCACTGGGTCGTTAGAGCCGCGTTGGAGTTTGCAGGTCCGACACAGCTGCTATTCGGCACTGATTTTCCCGTAGAGCCTCACGCCGTTACAACGCGTGAGATTCCTTCGATCGGATTGACACCTGACGAGCTCTACGCGCTCGACCGCGGCAACGCCGAGCGCATCTTCCCGAGATACAGGATCTGAACACATGCCAACGAGATCGATTTTCGCAGTCCTGGCTTCGCTTGCGCCACTGGCGCTGCCGTCGGTAGCTGGCGCCCAGGGCCAGCTGTTGAGGAGCGCCCAGGCAATCGACGACGACTTTCGCGGCTACTGTCTCGACGTCGCCGGAACAGGAGAAAACACCAGGATCGACGTCGCGCTGCGCACGCATTCCTGCAAATATCGCGGCGACAATCGTGACCAGCTGTTCCAATGGGTAGATGACTTCATGGGCCATGTCACGATGCCCGAGTACGATCGCTGCCTCGAGGCTGCCGACCACGAAGCCGGCGTCGAGTTGTTCGTTGAGCCCTGCGGCGATACCGATTTGCAGGCCTGGACCCTGAGTCCGACGGGTCAGCTGAGCCCGAAGGCTCGACCGGATCTCTGCGTCACGATCGCCGCCGAGCGATCGCCGGCGGGAACACCGTCATGGATATCGCCGGTCTATCACCGGCGCGATGTCTCGCTACAGGTCTGCGACTACGCGATCGCCGAGCGGCAGTCGTTGCGCTGGGCGCTCGAGGGGGAAGTCCCGGCGAGTCTCGAGTCGACGCGGCGACTTGCAGTGCGGCCCGATATCGTCGCTGGCATTCGGCGGATAGGAAACGACATGGATCCGGCCAACATGGGTAAGACCCAGGAACTCCTGGCCGAACTTCCGCGTGTCTACGAAGAGCGCGAGATCGAGATGGTGACCGACATTGCCTACGGCCCGCACGAAAAGCACCGGCTGGATATTCACACCGATAACTTTCGCCGCCCCGATAACGGCGAACTCATGCCGGTCGTCATTTTCGTGCATGGTGGCGGCTTCCTGTTCGGCGCGAAAGAGAACGAACGCAACGTGCCGAACTATTTCGCGAGCTTGGGGCTGGTCGGCGTGAACATGACTTACCGGCTCGCGCCTGAAGGAACGTTTCCCGCGGGTGCGCTGGACGTCGCCGCGGCCGTCAATTGGGTTTTCGAGAACATTGAAGACTATGGCGGCGACCCCAACCAGATCTTCGTCATCGGTAAATCGGCTGGCGTCGAACACGTTGCGGCCTATGTATTCAGACCGGACCTGTTGCCGACGGACATCGCGCGCGTAGCGGGCGCAGTATTCCTCTCAGGGACCTTCGCGCCCAACGCCGACAGCCCGACACGTGGCGAGCTGGCCTACTACGGCGAAGACACGTCCAACTGGGCGCAGATGGGAACCCTGGGCAATATCGAACGCGCCGATATACCGGTCCTCATCACGGTTTCGGAGTTCGATCCGCCCGTCTACCAGCAGTCGCTGGCGCGTCTCATCCACGAACTCACGATTGAGCATGGGCGCATGCCGCGCGTCGCTCAGCTACTCGGACACAACCATTATTCGTCGAATGTGAGCATCGGCACGACGGACGACACCGTCAGCTCGGAGATCGTCGAGTTCATCCGGGCAACGATCGAGCGCCACGACTAGCCAAGCTGACCCTGCTCGGGGTTACAATCGGGCTCAGAAGAACAATAGTCTCGCGCGGGGGGGGAGATTCGCCGAGTCATGTTCAGAACTGACGTCGACCACTCTCTCGTCGCGCTCCAGCAATGGAGGTAGTGCCGTGGCAGACGTAAGCTTTCCGCAGAAAACCCGAGAGCACCAGGATCATCTGATGGATTCCACGCGGTGGGACGAGTTTCCTTATCGCGACGGCGACATCGTCATCGGCACCTGGGCCAAGTCGGGCACGACGTGGACCCAGCAGATCATGGGGCAGCTGGTCTTCAACGGCGAAGCGCACCTGCCCGTCATGGATATTGCTCCGTGGGTCGATATGCGCCTGTTTCCGCTGGAGAGCGTCCATGAAGTCATAGGGACGCAACAGCACCGGCGCTTCCTCAAGACCCATCTTCCGGGTGACTCGATCACGATCGACCCCAGGGCGAGCTATATCTATATCGGTCGCGGCGGCCTCGACACGCTCTGGAGCTGGTACCACCACCACGCGATTCTGACGCCGGAATCCTACGAGCTCATTAACAACCACCCCGACAATCCCGGCATCAAGATGGAGCCGCCGATCGAAGATCGGCGGAAATACCTGCGTGACTGGCTCGAGAGCGACGGTTTTCCGATGGGACCGTTCTGGAGAACGACGCAGAGCTGGTGGGATATCAGACATGCGCCAAACGTGATGCTCCTGCACTTCAACAATCTGAAAGCCGACATGGAGCGCGAGATCCGTCGTATCGCGGAATTCCTGAACATAGAGATCGACGAGACCAAATGGGAGGATATCGTCGAGCACTGCACGTTCGACTACATGAAGACGAACGCCAACGACCTCTCGCCGGACATTTACAACGCGCTGTTCTCTGGCGGGCTCACAAACTTCGTGAACAAAGGCAGGAACGGTCGCTGGGTCGACACTTTCACATCGGAAGACGTCGCGCTCTACGAGAAGCACAGAGATGCCAACCTGACGCCCGATTGCGCGCATTGGCTCGAAACGGGGGAAATCAGATGAAAGCAACCGAAGCCGTTTATCCTCAGAAGACGCGAGAGCTGCACAACGCGCTCATGGACTCCGATCGCTGGGACAAGTTCAATTTCCGCGACGACGACATCGTTATCGACACCTGGGCCAAGTCGGGCACGACCTGGACCCAGCAGATCATGGCGCAGATCATCTTCAACGGTCAGGAAGGAACGGCCTCCATGGATCTCGCGCCCTGGCTCGACATGCGGTTAATGCCGCTGGACGACGTCCTGGAGATGCTCGAGGCGCAGGAACACCGGCGATTCATCAAGTCGCATCTGCCGGCCTATGCACTAAGAATGTCGCCCAAGGCGAAGTACATCTTTCTAGCGCGCGACGGCCGCGACGTAATCTGGAGCCTGCACAATCATTTACGGCATCAGACGGATGAGTTCTGGGAGATTCTCAATACCCTGCCGAATCGAGTAGGCCCTGAAGCGCATCCTCCCTGCGAAGACGTTCGAGAGTTCTTCCATGAATTCGTCGACAACGGCAGCCACTTTTACGACTGGCCCTACTTCGATCATATTCAGTCGTGGTGGGAAATTCGCCATACGCCGAACATCATGCTGGTCCATTTCAACGATCTGAAAGCGGACATGGAGGGCACGATCCGCAAGATGGCCGCGTTTGTCGATCTCGAGATTGACGAAGAAAAATGGCCTGACATCGTCGAGCACTGCACCTTCGACTACATGAAGACTAACGCCGACAGCCTGTCACCGGGATTCCGGGACTTACTGGAGGGTGGGATGAAGAGCTTCATCCACAAAGGCACAAACGGTCGCTGGCGCGACATGCTGAGTGACGATGAGATAGAAAAATATCAGCGGGCGGCGCGCGCGAATCTATCGCCGGACTGCGCGAAATGGCACGAATTCGGCGGCGCCTACCATTGACGAACTCGACGACCCAGGTCCCGTAATCGCGGGACCCGGGTCGTTCGGAACTTATTCGATCGGCGTGACGAGCGTCCCGATACCCTCGATCTCGATCTCCACCACGTCTCCGGGCTTCAGGAACACCTGCGGATCGCGGCCATTGCCGACGCCGGAGGGCGTGCCCGTCGCGATGATGTCGCCGGGCCAGAAGGTCATGATGGCGGTTGCATAACGCAGGATTCTCTCGACGTCGTGGATCAGGTAGGACGTGTCCGAATCCTGCATGACCTGTCCGTTCACCCGGGTCACGACACGCGTGTTGCCGTAGTTCGGCAGGAACTCGAGCGGCACGATATACGGGCCCATCGGCGCCGAATCGTCCATGCTCTTGCCTGCGAACCAGTCGCGCGCATAACGGCCGTCGATCGGAATCTGTGCAAGGCGATCACTGACATCGAAAAGAATCGTAAATCCGAACACGTAATCCATCGCGTTCTCGAGCGTGAGGTCCCTGGCTTCGCGGCCGATCACGATCGCGAACTCCCCTTCCCAGTCGATGGTCGTGCGCCCCTCCGGAATCCGGTACGGCTGTCCCGGGTCGATGATCGACGAACGTGGCGACTTGGCGAACAGGAACGGATCGTCATCGTCTGGGTCGATTTCGGAATTGCCGCCCATCTCGGCCGCATGCGCTCTGTAATTTTGCCCCGCAGCAAGTAAGTTCCATGGATATTTGATGGGTGCCTTGATCGAAACCTCAGAGGGGTCATAGCCGAAATCGAGATCGGCCACTCTGCCCGATAGAAAATTCGCCATCTGGAACAAACGCGGCTTCGTTGCACTCATCTGCTCGATGAGCGACTTCATGTCCGCCGGCAGGTCGACGCCATCGACACCGGCTTCGGCAATCAGGTAGCTGTTGGCTTCCTGGATATCCAGCAGCCTACCGTCGATCAGGATCCCGACGCGATCGGGACCACCCGTCGCGAATGTCGCCAGTTTGAACGGCGTGTCCGGTTCTGACGAAACCTGTGCCTGAGTCGGGAGGGCGATTGAGGCCAACAAGATCGATAGAAGAGTCGTGACTCTGATGTTCATTGCTTTTACTCTCGCGGTTCGTATCTGCGCGAGCCATTCTAGGGGAAGGTATGGCCTTAAGAAACACGAACGATAGTTTCGGCAGCCTGACGAAGTTCCTTCACTGGACGGTCGCGGGATTTTTCATCGTCTCCTACTGCTCGGCTTACTATGCGATATGGTTCACGGTCGACGGCATGGTCGCGAACGACATTGCTGTCCAGATCCACATCACTTCCGGCATCCTCGTCTCTTTCTTCATACTCGTGCGCGTCTACTGGCGGCTCACGAACTCGCTGCCGGTTCCGCCTCCCGGGACGCCGCAGGAGCACTTTGCGGCACGACTGTCTCACCGGACGCTTTATGTGTTCATGGTCGCGATGCCGATAACCGGCTACCTCGGCACTTACCGGGATGCGGATTACCTCGGAGTAACGAACTTCGGCGATACGCGCCTGTTCGCCTGGATCGCGGCAACAATCGACACGACCTGGGAAGAATGGGAAGTTGCCTTCGATTACGTCCATCGCACGATCCTGGGATCGAAGCTGCTCTGGATTCTGCTGCTGATCCATATCGGCGCCGCGCTGTTCCACCACTTTCACCGCCGTGACGGGACGCTCGAGCGCATGCTGCCCGGAGGCCGGTCGTGAGGAAGGCCGCACTGGGCCGTCCCGGTCCGGGGATCCGGATCCCCGGACCGGGGCGCTAGGCCGCTACGCGAAATGTTAGAATCGGCCCATTACAACGAATAAGCAGGGGACAGCAATGACAGATCCTTTCTCCATGACTCGCCGCGACGCGTTGGCCGCATTGTCGGCCGTTGGCGTCGCCGGGCTGGGTCCGGCCAGCGTTTTCGCACAGCAGACCATGCCACGGCGACCCGTGCCCACGACCGGCGAGATGTTGCCCGTAGTCGGGCTGGGATCGAGCAAAGTCGTCTCCGAGGTCTCGGAGAACGGCACCGGTCCGGTCGCTGCCGTGCTGCGCGCTCTGACGGCCGCCGGTGGCGGTGTAGTGGATTCCTGGCCGCGCGATCCGGTCGATGACGCGGGTTTTGGCGAAGTCATCAACCTGCCCGATCTCAAGGACGAGCTGTTCGTTACGACGAAGATCGACAGCACCGGCAAGCAGGCCGGCATCGACCAGTTTCGTCAGACGCAGGAGCTGTATCAACGCGATACGATCGACCTCGTGCAGATCTTCAGCCTGACGGATCTCGAGACACAGTGGCCCAATCTCAAGGACTGGAAGGAAGAAGGCAGCGCACGCTACATCGGCGTCACGGTGTCGGAATACGGGCGCTACGACCAGCTCATCGAGTTCCTCGGTCGTGAAACACCCGACTTCGTGCAGATGAACTACTCGATTACGGAGCGGCGCGCCGAGGAACGGCTGCTGCCGATGGCTGCCGACTTGGGGCTAGCAGTACTGCTGAACCGGCCGTTCATGAACGGCGCCTACTTCGGCCGACTCGAAGGCGTGCCGTTACCCGAGTGGACCAGCGAGTTCGATTGCACGAGCTGGGCGCAGTTTTCTTTGAAGTACATCCTCGCGCATCCGACCATAACCTGCGTCTTTACGGAGACGAGTAACCCGGCGCACATGACGGAGAACGCTCACGCCGCCTACGGCCGCATGCCCGATGAGAATCATCGGCGGCTCATGCGCGAGTACATCGACCAGGTCTAGGGCCGAAGCTGCGGCAGATCCTCGAGCGACGGCGGCTGCGGGCGCGCCGCGAGGAACGCGTGCACGTCCGCGAAATCCTGATCCGACATCACGGCCTCCGCGTAAGGCGGCATGCCGCGAGCCGGATGCCTCGAGTACCAGGTGAATCGGGTTAACGTGATCGGGTTCGGCCCGAGCCGCGGCCCCTGCGCGCCGCCCTGACCTTCATTCGCGTGGCACTGATAACAGCCGTTACGGCGATACAGCATCGCGCCGCGCTCGGCGCTGCCGACCCGCTGCGGCGCCATGTCAACCGACGCGAGCCAGGCATGGATCGCATCGAGATCGTCATCCGAGATGGTCTCCTCCGGATAGGCGATCATCGACCAGACCGGATTGCGCACGTAGTCGATGAACGCCTCGAGCGGCTGTCCGCTGCCGGCGAGTCGCGGGCCGAGATTGTTTCCCTGCCCGGACGCACCATGGCAGGCTGCGCAGCCGCTGGCGGTGTAGCGCTGCAGGCCGGCCTCCTGGGCAGCCAGCCGCGTCGATATCGAGAACAGCGCGAACATGGCGAAAGCGCCTGCGATCGTCAGAATCTTTTTTCTCATGGTTTCATCGCACCTGGGTAACGACGTCGACGAGCGCCGGTTCCCCTCGCTTCACAACGGCTATCGCGCGCGCCAGCGCCGGGCCGAGATCGGCGGGCTTGTCGATCGGCCCTTCCGTGTAAACGCCCATACCCTCGACCATTTTCGCGTAGTCGATGTCGGGATCCGTAATAACGCTGCCAACATGACCGCGATCGATCCCGCGGTTGCGCGCGTTGCACATGCGTTGCACATGCATGACCTCCATGTGATACGCGCGGTTGTTGTTCATGACCGAAAGCAATGGAATGCCGTGATGCGCCGCCGTCCAGAGCACGCCGGGCGCGTACATGAGGTCGCCATCGGTCTGAATCGCGACAGAGAAGCGGCCATGACGACGATTCGCGAGAGCGCCTCCAACCGAGGCGGGTGCGCCGTAACCGATACCGCCACCGCCGGCGTGACCGAGCCATTGGTAGGACCTGTCGAAATCCCAGAGACGACGCGGCCAGCCTCCGCCGTCGCTGTAATAACTCGACACGAGCGACCAGTCTTCATCCCTTATCTGCGAATACAGCTCGGCGCAAAGACGCGCCGTTGAAATCGGACTCGCGTTCCAGGCATAGCTTGCAGCGACGCGCGACTGTTCATCGGCAACGCGGCTGGCCTCAGCCAGCTGCGCGCCCCGTGCTTCAATTTCGCGGCGGCGGCCGCGCGTCAGCAGTCGGTTCACGGCCTCTATCAACGACGGCAGCGTGGCTTCGGCATCCGCCGCGATCGCGAGATCGACTTCCTGCATGCGCCGGAAGTCCTGATAGTTGGAACGGATGTAGAGATCACTGGTCGAGATCGAAATGAGTTTCGCGTCGGGCTGCGCGACCCGCGCGTAGGATCGATGCAACTGATCCCTGAGCGAGTTCACGGTCGACCAGAAGTCCATGACTTCGAGACCGAGTATGACGTCGGCGCGCGAGATGATCGGCCGGTTCATCGCTGGCGGCCCGTTGGAGTAGCGATGCGTCTGGTTCAACGGATGCCGTGTCGGGAAGTTGAGTCGGCTGCCGCGGTCCAACACCGCCGCCTGCAGCGTCTCGGCGAGTTCTATGAGCAGTTCCATCCCGCGCGGCGTCCGCGCGCAGCGGTCCGCGACCAGTACCGGAAATTCGGCATCGACGAGCATGCGCGCAGCTTCCTCGACGGCGCCCGACTCGCCCTGCGGCGGTACGGGTATCGTGAGGCGCGGAATGTGCATCGCTGCGTCACGCTTGATCGGGTCTTCCTGCAGGTGCCCGTCGAGCACTAGCACGACGGGCGCCATCGGCGGCGTCATGGCCACTTTGTAGGCACGCACGGCGGACTCGGCGAAGTGCCCCAGCGACCATGGGTTATCGTCCCATTTCGTATAGTCGCGGACCATGTCGGCAGCGTCCTGGACGCCGTGATACCACTCCGCGGCGCGGCGCATCGCAGCGTCGCTGTGATTACCGAGGATGATGTAGACGGGGACCCGGTCGCACCAGGCGTTGTAAACCGCCATCGCTGCGTGTTGAAGACCTACAGTGCCGTGCGCCATGACTGCGAGTGGCTTGCCTTCGGCCTTGAAGTAGCCGTGCGCCATCGCGACCGACGACTCTTCGTGCGTGCAGGTGATGAACTCCGGTGCCTCGTTACCGCCGTAGTTGATAATCGACTCGTGCAGTCCGCGAAAGCTCGAGCCCGGGTTCGAGCAGATGTAATCGAACTCGAGCGACTTCAATACGTCGACCATGAAGTCCGAGCCGCCGCGCTCGTCCTCAGCGATGACCTGCACGTCGGCCGGCGGCGTGGCTTCCGTCTCCGCAGTCATGATCGGAGTCGAACCGGTCTGCCCGGCGAGCCGCGACTCGGCGCTCGAGTTCTGCGCGTCGGCCGTAGTGCTCGCACCCGCGATCGCGGCGGCGCCGGCGAGCGTCCCGGTCTTCAGAAACTCGCGACGGGGTAAAGATTCCGGTTTCGGATCGGTCGGATCTGACATGGCTGACGCTCCTTTTGTTCTGCCGGAGACGCCTGTGTGCCGCTTGAGACAACCGCGTCCCCTCTCGCGGTCCTGATCGATTCTAACAACTCGTTAAGAGAACGTGTGCGCGTCGTTCCTGTGGTACCGTAATGTCAGACAAAAACATCGCGGAGGGGGCGAAATGCCTGATAAACGCGCCACCAGCAGGTGGGAGGATCTTCAGCCCGCGGCGGAGAACGGATTGTTCGATCGTCGTGCTTTCTTCACCGGCGGCGCCGCGCTGGCTGCAGCCATGACGGGCTACAGCTTTAGCGAGGCGGCTCGAGCGCAGACATTGACCGACGATCCGTGGAGCGCCGCGCCGGGCACACCGACCGGCCCCTACGAGTCACCGTCACGATTCGAGAATCATGTCGTACGCCAGATCACGAATCCGAACGGCGAGCCGCGCGGACAGCAATCGAAAACGCCGCACCATCTGATCGACGGCACCTTCACTCCGAACGGGCTGCACAGCGTGATATCTCGCACCGGCGCACCCGATATCGACCCCGACCGGCACCAGCTCGTCATACACGGACTCGTTCGACAACCGTTGCGCTTCACTCTCGATCGCTTGATGCGCTATCCAATGGAATCGCGCTTCGCTTTCGTCGAATGCGGTGGTAACAGCGCGCCGCTTTGGTCTCCCGAGGCGATGGACGCCACCGTGCAGCAGCTCCACGGCCTCGTTTCCTGCGCCGAGTGGACCGGCATTCCGCTGACGACGTTGCTCGAGGAGACGGGCATCGATCCGGCGGCAAAGTGGATCATCGCGGAAGGATCGGACGCGCTCGCGCCCCACCGCAGCGTACCGATGGGTAAAGTCCTCGACGACGCGATGATCGCCCTGTTCCAGAACGGCGAGCGCATCATGCCGGGCAACGGCTACCCGATGCGACTGTTGCTGCCGGGCTGGGAAGGCAACATGCAGGTCAAATGGCTGCGGCGCATCGAACTCGTCACTCAACCGTCCATGAGCATTTACGAAGCACGAACGTACACGCAGATCCTGCCGGGTGGAGATGCCTACAAATTTCACTTCCTGCAGGAAGTGAAATCCTTCATAACGCGCCCGTCACCGACCGTTAACCTGAGCGAGCCGGGCTTTTACGAGATCTCCGGCGTTGCCTATTCGGCGACGGGGCGAATCTCCAAAGTTCTCGTGTCCGCCGACGGCGGTCAGACCTGGGCCGAGGCCGCGCTGCAGGATCCGGTGCATCCGAAAGCGTTCACACGTTTCCGGCTGCCATGGCGCTGGGATGGCGGACCCGCCGTGCTGCAGAGCCGGGCCTGGGACGAATCCGGCAATTTCCAACCCACGCGCGAGCAGATCATCGCGCATCGCGGTGTCGCCTCTCGCGTACCCGGCAGCACCAACGCGTTCCCGAACCAGCACTACAACGGTCCGACGAGCTGGTCCGTGGACGAGGCCGGCGAGGTGAAGCATGTCTACGCGTAATCCCGCTCTGCTCGCGGCCGCGATTCTCATCCCGATGGGCGCGTTCGCGCAAACGCCGAATCTCGGTATGCCGATCTCGGAGGAGGAAATCTCGGCCTGGAACATCGACGTCTCGCCCGACGGCACCGGATTACCTCCCGGCAGCGGTACGGCAATAGACGGCGAGCCGATCTATGCGCAGAAATGCGCTCTGTGTCACGGCGTCAACGCGGAAGGCGGAATCAGCCTGCCGCTCGTCGGCGGCGAGCCATTAACCACCGGTATCGATGCGATCAAGACTATCGGCAACTTCTGGGAGTATTCGACGACGATCTTCGATTACACGCGTCGCGCGATGCCCTGGTTAACACCGCGAACGCTGACCGACGACGAAGTTTATGCGCTGACCGCGTACTTGCTGCACATCAACGGCATCATCGAGGAAGACGAAGTTATGAACGCGGAAACGCTGCCGCAGGTACAGATGCCGAACCATGATGGTTTCATCGTTCGGTATCCCGAGTTGATGCCGTAACCGAGCACGTCGTGCCCTCCAACTCGATCGTCGTCGTCGGCGCCGGCAACGCGGCGTTGTGTGCTGCACTGGCCGCCGAGGAGAACGGCGCGACGGTCACGGTTCTGGAACGCGCGCCCGAAGAAGAGAGCGGCGGCAACTCGCGCTTCACTGCCGGCTCGATTCGCTTCGCCTATGAAGGTGTTGACGATCTCAGGGAACTCATGCCGGATCTCTCCGCCAGCGAGATCGAGACGACCGATTTTGGCCGTTATTCCGAAGACCAGTATTTCGATGACATGTTCCGCGTCACGCAGTACCGCTGCGACCCGGACCTCATCGAATGCCTCGTGCGGCAGTCCAAGGAAACCATGCTCTGGATGCGCGACAAGGGTGTGCGTTTCATCCCGATCTACGGTCGGCAGGCGTTCAAGATCGACGGTCGCTTCAAATTCTGGGGTGGGCTCACGGTCGAGTCGATCGGCGGCGGGCCGGGACTCGTCGAGAGTCTGACGCAGGCCTGCTCGAGTCGCGGCATCGAAATTCACTACGACACGCGCGCTGTGGATCTCGTGACCGACGGCCAGTGCGTCACGGGCGTCGTAGTGCGGCGCGGCGGCGGCAAACCCGAGACGATCGCGGCCGACGCCGTAATCATCGCGTCGGGCGGCTTCGAAGCGAACCCCGAGTGGCGCACACGCTATCTCGGCCCGGGGTGGGAGGTCGCGAAGGTTCGCGGGTCGCGTTTCAACACGGGCGACGGCATCGAGATGGCGCTCGAGATCGGCGCAGCATCCTACGGTAACTGGTCCGGTTGTCACGCGGTCGGCTGGGATCGCAATGCACCCGAGTTCGGCGATCTCTCGGTCGGCGATCAATTCCAGAAACACTCCTATCCCTTCGGCATCATCGTCAATGCGAACGGCAGACGTTTCGTCGATGAAGGCGCCGATTTTCGCAACTACACCTACGCGAAGTACGGTGCCGAAGTGCTGAAGCAACCGGGACAGTTCGCCTGGCAGATCTTTGACGCGAAGGTCGCGCATCTGCTCCGCGACGAATACCGGATTCGGCAGATCACGAAGGTCACGGCAGACACGCTCGAAGATCTCGTACCGCAACTGGAAGACGTGGACACCAACGCCTGCCGCGACGAGATCGAGCAGTTCAACGCGGCGGTCAAAGACGACATTCCGTTCGATCCCAACATCAAGGATGGGCGCTGTACGCAGGGACTCGCGATCGACAAGAGCAACTGGGCCAACGCAATCGATACGCCGCCATTCGAGGCCTACGCCGTCACCTGCGGCATCACGTTTACTTTCGGCGGCCTGCGCGTGAACACCGACGCGCAGGTACTCGACTCGGACCTGCGGCCGATACCGGGACTTTACGCCGCGGGCGAGCTCGTCGGCGGGATCTTCTACAATAACTACCCGGGCGGCACCGGGCTCATGTCAGGCGCCGTCTTCGGCAAGATCGCAGGAACGGCGGCCGCGAGGGCAAACGCTTGAGCAGGATGGACCGCAGGAATTTTCTGACTTCGACAACGCTGGGCCTAAGCGCGCTCGCGCTCCGTTCTGCGTACTCGCAGAACACCAGCTTCGAAGGCGAGCTCGTCGAGCTCATCATTCCGTTCAAGGAAGGCGGTGGCTCGGACACCTGGGGGCGCTTCAACGCGCCGTTCTTCTCGCGTTTTCTCCCGGGACAGCCGACCGTCGTCGTCCGTAACGTGCCGGGCGGTAATTCGATCGCCGGCGCCAATCGCTTCGCATCGCGCGCGCGGCCAGACGGCTTGTCCGTGCTCGGCACCTCCGCGTCGACTCAGTTCCCCTATCTCATGGCGGATCCTCGCGTCCACTACGACTACGCCGCGTGGCGCGTCGTCATGGCCTACGGTACGGGCGGTGTCGCCTACGTCTCGTCCAAACTCGGTGTCGACAGTATCGCCGACCTGGCCAACGTCATGGACCGCGAATTGCTCTACGGCAGTCAGGGCCCGACTTCGCTCGACCTCGTTCCCGTCCTCGGCTTCAAGCTGCTCGGTCTCAACGTGAGACCGATCTTCGGCATGAGCGGGCGTGGCGCCGGTCGTCTTGCGTTCGAGCGCGGCGAACTCAACCTCGACTATCAGACTTCGACGGCCTACCTGCGTAATGTCGTGCCACTCATCGAGCAGGGAGATGCCGTGCCGCTGTTCTCCTGGGGCGCGTTGGACGACGCGGGCAATCTGATACGCGATCCGACTTTCCCCGACCTGCCTCACTACGGCGAAGCCTACGAGACGCTGCATGGTCAGCCGCCTGAAGGAATCTCCTGGGAGAGCTGGTTCGCGTTCTTCACCGCGGGCTTTCCGGCACAGAAACTGTTCGTCGTGCCGCGCGAGACGCCGGACGAAATCGTCGCCGCGTACGCCGATGCAGTCACCGCGATGAAGCGCGACCCTGACTACATCGCACGCAAGCCTGCCGCGCTCGGCGTCTATGAGCAGGTTACGGGCGCGGCAGCGCAACGCGTCTACGAGCTTGCGACCGATGTGCCGCAGAGCGCGCGCGACTGGGTGCGTCAATGGCTCAGGGATGAGTTCCGCGTCAATCTCGAGCGCTGATCTTGACCGAGGCACTGCTTAGCGCGCTTGCGAACTTCGCAACGCTGGAGCACTTCGTTTATCTCGCGTTGGGCGTCGTACTCGGCCTCGGCATCGGCGCGTTCCCGGGTCTCGGCGGCATCGCCGGACTCTCGATCATGATGCCGTTTCTCTACGGCATGGACACCTTATCAGCGCTCGCGATGCTGGTCGGGCTCGTCGCCGTGATCCCCACATCCGACACGTTCACGTCGGTACTCATGGGGATTCCGGGTTCCAGCGCGAGCCAGGCAACGGTACTGGACGGGTTTCCGCTGTCGAAACAGGGACAGGCGGCGCGCGCGCTCGCGGCGGCATTCACCGCATCGCTCGTGGGGGGTGTCGTGGGCGCCGTCATACTGACGCTGTTCGTACAGATTGCACGACCGCTGATTCTCACCTTCGGCTCCGCCGAACTCTTCATGCTCGCGCTGCTCGGGCTGTCGATGGTCGGCGTGCTCTCTGGCGCGAGTCTCGTGAAAGGGCTCGCGGCCTGCGGCCTCGGCCTGGTGGCCGGCTCCATCGGCGGCGCTCCCGCAACGGGCGAGTTCCGCATGACCTTCGGTATCGACTATCTCTATGACGGATTGCCGCTGGTCATCGTCGGTATAGGCCTGTTCGCATTTCCCGAGATCATCGACCTGTTACGCAGGAACCGTGCGATCGCGTCGGGCGGACTGCTGGCCGGCAGCTGGCTCGAGGGCGTCCGCGACGTGTTCCGCCACTGGTTCCTGTGCCTGCGCTGCGCCGGTCTGGGTACCCTGATCGGCGCGATACCGGGTCTCGGCGGGACGGTCGTGGACTGGATCGCCTACGGCCATGTCGTCCAGACCGCGAAAGACAAATCACGATTCGGCAAGGGCGACATCCGCGGCGTGCTCGCGCCGGAGTCTGCAAACAATGCCAAGGAAGGCGGCGGACTCGTTCCAACCCTGTTGTTCGGCATTCCCGGATCGGGCGCCATGGCCGTGTTCCTCGGCGGCATGGTGCTCATCGGGATCGAGGCCGGCCCCGCGATGGTGTCGAGCGATCTCGACCTGACGTACACGATCATCTGGTCACTCGCGCTCGCTAACGTGCTCGGCGCCGGCAGTTGCATGCTGCTGGCGAAACCCATCGCGAAGCTGACAGCCGTTCGGTTCAACTTGCTGGCGCCATTCATGATCATGGTCGTAAGCTTCGCAGCCGCGCAGGCGACGCGCAGCTTCATGGATCTCACCATCCTGTTCGGCATCGGCCTGATCGGCATTCTGCTGAAGCGCTTCGGCTGGTCGCGTCCGGCTTTCCTGATCGGCTTCGTCCTCGCACCACTGGCTGAAGGCTATCTGAATCTCGCCGTCCAGTTCTATGGATTCGGAATGTTTACCCGTCCCGGTGTATTGATCATTCTCGTGATCATCGCCGTGTCTGTGTGGCTCGGCGCGCGCAACCGTGGCGGACTCAGCGTCGTGACGCATGGCGATGCACCGAAGGCCGTGATCGAGGATCGACGACCGCAGCAGATCTTTCTGGGCGGCGCAATCGCGGTGCTTCTGTACACGCTCTGGAGCAGCGCCAGGCTTTCGCCGCTCGGCAGCATGTTTCCGATCAGCGTCGGGTCCGTAACGCTCGTTCTTTGCGGCTATCTTCTTTACGTTCTCAAGTTCCGCGATATCGACAACAGCGCCAACTACGACACGGAGCGTCCAGCCGACGGTGACAGCGAAGGCCTTTGGAGAAACACTGCCTGGTTCGGCGCATTTCTCGGCGCCGCTGGCATCGTGGGCTTCATTCCGGGCACGGCAATGTTCTTCATTGCTTTTCTGAAGTTTAAGGCGCAGTGTTCCGCGCAGCAGACGGCAGCTTTGACTGTCGCGGCAGTTGCGATATTGCTGCTGTTCACTAACGTGCTCATTGTCGAGTTACCCGAGGGCTTGCTCGAACGGTTTGTGAACTTCACGGGTTAGGACGAATGGCGCAACGAGAGATTCCCTGTTTGTTCATGCGCGGCGGAACGTCGCGAGGCCCGTATTTTCTTCCTGAAGATCTCCCGCAAGACGTGGAGCTGCGCGACCGCGTGCTGCTGGCCGTCATGGGCTCACCGGATCGACGCCAGATCGACGGGCTCGGCGGCGCAACAACTCCGACCAGCAAAGTGGCGATCGTCGGGCCTTCGGACAGACCCGGCTGTGACGTCGACTACCTGTTTGCACAAGTCTCGGTTGAAAAAGGCATCGTCGACACCGCGCCTTCCTGCGGCAATATTCTGGCAGGCGTCGGCCCGTTTGCGCTCGAACGCGGACTCGTCGAGCCACGGGATAAGGAGACCCGCGTCGCAATCTACAACGTCAACACCCAAAGTCGTATCGAAGCCGTCGTGCAGACGCCAAATGGACAGGTTACCTACGAGGGCAATCAGCACATCGATGGTGTCTCCGGCACCGCAGCACCAATCGTTCTGAGCTTCGCGGACGTCGTCGGCTCGAAGTGCGGCTGTTTATTTCCCACCGGCAGCGCAAAGGAAGAGATCGACGGCATCGAGGTCACCTGTTGCGACGTCGCCATGCCGATGCTGCTGATTCGGGCGGGCGATCTCGGGCTATCGGGATATGAGCGAGATGAGATCACGGCAGACCCGGACCTCATGCTGCGAATCGAGACGATCAGACGCGAAGCCGGCAAGCGCATGGGGCTCGGCGATGTGACCGACAGCGTCATTCCGAAGGTCGGTCTGCTGGCTCCCGCGCGCGCGGGCGGAACTATATCTTCACGCTATCTCACACCGCATGCGGTGCACGCCGCCCACGCGGTAACGGGCGCAATCTGCATCTCGAGCTGTCTCTCGATCGAAGGGACGATCGCGAATGCACTCGCCGCATCGAGTGCCGGATCCGATAAGCGGGTTCGAATCGAACACCCCTCCGGCTCCATCGAGATCCGGTTGCAGACATCGGGCAACGGAGCCGCCCTCGACGTGACGAGTGCCGGTGTCGTACGAACGGCACGCAAGATCATGGCAGGCAGCGTATTCGTACCCGACTCTGTCTGGCCATAGGACGGACCTGGCCGTCTTGCGTGCGCGTAGCCCGTTCGGCTAGACGTCGGCCCCGGTCGCAACCGCGCCGTGACCGCGAATCAGCAGGCAGGTGTTGTTACCGAGCGCGGCGACTGACAGCAATCCGCCAAGCAATGCTCGTCGGGAAAAAGGATCGCTCATCGCAGTAGTTTCCTCGCTGGTCCTAGGCCGTATTGACCTGGAGCGGCCGGTGCGACTGCGGCCGGTCACTCACCGCATTGACGATCATGTCTGCCGAGATCGGCGTCCGGTTGAAGTAGATGCCCCCCAGCGCATCCGAGATCGCACAGACGAGCGCCGACGCAGCGGCGCCCAGCGGTGGCTCACCCATGCCCTTTGCCCCGACCGGATTCTGCGGATCGATGAGTTCGACTGCGGCCGTCTGCATCGTCGCAGGGACGTCGAGATAGGACGGCGGCTTGCACCCCAGAAATCCGACGTTGCCCGGGAGACCGTTCTGCGGATCGTAGATATGCCGCTCGCTCGCAGCCATCCCGATTCCCTGCACGGCCCCGCCCTTGATCTGCGTCGCGAGGCTCCGCGGATGCAATACGGTGCCGCAGTCCGTCACACCGATGTAGTCGAGAACCTCGAATTGGCCGGTTTCAGTATCCAGTTCGATCTCCATGAAACCGATCGTAATCCCGGCTACCACTCCGACTACCGGATCGGAATCATTCGCCACTCCGATAAGACCCGTACCTGCTAACGCCGCTACCGATGTCTTCGTAATCTCGTGCAGATCGTCGGGCATTTCCTGCCCTGAGTACTTGCCGCCCAGCTCGATCGCTCGCTGCGCGGCCTGCGCGTACGTCATGCTCCTTGACGAGTCTGCGATTGCGAATACGGTTTCGTCCGCGATGTCGTAATCGTCCGGTGAACCACCAAGGTCCAGCGCCGCAATCTCCTTGAGCTTGTTGACGATATCCGTTGCGGCCACATAGTTCTGCCGCGAGCTCGAGAAAGATGTCTTGCTGCCGGACTGCGTCGGACTCCACGGAAGATGACGGCGCGAATCGCCACGCGCGACGATGCAGTTCTCCCAGTCACAACGGAGGACCTCTGCCGCGACGCGCGCCGTGTCGCTGTGCGAATAGGTGCCGAGATTGCCGACGCCGCTGTGGACGTGCAGCCTGCCGTCGGGCGTCAGCCGCACCAGACCATCGTAACCACCTCGGCCGGCAGGATGGAATGCCTGGCCGATACCCACTCCTCTTACTCTGGAACCATCGCGCTGCCCGCTGCGCGCGCTCATTTCCTGCCAGGCGGCCATCGCCGCGCCCTGATCGAGCGCTTCGCGTTGATAGGCGCTGGTCACGGGCCCCTGATTGGCGTAGTACCTTGCATCGTTGTCGGCCGCGTTGATACGCCTGATCTCAAGGCGATCGAGCCCCAGCCCTTTAGCGGCCTTGTCGATCAATGGCTCCATCGCAACCGCCATCTGGTTCTCGCCGGGCCCCCGCATGGCGCCGCGAGGTACGGTGTTGGTCTGCACGGGCGTGGCGCGAAAGCGCATCGAGAGCGGTTGGTACAGTAACGTCGCGGCCGATGCGGCCGCATCGAAATCGTCGAAGCCGGCATAGGGACCGTTCTCATGCACGATATAGAGATCGACGGCGACAACCCGGCCATCCTCACGAAAGCCGAGCTTTAACCGGCCCTGAAATCCGGGTCGTGCAGCGCCGAGATAGAACTCTTCGTTGCGGTTGATACGAAGCAGGACAGGACGCTGCAGCTTCTTCGACATCAACGCGGGGATCGCCATTACCGGGTACGCATTCGCCTTGGAACCGAAACCGCCACCGCAGTATTCGGAGATGTAGTTGATGTCGTCGACCGACATTTCGAGCAGCCCCGCGAGCGACGGCATGATCGCAGTCTGGCTCTGCGTGGAGCCGAAGAGATGCAGCTTGCCGTTCTCCCAGTAAGCCATCGCCGTTCGCGGCTCCATCGAGTGATGCGAAACACCGGCCGTCGTGAATGTCTCGTCGATCACCAGCGCCGCGTCCGCGAATTGGGCGTCGACGTCGCCGAAACTCCATTCTTCGACCGGTTCGCCCATCGGCAGTTGATGTTCGCCGACTGCCGCGAAATCACGCGCGGTCCATTTGACGTTGGCGAACTCGCCCGACAATGGACTGTAGGAGTTGCCGTCGTTGCGCGCATCGGGGCCGCCCGGATAGAGGCTTTGCAGCGGGTCGACCGTGAACGGCAGTTGCTCGTACTCGACTCGGATCAGCTCGAGCGCGTCCTCGGCCGTTTGCTCGTCGACCGCGGCGATCGCGAGAATCGGGTCGCCGACATAGAGCGGCTCGTTCGTCAGGCAGGCCTGGTTCGGCGCCTGATACTGCGGTACCTCTTCCGCCGTCAGGATACCGACGACGCCTTCCAGAGCGAGCGCCTCGCTCGCATCGATGCTCGTAACGCGCGCGTGCGGAAAGGCGCTGGTGAGGAGGCGGCAGAAGACGAGACCCTCCGCTCGATAGTCCTCCGCATACTTAGCCTGACCGGATACCTTGCCCCGGAGATCGGGCGGCTCGAAGTCTTTTCCGAGCAAATCGTAGGCCACGTCACTTTCCTCCCTATCCGCGTACTGCTCAAGCGACGTGTCAGCATAGACTTGCGAACCGGCCGAGACAATTACGGCGAAGCAATCAAGGTCCCGTCGCACCGAGCATGCTCTCGAACGCGCGGCTTTCCGTATCGCGCCCGAAATCATCGTGACCCGGTTTCACCAGGATGCGTCCACCGCCGGTCAGGTAGAATGGGCACCGCGAGGAACGACGGGGGCAGGATGTCTATCCAGCGCGAACCTGAACGCAGAAACGTCTTTAAGGTCGCTGTGGCCTACGCGATCGTTGGGCTGCTCATCACGACTTTCGGCTATTTGGCTTTCGACCGCTACGTCCTGAACGCGCCGCGGCCCCCATTCGCGGGCGCCGAAGTCGATCCTGACTCTTTAAGGGCACCGCTCGACGATCCGCCAGCAGCGACCGCACCGATTGCGCC
>JAHEKF010000040.1 GCA_024638465.1 Rhodospirillaceae bacterium | reverse complement strand
GACGTTCTCGTTATCGGTCGTATCGCGGCGACGGGGCCTGACCAGTACACGGTGAACTTCCAGCTTTTCGACGTTCTCCGGGGAGATCTTCTGCTCGGGTACCGGTTGACGTCGTCGGAAGCGCAGCTTCGTGTCACCGGGCACCGCATCGCGGACATGATCTTCGAAACCCTGACCGGAATTCCCGGCGTGTTCGGCACGCGCATCGCCTACGTAAGCCAGGAAGGGCAGGGCGATGCCAGCCGTTATCGCCTGATCGTTGCGGATGCGGATGGCGCCAATCCGGCGGTCATCGCCGATTCTCCGCAACCCCTCATGTCCCCGTCCTGGTCACCGGATGGCCGCAAAATCACCTATGTGTCGTTTGAGCAGAATCAATCCGCGGTCTATGTTCAGACGCTGGCGAGCGGAACCAGAGACCGGGTCTCGGCGCGCGCCGGTATCAATGGGGCGCCCGCCTTTTCGCCGGACGGTCGACTGCTTGCGCTGACATTGTCCAGCGAGCAGGGCAATCCGGATATCTTCATTCTCGATCTGGCAGGCCAGGTGCTGACGCGTTTGACCCGCGATGGCGCGATCGATACGGAACCGGCCTGGGCGCCGGACGGAGAGAGCATTTACTTCACCTCCGATCGCACCGGCGGACCGCAGGTGTACCGCGTGCAAACTTTCCTCGGCGGCCGCGTCGAACGTGTCACCTATGAAGGAAGCTACAATGCGCGACCGCGCGTATCGCCGGACGGTAGCCAGCTCGCCGTAGTCCATCGGGTACAGAACAACTACCGCATCGCGGTTGTCGATACCGAGACCGGGCTGACACAGGTCCTGAGCAACGGTACTCTCGACGAGTCACCGAGCTTTGCGCCCAATGGAGCGCAAATTATCTATGCGACCCAGCAACAAGGCGTCGGTGTGCTGTCTTCCGTTAGCACGGACGGCCGTATCCGCCGTCAGATTGCATCGGTCGCTGGCGATGTGCGGGAACCGGCCTGGTCGCCGTTTCCTCGTTTATAGTAGAAGTTAGTTCTAGTTATCTGTTGTAACATACTGGTCTAATTACCGATTGAAGGGATTTCGCGATGGCTCGACAAGTGCAGTTCTTGATTCTCGTGGTTGCCGCCGGACTGTTGGCAGGCTGCGGTGGCGATTCGGCAACGCTGCCGGGATCTTCATCGGCAGGCGGTAGTAGCGGAATGCCTGGCGGTGCGAGCGGCGGAGCAGGACCGGGCGCCAGTACCCGGGGAATCGGCGGTGCCGGCAGCCCGGAGATGGTTCGCGAGGTCCCGGGGGAGAACGCCGAGGGACTTCTCGGCCAACTGACCATCTATTTCGAATTCGATCAAAGCGACATCTCGCCCGAGTTCAATGCGTTGCTGGCAGCTCACGGCGAATATCTGGCGAGCGCAGGTGGCGCGGCCGTTCGACTTGAAGGGCACGCCGACGAGCGCGGCTCGCGTGAGTACAATATCGGACTCGGCGAGCGGCGGGCGCAAGCCGTCCGGCGCGTGCTACTGTTGCAGGGTGCGGCGACCGAGCAATTGAGTACGGTGAGTTATGGCGAGGAACGTCCGGCTGTCGTAGGCAGTGGCGAGGAATCCTACCGCCTGAACCGGCGTGTGGAATTAGTGTACCGATAACGAGTCGGCGAGGTGTTAGCGATGAGCACTGCGGCAATGCGTAGTTCAATGATTCTTCCAGTCGTGGCGTTGGCCATGGCGGGTTGTACGACTGTCCCAACGACCGAAGATCCCGTTTACCTGAAACTCACGGATCTGGAGGCGCGCCTGATTCGAATTGAGCGCGTAATCGACAATCAGAGCTTGATCGAATTGTCGTCGAGCGTCGATCAGCTACGCTCCCAGACGCAGGCGTTGCGTGGTGAAGTCGAGACGATGCGCTTCGAGTCCGAGAACACGGCTGAACGCCAGCGTCAGCTGTATCTCGACGTTGACGGGCGCCTTCAGTCACTCGAGATCTCGCAGGCTCAGGTCGCGGCAGCGCCAGTAGCCGTCGCCGATCTCGACAACAACAGGCCCGGCCCCATCGCACCGCGAACACCGCCGGTAACGGGAAGCGACCAGGACAATTACCAGATGGCGTTCAATCTGTTGCGGGATGGTCGCTACGTCGAGTCGGCGGAAGCTTTCGATCAGTTTCTTACCGTGTTTCCGTCAAGTCCGCTGGCCGATAACGCACAGTACTGGCTCGCCGAGACGTATTACGTGCAGCGACAGTTCACGACCGCACTTCCGGCGTTTCAGGCGGTTGTCGATCAGTATCCCGATTCCATGAAGCTGCCGGACGCATTGCTCAAGATCGGTTTCTGTAACTACGAGTTGCAGCAGTGGGATTCGGCCCGCCAGGCTTTGATGCGCGTGTCGAGAGAGTTCCCCGATACGACGGCCGCACGACTGGCGACTCAACGACTCGAGCGTCTGGCGCAGGAGCCGGGCTGAGTGTGGCAGTCGCCGCCGGCGAGGAGCCAGCGTCTGCAAGGCTGAAAATCACCGAGATCTTTTTCTCGATTCAGGGCGAGGGCCGGTTCAGTGGTCTTCCCACGGTGTTCATTCGTCTGACCGGCTGTCCGCTGCGCTGTCAATACTGCGATACCGCGTACGCGTTCACCGGCGGTGAATGGCGCACGATCCCGGAAATACTTGAGCAGACAGCGAGTTATTCGACCTCCCATGTCTGTGTGACGGGCGGGGAACCGCTTTCACAGTCGCGTTGCGTTTCCCTGCTGAGAGACCTCTGTGACGCAGATTACAGCGTCAGTCTCGAAACAAGCGGAGCAATCGACATCAGTCCGGTCGACGCGCGCGTCAGCCGGGTGCTCGATATCAAGACGCCGGGGTCCGGCGAATTCGACCGAAATCTCTGGACGAATATCGATGAGCTTTCGGAGGATGACGCGCTGAAACTCGTCATTTGCGACAGGAGCGACTATGAATGGGCGCGTTCAGAACTCGGGGATCGTCTTCAGGTGCCCTGTCCCGTATTCTTCTCCCCGAGTTATGAGCAGCTCGAAGCGAATACGCTCGCCGGTTGGATACTCGAGGACCAGCTTCCGGTTCGCTTGCAGCTGCAACTGCACAAGTTGCTTTGGGGCGATGTCCCCGGCCGCTGATCATGGCTAAGGCCGTCGTACTGCTCTCCGGTGGGCTGGATTCCGCCACGGTGCTCGCCATCGCGCAGGCGCGGGGCTTCGATTGCTACACGTTGAGTTTCGATTACGGTCAAAGACATCGCGCCGAGCTCGCGGCTGCGCGGCAGATCTCTCGTCGGGTTCGCGCCGTCGAGCACCGGGAAATGGAGATCCCGATTGGTGCGATCGGCGGCTCTGCGCTCACCGATGAGACTATCAGTGTTCCCGATGACGGTGGCGACGGAATTCCGGTGACCTATGTGCCGGCACGCAACACGGTGTTCCTGTCGCTGGCGCTCGCCTGGGCGGAAGTGCTCGGGGCAGACGCAATATTCATTGGCGTAAACGCTGTCGATTACTCCGGTTATCCGGATTGCCGGCCGGAGTTTATAGAAGCGTTCGCCGCGCTGGCGGCACTGGCCACGAAACAAGGCGTCGAAGATGGCGCCGTGGCGATCGAAGCACCGCTCGTGTCGATGACCAAAGCCGACATCATCCGCGCCGGCACAGAAGCCGGTGTGGATTATGCGCTAACGGTGTCCTGCTACCGCGCCGACGATGCCGGTCGCGCCTGTGGCTGTTGCGACGCCTGCCGCTTTCGGCGCGATGGATTCGAAGCCGCAGGTTTAGCCGATCCGACTCGCTACCAGCTCGGGGATTCGGCAAGCTAGAAGAGCGGCTTTAGCCGCGATCCGCTTCCCTGTAAACTCCACGCCCACGCCCGAAGTGGGGGTATAGCTCAGTTGGTAGAGCATCGGCCTTTTAAGCCGCTGGTCCCAGGTTCGAGTCCTGGTGCCCCCACCAAGATCTGTGCGGTTGCGCTCGTCGGCGAAAGCCTTCTAAGTATTTTCCAGAGCTGTGCACGCGTAATGACTACGCTAAACTGTTTGTTATGAAGGCGCTCATCGCGACAGCTTCCTGTGCGTTACTTTTTGCCTGTGCCACTAGCGAGCTGCAGCCGCCCACGGGCGCGCAGACGTTCTTAACGCACTGCGCGTCGTGTCACGGCGACTTCGGCGAAGGCGACGGACCCGTCGCTGCGATTATCGTTGTGACACCGCCCAACCTCCGCGCGCTTTCGCAGCGAAACAATGGAGAGTTTCCCGCAGAATACGTTACGAGCTATATCGATGGACGGGACATGCCGGCTGCGCACGGCGATCGCATCATGCCGGTTTGGGGACCGGTATTCGACGCGACTTCGCGAATCGTAAGCGGCGCTGACAGCGCCGAATTGCGGATTGCTGCGGTGGTCGACTACATCCGGGAACTGCAGTATCCGTAGGCTGACGGGGTACTAATTGCCGGAGTCGTCTTCGAGTCGCTCGCGTACCGTTGGCTCGAGGCCTCTCAGGCCCGCATCTCGACCGAACTGAAGGGCGGCATCGTTATCCGCGCCATTCAGTTTCTCGGCGAGCGCGAGAACCGCTCCCGCGCGATTGCCGCTTCCGCAATGCACGAGTACCGGGCCGTCGATCTCCGCGATCAGCTTGTTGAGCGCGTCGGCATTCTCGAATGTGACGCCGTTGGCGCCGTCGATCGGCAACGAGACGTAGGACATCCCGAGCCCCTCGACCGCGGCTTTTTCGTCGATTCCGCGGTCCTCTTCGGGACGGCGAAGATCGATAATGGCGGCGAATCCGGAACCTGCCAGATTTTCCAGCGATTCAGCGGTAGGCTGCCCCGAGGTCGTGAGTCCCTCGCGCGGGTCCATGCGGTTCCGCAGCGTGTCGTCCTGTGCCAGCGCGACACCGGTGGTTAGCGCGACGATAATCGCGACTCTCGTGAAGATATTCATGTTTCTCCTAGATATCCTGGATCGACCGGATGTGCTCGAGCAGGCGTGTAATCGTAGCACGTGCCGTTTCTTCGGCGGCAGCGTCGGCGCCGTCTTCCCACCAGAATTCATATCCCCACACGGGCATAGAGCGCGGACCGTGGGCGATCACGAGGTTTCGCCCGTCAATCGATTCCCGCAGCTCGTCTGCGGGAAAGCGATTGCCGTAACGGCGGTAGAGCAACGTCAGGTCCGGGACGGGCACTGTCAGGGTTGCCGCGACCGGGCCGTCGCCGCGGCCTGAATCTCCGTGACACGATGAACAAAATCGCTGATAGAGTTCGGCGCCGCTGTAATCCTCGAGGCCGAAAAGACCCTGCTGCGCGGTCGCGCCGCCCCAAACCAAAACGGCAGCCACTATGAGAAGGAGAAATCTCATAGTGAGAGTATCCGCCGAACGAGCGGTTCTCGGCAATGGGTGATTACCGAGACGCTGGTGATTCTGATTCGCATTGGAATCGGAGCGTTAGAGCTCGCCCCAGACGACCTCACCGTTAAAGATCGTCGCGACCGGAAGGATGTCCTTTATTTCCGACTCATCGACCGTCAAGTAATCGCGATCGAGGATGAGCATGTCGGCCAGCAGGCCGGGTTCGATCGAGCCAACGTTACCCTCCTGAAACATGAGATAGGCGTTGGAGCGAGTATGCGCGATCAGCGCTTCCTCACGCGTCAGTGTTTGCACGAGAACACGATCGCCATTCAAAGCGAGTCCGGAGACCGCCCACCAAAGCGTCACGAACGGATTGATTTGAGTCGCCTTTGTGCCGTCCGTGCCAAGTCCCCATGGAACGCCGGAATCCTGTACCAATCGCAGCGGCGGGATGTGCAGCGCCGCTTCGCCCAGCTCCTCGAGCAATCGATAGCGGCGCGGCTGCGTCAGCACGGACACGCTACGCAGTTGCAGATTCATGCCGAGGTGGCGCATGCGCTCGAGCTGCTCGGGACCGACCAGGTCGGCGTGCGTAACGGACCAGCGCAGCTGGCGCAACGGGAATTCCTTGTTGATGTCTTCCATGACGTCAAGCAAGGTATCGATCGTTTCGGGCTGGGAGGCGTGCGTCTGCGCCTGCCAGCCGCCCTCGGCTGCCGCAGCGAGAATGCTTCGGCCTGCGGCGAGATCCTCCGCGTTCGGCCTCCGCGGTTCGAACAGGCTGTCCCAGTGAAACGGTCCGTAATAGATTTCGCCGACAGCGATCAGATCGACGATTTCATTACCCTGAAACGGCCGCGCCGCACGAATTTGCTCGACGACTACAGCAGCCTCCCCGGGTGTCGACGGGACGCCGCCGCCGAGCGTGTGGAACATGCGAACCGTTGCTTCGCCGCGCTCGGCGAGCGCATTGATGCGGTCGTAGCTCTCCGGGCTGATCCCGACACCCGCAGGATCGTAGATGGATGTCAGCCCGATACTGTTGAGATAGCTATAGGCCGTTTTGATCGCGTCGGCCTGGCGTTCCGCCGACACTTCCGGAAAGCGCTCGAGAGCGAGCGCGACCATGCTGATTCCGCCGTTCATCCGGCCGGTCGCGCGGCCGGTTTCATCGCGAACGACATGAGCCGCCAGGTCGGCCGCTTCGTCGCGCTGTTGACGCGAGGCAACGACGGGGATATCCATCGCGTCAAACCATGCCGTGTTGACGAATGCGTGATCGTAGGTCGATTGAATAAATGCCGGTCGGCCACCGGAAATTTCATCGAGTTCGGCCAGCGTGAAGTCGTCGCGATTGCCGATAAACTGATTCTCCGTCCATCCGCCTAAAGTCATAAGCCACTCGTGTTCGGGAAGTGAGTTGGCTTTTTCCTCGAGTATCGAGAGCGCGGCGATACGGCTGTTGACGCCATCCAGTCTCGCTTCGTTCGGCCAGTACTCCGTCGCGCGAATAATGTGATTATGGTTGTCGATCAAGCCTGGAATGACGGTTCGGCCATCGAGATCGAGCACGTCGGTTTCGGTTCCCGCCATCGATCCGATCTCGTCGTCGCTGCCGACAGCGGAGATGCGTGCACCCGTAATCGCTACTGCGCTTTGGATCGAGAAATAGTCGTCAACCGTGACGATTTTCCCATTGAGCAGGATTATGTCCGGAGCGATCTGTGCATTCGCCGCCGTTGTCAGGAGCGCCAAAAAAAGCGTCGTAACGGTTTGCTGTCTTCCTGTCATTACGGGGTCCTCGATTCGATTTCGGCGCAGGTGGGGATTTATCGGTCGCCGTCGCGGTCTATTATTGTCGAGAGTGATTATACGGAGACTTCTCGCAGTCAAAACTGCGAATCGACCAAGACGCGGTGCTCATGAACCGATTCTACTATCTGGCGCTGATTGCTATTGCAGGTTTGGCTTCTCGAAGCGAGGCACATCATTTTTTTGCGCCGGAATACGAGCGCGAGGCCATGATAACGATCGAAGCCGTTGTTACCGGCGTCTCCTTTCGTAACCCGCATGTTCGCCTCGATCTGGAGGTTCGTACGAGCGACGGCACGACCGAGAGCTGGGCAGCCAATTCGGTGAGTCCGGGCACCGTGTCGCAGCGCGGCTGGCTGCCGGAAACGATCTCGATCGGCGACACGATCTCCCTCTACGGGAATCTCGGCAGCAACGCGTCCAGACGTTTATGGATCCAGGCGATCACGCTTGCCGACGGCACTGAGATTTATCCGGTCGGGCGACTACCCGACATCATCGAGGACTGACCGCTAGAATAGGCAGCGTTAATCCGCTCCGGGGGACGCAATGCCGCAATACGTGTTCGATGCCTCCTGCCCGTCCGTAGCGATCGCGGGCAGCCGAAAGCGATTTCCGTTGCACCGCGTTTATTGCGTCGGCTGGAACTACGCCGAACACGTTCGCGAGATGGGTTCCGATCCGGATCGAGAGCCACCGATATTCTTCATGAAGCCTCTCGATGCCGTCGTTCCGGGTGGCAGTCGAATTCCTTATCCTCCTGCAACAGGAGATCTTCATTACGAGATTGAACTCGTCGTCGCGATAGGCCGATCCGGCGCTGCGATCTCGCGCGACAATGCGCTGGACTACGTCTGGGGTTATGGCGTCGGTATCGACATGACACGACGCGACCTTCAGGCGGTAGCCAAAAGCCGCGGCCAACCGTGGGAATCGTCAAAATCCTTCGACGCCGCCGCGCCACTGTCAGAACTGCACGCGGTCGCGGAGACAGGACATCCGGATGCGGGGCGAATCTGGCTCGAAGTCAACGGCGAGGTTCGCCAGGACGGCGACATTGCGCAGTTGATCTGGAACGTGCCGGAAATTATCGAACACTTGTCGGAATTATTCGTTCTGCAGCCGGGAGACCTTATTTACACCGGTACGCCAGCGGGTGTCAGTGCCGTCATCGGCGGCGACAAGCTGCGAGGCGGCGTGGACGGCGTCGCAACGATAGAGGCTGAGATCGTTTGATCCTGAGCGCTTCGCCAGCGATCAGAGATATAGCACCGGCAGCGCGATAGACAGAGTAATCCATAGAATTATCTGCATGGGGACGCCGACGCGAAAGAAATCGCCGAAGCGATAACCGCCCGCGCTGAATACAAGCAGGTTCGTTTGATAACCGATGGGAGTCAGGTAGCTCATGTTCGCGCCAAACAGTACGGCGAGCACGAACGGGATCTCAGGGACTCCAAGCTCACGGGCGACGATAATCGCTATCGGCGTGCCGATCACGGCGATGGCGTTGTTCGTAACGATCTCCGTCAGCAGCGCCGTGAGTAGCAATACCGCGCTCAGCACGTAGGGCGGCGGCAGGTCACGCACGATACTCACGAAGTTGATCGCTAGAAATTCGGCCGCACCGGTCCCGGTCAGCCCTGTGGCGAGCGCGAGACTCGTAACGATGATGAGTATCAGCCGCGTATCGACAGCGCTCGCCATCTCGTCTATCGACAGGCACCGTGTGAATAGCATCAGGGTGGTACCCAGCAGCGCGCTCACGAGGATCGGCAGCCAGCCGAACGCGGCCGTCATGACCACACAGCTCATGATCGCGACGGCGAACGGTGCCTTGGTTGACCGCGGCACGTGGATTGTGCGATCCAGAACCAGAAGATGCAGCCGTTTCTGCAGACGCCGGATGTCGCGACGCTCGCCTTGCATCAGCAACACGTCGCCAACCTCCAGCGGTCGGGTCAGCGAGCCCGCGCCGGAGTAGTCATCGCGTTTACCGGGGCGCAGGATGCCGATCAGTATCAGCTGGCCCAACATCACATCACGCGCTTCGCTGAAGTTCTTGCCTCGCAGCACGGATTCCTGGGTGACGACGATCTCGACCAGCATCTGCTCCGGGAGTTTTCTCAAGTCGTCGTCGCGAAAGCCGCCCCCGAACAGATCCTGTAGCTCTTTTATCCCCGCCGCCTGACCGCGTACGAAGAGTTTGTCTCCAGATCGGAGCTTCAGCGTCGGCAGCCGCACGAGTTCGAGGCTCTCGCCTCGTACGATTCGCTCGATTCGGATGTTCTCAGGCAGAAGATTCAAGGTCTCGCGCAGCGTCCGGTCGGCCAGCGAACTGCCATCGGTGACTTCGACTATCGACTCGAAAACGCGTGGCGTATCGCGCCTCAGCGGCGGATTTCTGACCGGTAGTATTCTCGGAGCGATCAGCCAGAGATAGATGATGGCGATGCCTCCCGCGATAGCGGCGGGAAGTGCAAAATCGAACATGCGGAGGTTTGCAGCGCCGAGGTCGTTCGCGACTGAGACAACCAGAAGATTCGTAGATGTCCCTATCGTCGTGCTCATTCCGCCAACGATCGTCGCGAATCCCATCGGCATCAATATCCTGGACGGTACTTCGCCCGTCCGGTGCGCGACACCGATCAACAGAGGCAAAAGTATCACCACGATCGGTGTGTTATTGACGAACGCGCTCAGAAACGCCGCTACGACCAGTGTCAGCAACATTGCCAACTGAGCGTTAAAGAACCAGATTTTTGCAAGCAGCCTGCCGAGCGGCCGGAGCGCGCCGCTGGTCTCGACCCCTTTGCCGAGAATCAGCAGCAGAACGATAGTGATTAGTGCTTCGTTGCCGAATCCTGCGACGAAATCGGACGTCGTCAGCGCCTCGCCGCCACGGCTGTATGGAAATAGCTCGAATCCCAGCACGAGCATCAGCAGCACCATGAGGCAGGAGAACTGCAACGAGAGATGCTCGCGGGTGAAGAGGTAAAGCGCGGCCGCCGTGAGACACAGGGTCGCGAGTGCATGCATGTCCAGAGTGGGCATAGCTTTCCGACCGCTTGACGCCGTTCCGCCGCCGCGGCGGAAATCGACGAAAGGTTTTAACCGCGAGCAACTATTGTCCGAGAGAGCTGTTTCGCCGTCCAGTATTTTCGACCAATCGGGATACGCTACACTAGGCCCTGTTGACAGTATCGAATGCGTGCCGTTTTGAGTTTTATTTCTCGAGCAGCGTTTCGAAGCGTGCGAACCAAAGTAGCACTGACCGTCGCAGGCGCGATCCTCTCGGTCGCCACCGCCTGCGCCCAGATTTCTCACCTGACCGTCGACGATCCTGCGGGCGCCGAACTGGTCGACGCACTCCGCGAGGGCGGCCTGATACTCGCGGTTCGCCACGCCGACACCGGCGGCATGCCTTGCGATCGGACCTACCGCATTGGCGAAAGAGAAGGGCAGCGCAATATCTCGCCGACAGGCGAGGAACAATCCCGGCGTCTCGGTCAGGCGCTGGCCGATCTTGGCATTCCGGTCGACTATCCGGTTCTGACCGGTCCGGTATTTCGGGCGCGCGATACGGCCGAACTCGCGTTCGGTCCCGATCGAGTTGCGGTTACGGATAGTCTGATCGCCGATGATTACGCGGGCGGCCGCGTTAGCTGGGTGATTGGCGAGCATCGGCGCCTGCTCAATGAGGCGCCCGAACCGGGTACGAACCGCGTGCTCGTCGGTCACCGCACGCCGATATTGGCGGGTCTCGGCGGCAGGGTGAGCCGATTCGCCTTCCCGGAAGGCGCGGCCATCGTGTTACGTCCTGCCGCCGACGCGCCGGAGGTGCTCGGTGTCATCAATTTCGCGCCGCTGCCTGATCCCGGCATCGACCGTTGTTGAGGGCGTAAGAGGGTATGCCCATGCTCAAGATCACGCCGCTGCCGATGGCGCTCGAGGAGCACTTCACCGTCAGCGGAGATGGCAACCGTCTGGATTACAGATTGTTAATTTCCGACCCGGGTACATTCACGCGCGACTTCGGCCTGACACGTTACCGTGTCTGGCGGCCGGAGATCGTTGTCGGCCGCTGGGACTGCGAAAATCCCGAGTGAATCAGCCGGTTCGGGAAAGACAGCAGGCGCTCCGCCAGGCCGCGGATTCGCTTGACAGGCGTCAGGTCTGAAGTCAGAGTATTCCGTCAATCCTTATTACCGACAGACCACAATAAATGGGGAGTCATATCATGCGAGCTAAGTTTGTTTTCGCCGTGCTCGCGGCGTTTTCATTCTCTGCTACCGCTGTGGCCCAGATGGGTCCGGATGTAGCGGAACCGTTCAAACTCGGCACATTCGAAATCGACGGCGTGCAGACGATCGGCATCGTTCTGCGCGATGAGCTTGTCGTCGAGCTCAACGCCGCGAACGCAGAGTTGCAGCGTAGTCCCGAGTACCCGGCAGTGACGATGCCCGAGGACATGGTCGGACTGATCGGCCAGTACGAGTATGGCCTCAAGTATCGGCTTTATGAGATCGTGACCGATCTCGTCGAGAACAGCAGTCTCACGGGCCGGGACCGACCCAGCTTCATCCACGACGTCGGGGACGTTCGTACGCTGGCGCCGCTTATGCCGGGCAAGATGCTGAATGCGGCCGTGAACTTCTATAGCCACGTCGAAGAGAGAAACACGCCTGAAGAGCAGCGTGCAGCGGCAGAGCGCCGGCGCGCGCAGCGCGGCATCCCGTATCTGTTCATCAAGCCGACGCAAGGCGCGGTGATCGGACAGGGCGACGCGGTGCGGATTCCTTATGGCCGTGACCGTATCGACTGGGAAGTGGAGCTTGCGATCGTTATGGGACGCACGGCGAAATACGTGTCGGCCGATGACGCCGAAGACTACATCTTCGGCTATATGGTCAGCCTCGATATTTCCGATCGTGGCGGCCGACCGCCGGATTCGCGACCGGGTTCCGACTGGCTTGTCGGTAAAGGGCATGACACCTTCGCGCCGATCGGTCCGTGGATCGTGCCGAAAGAGTTCTATGGCGATCCAATGGCGCGGCTCGATCAAGTGTTGGAAGTCGACGGCGAGATTCTGCAACGCGCGGGTCCCGGCGACATGATCCACTCGATCTATGAACTGGTCGAATATGGTTCCTCAATTATTACCCTGTACCCGGGTGACGTGATCAATAACGGCACGTCCGGTGGAACGGGAGCCGGCACCGCGGTTCGTGGTGAGCAGCGCTTCCTGCAGCCAGGTGAGACAATCGAGGCCAGCATCGACGGTATCGGGACACTGATTCTACCCGTAGTTGGCGAAGATGCGCCGCCGGAGCGAACGGGCTCCTATCTGCCGCCAGTCAGTAGCTATATCCAGTAGTGTCGGGGTCGAACGGCCGGCGTATCACGTCGGCCGTTCGTACTTCTCGCGGCTGTGGCACCGCGTTCTTGCATGAAAATCAGCCCGTATCGCATCGCTGTTCTGTTAGCGGCGTATTTGCCGCTCGGTGCGCTCGGGCATCACTCGGTCGCTTATTTCTCCGACGAAGTACGCTCCATTCAGGGCGTGCTGACGGAGATTCGCTGGCAAAACCCGCACGTCGCGCTGAAGATCGAAGTTCCCGGGGAGGCCGGCCGAAAGGCCGAATGGCTTCTGGAGGCGAACTCCATCTATAACCTTCAGCGCAGCGGCGTAACGGCGGACCGTTTCACGCTCGGGGAAGTCCTTCGCGTGACCGGGCGGATGTCGGTACGACAAGAGAACGTGATACTAACGAGCGAGATCGAGCTGCCGAGCGGCGAACTGCTTGTAATGCGCGACGCGAGTGGCGATTTCGGCCTCGGGACGCGTCCCGATACGGTCGCCGAAAATCGCGGCATTTTTCGCGTCTGGAGCGTGCCACGTCCTTCGGGGCGACAGACTCATTTTCCGTTCCGCCAGAGCGCGCTTGCGGGTCGTGCGGCATTCGACATGCTCGATAACTTTGCGCTGCGCTGCGAGCCGGAGGGGATGCCACGTATCATGTTGAATCCGCATCCGTTCGAGTTCGTCGACAACGGCGACACGATCGTATTGCGTACTGAACTCTATGACATTGAACGAACGATCCATTTGGATGGTGCAGTACTACCGGCGAATCGAGCCAGCTCGCATTTGGGCTACTCGGTCGGCCGGTGGGAAGACGGTGATCTGATCATTGAGACCACGAATATCGACTGGCCCTATTTCGACAGGCTTGGCACTCCTCAAAGCGAGCGCGTGAACATCGTCGAGCGCTATTCTCTGAGCGAGGACCAAAGCGTGATCGATTACTTCATCACGGTTACGGATCCTGAAACCTTTACCGAGCCTGCGACAGTCTCCGGGCAGTGGCTCGCGCTCGGAGAATCCATCCTTAGCTATGACTGCCAACCCTACATCAACTGATCGAGGTGACATATGAAACGCTTCTGCCTTCTCATCACCGCTGCACTTTGTCTGCCAACTCTGGTAGCGGCACAAGGGCAGCCGTTTAAACTCGGCACATTCGAAGAAGGCGGCCGTGAGTTCGTCGGCGTCGTCGTCGATGATTCCGTCGTCGTCGACATCTCGCGTGCGGCCAGCGCAATGCGCGGCAACTATCCCGAGATGCCCGCTGACATGCACGAGATGATTGCTCGCTACGACGAGTTGCGGCCACTGCTTGGCGAAATGGCCGAGGCCGCGGCCAGCGGCTCGGATGCTACCTACATTAAGACAGTCGACGAACTGCGTATTCGCCCGCCGATCATGCCGAACGTCATTTACAACGCAGCCTCCAACTACTCGTTGCACGCGCTCGAGATGGCTCGGCGTAATGCGCCTCCCGGCGAAGAACCGCCGCTGCCTCCGGTCCCGGACCCGATCCCTGGCATATGGGAGCGAACCTCCGACGATACCCGGCAGAACCCGTACATCTTCCTGAAGATGGCCTCGACGGTTGTTGCCGATGGTGAAGCGATCCGGATTCCACCGAAGCGCACGAGCCTCGATTGGGAATGTGAGCTCGCCGCCGTCATCGGAACGCCCGCCAGCCGCGTATCGCCCGAAAACGCCGAGGACTATATCTTCGGCTACACCCTCGAGAACGATGTATCAGACCGCGGCGGCCGCGGTGATGGTCGTATGGGTACCGATTGGTTTCTGCAGAAAAATCACGATACGTTTGCGCCACTCGGTCCGTTCATCGTGCCCAGGGAATTCGTTCCCAACCCGCATGAGCTTCGACAGACATTGACACTCAGCGGTACCGTGATGCAGGACTCGAACACGGGTAACATGACGCACGATACCTTCGACTTGCTGAGCTATATTTCGTACATCTCTACCATGCGACCGGGTGATGTATTCGCGATGGGCAGCCCGTCCGGCGTCGGCACAGCACGTGAAGTGCCCGTATACATGAAGGACGGCGATGTTGCCGTTTGTTCTATCGAGAGCATCGGTACGCTGACCAACCCGGTTGTCGGCGAGTAGTCCGGTAAGCGAAGTGCGACGACGTCGTCGCGCATCGCTGTTGATATTGGCGGCCTGTGCCTGCGCATTTGCGCAGGCACAGGATCGCATGCCGCCGCTTCCCGCCAGCGAACTCACGCCCGCGCAAGAAGCGGTCGTCGAAGAATTAATGACGGTTCGCGGAATCGCGCCGCGCGGTCCCTGGGTTCCTTTGCTGCGGAGCCCCGAAGTGCTGACGCGCGCACGTTCGATGGGTGACTATCTGCGCTATGAAAGCGTGCTACCGCCGCGTCTTAGCGAGCTCGTCATTCTGTTGGTCGCCAGAGAATGGACGCAGCATTACGAATGGTACGCGCATCGCGATATAGCGATCGAAGCCGGGCTCAGCACCGCGACAGTCGGCGCCATCGCCGCGGGGCGATACCCCGACGACCTGCAGGAAGACGAGGCCGTTATCTACGATTTCTGCATCGAGCTAATGCGCACGAAGGAAGTAAGTGACGCGAATTATGCGCGTGTGCTCGAACGATTCGGCGAACAGGGCGTTATCGACGCTGTCGGGATCGTCGGCTATTACACGCTGCTCGCGATGGTGATGAACACGGCGCGGACGCCATTGCCTGGCGAGGCCGAGTCGGAACTCGAACCGCTCTAATTAGTAATTACCTTCCTGAACGGTGCAGTCGTAAGGTTGGCGAGTCTCGCCCGGCAGCCAGATCCAGTTTCGCGTCAGCGTCACAGGCTCCGTGAACGTGGCTGGATCCGTCGCGGTTACCGAGTACTCGAGATGTTGACGATCCTCGCTCAGCCAGAATCGCTCGACCATGGTGACGGCATCGGACATCGGTACGCCGGTCTGATCGAACCACGGCCAGTTAACATGCGTCGTATCGACTACCAGCGTGTCGCCTTCCCAGCGGCCTCGGGAGAATCCGTAGGGATTCATGACGGGCTCGGGGCTGTCGTCCGTCATATGGATCGTTCGCTGCACATCAAGTTCTTCCAGATGAATGCGGATTTCGTCACCGCCATCGACGATCTCCATCGCGTAGAACTGATCCATGATCGCGAGCATTCCGTTTTCGCAGCGGATGTAGGGATTGTCGGCGACCCGATCCCAATTCTCCCGGGCAATACGCGCGGACTCGGTCAGCGGATAGGATTCCTTCCACATCGCGCGCTCGGGACCGATTACAGAGACGTCGGTCGACCAGGTTCTGAAGATGTCGTCTGCGGGCTGCGGCTCGGTGGCGCGTTTCGTGTCCTGGTACTCGGCGAACGTCAGGCCAACCGTATTGTCAGTGAAGCGCGCCTCGGACACCTGAAAATCGAAGACTTCCTGGCCGTTTGCGGCGAGGATGTTCGTCGTGAACACCGCGTGCGGATTCGAACGGCCCGGGAACCCGGCAACACGAATCGTATCGCCGACATTGAACAGGTCGCGCGTAATGCCTTGCCGCGACAGAAAGCTCGGCGCGAGATACTCGAGCTCCCACTCAACAGTGTTGCCGGCGTCGTCCGTACCGTGAACTGTCATGAGTACGTGCGGGTTGCGCCAATCGAGTTCGCGGAGTTCCCCGGTAAATTCGATGATCCTGGTGCGATCAAAATGGACGTTCGGTGAATGGTGCGAATACACCACGAAAGGAAGGCTTGCTGCGAGCAAGGCGATGGCCGCACGGGTACCGGGTCTGTCAGATTTCATCGTCAGAGTGGGCTGCTAAGTAGCTGAAAAAACAAGAATATCACAGACAGGCTTGCGTCTTGTATAACGAGTCTGCAAGCGGACTCAGGCGTATCGCGCCTGGATGAGCTGCGCGAGAATCGAGACTGCGATCTCGGCGGGCGCTCGTCCTCCGAGTGGCAACCCGATGGGTCCGGCGATTCGCGCCAATTGCGGTTCGTCGAACCCGGCCGCAGCGAGCCGTTCGAGCCGTTTCGCGTGATTCTTCCTGCTGCCGAGCGCGCCGATGTAGAAAGCTTTCGACTGCAGTGCGGCCGTGAGAGCAGGCTCGTCGATCTTTGCGTCGTGACTCAACGTCACGACCGCCGTCCGGGAAGTCAGCGCCGTTTCGCGAAACGCCTCTTGCGGCCAGCGGTTGTCGATCACGATTCCGGGAAAACGCTCGGGCGTAGCGAATGCCCGCCGCGGGTCCACGAGCTCGACGTCGTAGCCCGCGATACGCGCCATGGGGATCAGCGCTTGCGAAATGTGCACTGCCCCGACGACGACCAGGCGATATGGCGGAGCGAGGCTCTGAACGAGGACTCGCCGATCGCCAATCTCCAGCGTTCTGGCCCCGTCGCGACGCATGGCGCTGCGAGCTTCATCGATGAGTTCGGCCGGGAGTTTGTCCTCGAGCGTTTCGTCTTCGGTCACGAGGATCTGCTCGTCGCCTGCGAGGTCGCGCACGAGCACGGCGGCCTGGCCGCTTGCCTGCGCTGTTACGATCCTCGCCAGAAGTTCCCGCTTCACTCGATACGCTCCACGTAGACTTCGATCTGTCCGCCGCAAGCGAGACCGACAGCCCAGGCTTCGTCATCGGTGACGCCGAATTCGAGCAGTTGTGGTTCGCCGGTTTCGAGCACTTTCATCGCTGTCTCGATCACGGCTCCCTCGACGCAGCCTCCGGAGACCGATCCCTCGAAATTACCGTCGTCGGCGACGATGAGATGGCTCCCCGCCGGGCGTGGTGAGGATCCCCAGGTCTGCACAACCGTTGCGAGTGCAACCTGCCTCCCTGCGTCATGCCAGGAGAGCGCCAGGTTGAGAATGTCCGCTGCTTCCAGCGACTCTTTCGGATAGGTCTTCATCGTTGCTCGTTACCTCGAATCGAGACGTTAGCAGATCTCCGCCGCTGAGGCGCCTGGCTCTGGTATCTTACGTTTTCGTGAAATGACACCAATTCGGAGACCGGCATGATTACAATGAAATATACGGCTCTGGTCACTATTCTCGCTATCGTCGTCACTTTTTATTTCAGTGCTCGAGTAGGCGCAGGGCGCGCAAAACTCGGTATCAATGCACCCGCCATGACGGGCAACCCGACCTTCGACCGGATTTTTCGGGTTCACGCGAACACGGTAGAGCAAATTGTCCTGTTCATTCCCATGCTCTGGATCGCGACGATGGTTGTCGGCGACATGTGGGCTGCGGCGATCGGTGCGCTCTGGGTCGTGGGGCGTCTGATTTATATGTCAGGATATTCCGTCAACGCCGACAAGCGTGGGCCCGGAATGCTTATCACGGTGGGTTCGACTGGTATTCTTACTGTAATTTCGGCCTGGGGGGTCATCCAGGCATTCATTGCCTAAATATGGCCTGGTCGGTTGACGAACAATACTTGATCGAGGGAGGAATCGACGATGAGCTCTGATCCAATCCTGACGCGACGAGAGATGGTGAAATGGGGACTATTGTCCACGGGCGCGACTTTAAGTGCCTCCGCATTGGGACAGAATCTCGGTCCCGGAAATGCGTATGTTGGCGACGTCGGCGGACGCGATCACGAGAAGCTTTACACGGGCGAACCGGTCGTCGGCGGCGGGCAGATGGAGATTCGCCTGAACCAGTCCGTCCATACCGACGACCCGCACGCCCTCGAGGTCGCTTACAGAATCGAGCCGTTCAATCCGCAGTCCTGGTACAACGAGTGGCGGCGGGTCGCGGACATCAACGAAGAAATCGCCGAGGGCTATGCGGAGCAGGGGCTGAAGATGTCAGCCGCCGAGTTCTATATGCGCGCTTTCCGTTTTCATCGCGCGTCGATCGTCTACCAGGAAGATACCGACGAGACGATGATGCCGGGCTACATGAAAATGCGCGAGATGTACGATAAGTGGTGGGAGATGGATCCGCCGCCGATCGAGCGCATCAAGGTTAACGTCGATGGCAACGAACTCGATGGGTTCTTTCGCAAGCCGAGCGGCCCGGAGGGTACGCGCTACCCGACAGTCATCAATTACCTCGGCGCTGATTCGATGGCCGAGAGCACGATCCTTGGAATGAGCGCCTATGCCGATCGCGGCATGGCAGCGCTCGTTGTGGATCTGCCGGGGCAGGGTGCGGCCAAGCGCATTCATCACCTCTGGATGAAGCCCGATACGGAGCGCTACGTGTCGGATCTCGTCGACTATCTCGAGACGCGCGACGACGTCGATCCGGATCGCATCGGACTGCGCGGTCAGAGCATGGGTGGTTATTCGGCGCCACGCGCTGCCGCCAGCGAGCCGCGCATCAAGGCCGTCTGGATGGGTGCAGGTTCGCACGACCTCTTAAGGGACCTGTTCGAATACTATCCGCCGATCCAGGACCGCGTTCGCTGGATCATTGGGGCACGCGATCTGGCCGACGCGCGCCGCATGCTCGTCGACTTTACGGTTGCAGATGTCGCGCACCGGATCGAGTGCCCGATGCTGATAGGCTACGGTCCGACTGATCGGATCATGGACCCCGAAGGCGCGTATCGCCTGTATCAGGCTGCGGTGAACTCCGACCGGCAGATGTGGGCGGATGCGGGTCATCCACACCACGACGAGAAATCCGGTGGTCCGCAGGATCTCAGGTTACCGACGGACCAGGACTGGGCCATGCGGCAGCTCGTCGGGTAGACTTCGCGCTCGAATTTTTCGGTCAACGGAGGCCGAAGGAAGAAAACGTCTAATGAAATCACTTATTCGCCTCCGCGCAGCCTCGTTGCCGGTATTCACGCTGCTGTCGCTCGCTGCGGGATCCGGAGTCGCCCACCATTCGTCAGCGCCCCATTTCGATCACGACAATCCGATCTCGGTCGAAGGGGTCGTAACGGAGCTGCGATTCGTCAATCCGCATGGTTACGTGTACTTCGAGGTAGCGGCAGCCGACGGTTCAATGCAGGATTGGCGCTGCGAACTTTCCGCGGCAACGGCAATGGAACGACGCGGCTGGACCAGAGATTCGATTCAGCCGGGACAGCGTATCGAGATAACCGGCTCGCCCGCGCGCCGCGAGGATCACGCCTGCTTTATGAGCAGTTTCCGGCTCGACGGCGGTCCCGAGTACGGGCGCAATGCGGAGCTTGAAGATGGCATGATCACGACCGGATACGCAGACGTTGCCGCGCTCGAACGTCCCGCGTTTCTCGATAACGGCCAGCCGAATCTGACGGGACCCTGGGTAACGCTGTCTTTCGGTATGGGCATGAGCCGGGGATTTCGCGATCCTTACGTCCCGTCCGCGGCGGGGTTGGCCGCTCGCGAAGGTTATGAAATGGCTTATGACGATCCGATCCTGAGCTGTCATGTCTACAACGTCATCAATGGCTGGAACCATGACCGTCATGTCAACGACATCTATCAGGCCGACGATACGGTGACGCTGCAATACGGGTTTATGGATTTCGTGAGAACGATTCATCTCGGTATGTCGGAGCATCCGGAGAAACTCGTTCCGAGCATCGGCGGACACTCGATCGGCAGGTGGGAGGACGAGACACTGGTCGTCGACACGACCGGATTCGAGCAGGGAATACTGAATCACTTCGATGGCACCGCCTATAGCGATCGGACGCATCTCGTAGAGCGCTTCCACGTGGATCCGGAAGAGACCGTGCTGGTTCGCGATTACACGCTAACGGATCCGCTGTTTCTCGAGAAACCCGTCAACGGTCGAGATTTCCAGGCACTGTCCTCATCGCCTTACGAGCCCTATGGATGTGTCGAACTCAGCGGCGAGAACAACATCCGTCCGCAGTAGCGGTATCTATCATCGCCTCGCGCGACAGCTATACCCTTTCCGGCTGCTGATCGGCGTACTGGGGGGTGGCGCTGTCGCTGCTTTCATCGTCGTCGCGCTGGCACTCGGCTGGACCGTCGACGTACTTTATGCGCTGGCATCGCTGACCGCTCTGCTTTGGGTGCTTTGGCTGCTCGCGGTGACGTTTATTTTCGTCGAGCCGAAACCGGAGCTCGAGCCGGCCGCTCCCTTCAGGCGGCGAGTCGCGATCCGACTGCGCCGCGCCGCCGCATTGGTACTGGCGCTCCTGACGACGGCACTGCTCCTGGTCGCGATCACGATGACGATCCGTACGCTGACAATGTTCGCAGCTGGCTAGACGAGAGGCGGTACTGGCCGGTCCGTCTGGATTCATGGCAGACTTCTTCTGTATGCGAGAAATAACGACATGAGTGCGATGCGATGGGGGCTGGCGACACGGCTCCTCGTCCGCGACTGGCGCGCCGGCGAGACCGTTATTCTTGTCATGGCGCTCGTCGTCGCCGTGGCCGCGATGAGTGCGGTCGGGCTGTTTACGAATCGTGTCCGGCAGGCCATGACCCAACAGGCCGGTGAAATTCTCGCGGCGGATTTGCGTCTCGAGTCGGATTCGCCGCTCTCTCCGGACTTTGAGCGCCTCGCCATCGAGAACGAAATGCAGACCGCGGAAGTCGCGCACTTCCGCAGCGTCATTCTTTTTAATGAAGCAAGCGCACTCGCAGATGTCCGGGGCGTCACGGAGGGATACCCGCTTCGTGGCGAGGTTCGAATTGCCGACGAACTCGCTGGTACTCCATACGTTGCTTCCGGCGTGCCACCCGTTGGTGAAGTCTGGGCGGAACCGGGGCTTCTTGCGCGTCTGGGCGCCGATGTCGGCGATCGCCTGGACATCGGAAATCTGACGTTGCGCGTGTCGCAGACGCTCGAGTTTCGCCCGGATGAAGGCTGGCGTTTTATGGAGATCGCGCCTTCCATTCTGTTGAACCTCGAGGACCTCGTGAACACGGGTCTGATTCAACCCGGCAGCATCATCGAGTACGAGCGCCTGTTCGCGGGTTCGCCGCCACAGGTAGATCGTTTCCGGAGGCTGCTCGAACCGATGATCGGGATCGATCAGGAACTGGACGACGTCCGCGATGGGCGGCCCGAGGTTCGCAGGTCCGTCGTTCAGGCAGAGCGGTTTCTGGTGCTTTCCGCGCTCGTCAGCGTGTTACTCGGCGGTGTCGCTGTCGCGATGGCAGCGAGGCGCTTTCTAGCGCGACATCTGGATAGCGTGGCGCTGATGAAATGCGTCGGCGCGCGTCACTGGGATGTGTTGCGTCTGACGCTGACACAGCTGTTCTTGCTGGCGCTGGCTGCCGGAGTGGTCGGCAGCGTGCTCGGATATCTCACTCAATACGGTCTGACGACACTGCTGGATGATCTGATCGAAGCGCAGCTGCCGCCGCCCACCCTCCAAGGAGCGGTAATCGGCCCGATAACAGCGCTGGCGGTCGCCGTCGGTTTCGCATTGCCACCACTGTTGCAGCTTCGAAGCGTGCCTCCGGCGCGCGTGCTGCGCCACGATCTCGAGCCGCCTTCGCTCGGCTACACGGTCGTTTACGGCGTGGCAGCCGCGGCGGTAACCGCCATGATGTACTGGCTGTTTCGGGATCTCGAACTGATTGTCTATGTGCTCGGCGGCTCGATAGCGACTTTTGCGGCGCTTTACGGAGCCGGTCGGCTGCTGGTCAAGGGACTGCAAAGGTTTCGCGGGCGTGTCGGTGTCGCCTGGCGCTATGGTATTGCCAACGTTGCCAGAAGGGGCAGGGAGAGCAGCGTCCAGGTGGTCGCGTTCGGGATCGGACTCATGGTGTTGCTGTTGCTGACGGTCGTGCGCACGGAGCTCATGTCGACCTGGCAGAATGCGTTACCCGAGGTAGCACCTAACCATTTCCTGATCAACATCCAACCGGACGAACGCGCCACGGTCGAGGAAATTCTGGCGAGCCACGGCATAGAATCGCCGGTGTTCACGCCGTTGGTCCGGGCGCGGATCAGTCATGTCAACGGTGTGCCGCTCGGTGAGTATCAGGCCCGCGACGAGCGTGCCGAAGACGAGTTGCGCGACGATCTCAATCTGACCTGGTCAGCCGATCTCATGCCCGGCAACGAGATAGTCGCTGGCGAATGGTGGGGACCCGGCGACGCCACACCCCAGATGTCGCTCGAGGCGGAGGAACTCGATGACATGGGACTCGAGATTGGCGACCAGCTCACCTATTCGATTACGGGTCAGGAGATTACGGTAACGATTACGAGCACCAGGCGTATCAGTTGGGATACGTTCACGCCAAATTTCTTCATGGTGTTGAACCCCGGCGTACTGGACAACGCGCCACAGACGTTCGTGACGAGTTTCTTTGTCGAGCCTGAACAGCGAGTAGCATCGCTCGATCTGAGCGAGGCGTTACCCAGCGTCTCCGTGATTGATATCGGTGCGGTGCTCGATCAGGTAAGGCGCGCTATGGCGCGCGCCGCGCTCGCCGTACAGTACGTGTTCCTGTTCACCTTCGCGGCCGGCATCATGGTGCTTCTGGCGGCGATACAGTCGACCCGCGACGAAAGAATGTACGAAAGCGCGGTGCTCAGGACGCTCGGTGCCGGTCGCAGTGTCGTGCTTCAGGGTGTGGCCGCAGAGTTTACGGCGCTCGGGCTTTTGGCGGGAACGCTGGGAGCGTTCGGTGCCGGTCTGGTGGGGTATCTCGTGGCCGACCGGTTGTTCGAACTGGAATACCTGCCAGGACCCACGTTGTGGCTCTCCGGACTGGTCGTCGGCGGCATTGTCGTTGGTATCAGCGGCACTCTCGCCGCGCGCTCGGTCGTCAATGAACCTCCCGTTTCGACGCTTCGCCGAATCTGAAGCGGCGACCTCCAGGAAAACAGCCCTCGGCCAGAAGCCTCCACCATCCGGCTTGCGGGATTCAGGCCGGTAAGCGACCGCGTTGCGGCCGAGAAAAGCGTTATGACATCCCGCGTTGTCCTCGATCGGTCCGGAAACTGGCTACGGCTCGCCATCTCCCGGCTTTCACCATTAATGCGAACTGGCAGCTGGTTTTAGGCGAGCGCCGTTACTAGTATGCGCGCCGCTGGTCGGGATACCCGGTCCGCAGCGCTTATGTTTAACCATACGGAGAAGCCGATGAAAAGGATTTTACTATTCGTGAGCCTGTTCTCGATTCAGGGATTCGCGAACGCGCAGACCGATCGAGTTCAGTCGTCAACGTTCGACTACAACTATGCAGAGTTACGTTTCGTCGATGTGGATATAGCCAGCGGTGATGGCATCCGCATGAACGGTTCGTACGAGCTGCAGGACAATTGGCTGATTGTAGGCGGGTTAACCACGCTCGATTACAACAACAATGTGGATTCAACCATGTTCGAGATCGGCGGTGGATACGTTCACAACTATTCGTCGGATTGGGATCTGATCGGGACGGCGAGATTCGTTCGTGTCGATGTTGATACGCCGTTCGGCGGTGGCGACGACAACGGCTTCGCGCTATCGGCCGGGACGCGTGGCTGGCTGATGCCGCAGTTCGAGATTCGTGGTTCCGTCAATCATGTCAATCTGGACAACAGCGATACCTATCTCGAGCTCGCCGGCGACTATTATTTTAGCGAACGTTTCTCGGCCGGTCTGAGTCTCGACTTCGCGGGCGACAACGATGCCTTCACGCTGGGCGCGCGCTGGTACTTGAGGTAATTCAGTAGTTGCGTTGAATGGCTTCTGCCGTTCCGGCGTCGACGATTTCGTCGTGAATATGACGAAGCGGAATAGTTACTGACGCCGGAATGGCGCCATGCCTTGGCGCCAATTGACCGCGACAGAGGGAGCGCCGAAGACCTAATAATTGCGACATCGCTGGATAGGCACTAAGGTCACGAATTGGCCCGATTAATAACAGTTGCCCTGTGTGACCATGGCGCACTTTCCGAAGCTGCTGCGCGACCTGCCGCCATTCGACGGTCCATTCGATGCTTATCGACTGGCCGCAGGGGAGTGCGACGTCCTGTTCGCCTCGTATCCGGCCGGTACTGAAATCGCGCCTCACGCTCACGACACGGAGAACGTCGGAGTCATCACACAGGGCCAGCTGATCCTCACACTAAATGGCGAAGAGACTCATTACGGGCCGGGGGACTGGTATCACGTTCCGGTAAACGTCGAGCACTCCGCGAAGTTCGAGACGGACACTTCCGAGATCGAATTCTGGTTCAGACGGAAATGAGATCAGACAGCGTGGAAGCGCGCGATTCCGCGACTGGGCACGTTTTTGAAGTGCTTCGAGATACGGCGCTGCGAATTCGGACGGGTTCAGGTAGTCCGGGGCCGGGCTCGAGCGGTTAGAATTAACGCGATGACGATCATCAATAAATCGCGTTTCCTGTTCGTCTGTTGGATCGGAATTCCGACGATGATCGCCACGCTACCACCCGCTCGCGCTCATCACGCGATCGCCGGCAACTTCGACATGAGCCGGCATCTCGTACTCGAGGATGCCGTCCTCACGGACTTTCGGTTCGTGAACCCGCATGTCTACATCTATGTCGATGTCCCCGGCGAAGGCGGCTCGACGGAGGCGTGGCGCTGCGAGATGTCCGCCGCGAATCATCTGCGCAAGCGCGGCTGGACCGCGGACACGCTGCAGCCCGGCCAGGAAATGACAGTGGACGGATCGCCGGCGCGTCGCGAGGAAAACGTCTGTCACGTCGGGCTCATTACGCTTCCGGATGGCTCCACGCTGTCGGGTAGCGTCGGGCGACCTTCCGCTGAGCTCGTTCAGGGCACGCTCGTGTTGGCGGAAGATGCAGAAGCACGCCCTGGAGTCCTGCCGATCGGCCAGCCGAACCTTGGCGGACCATGGGTCGCTACGGTCGAGTCCCTCGATATGGTATCCGTTGATGCGACGCCGGAAGGCGCACAGGCCGGTGCCGGGCTTGTTCGCCATTTCGACAGCCCGGCGCTTGAATGTGAGCCGACGAATATCGTGCTCGACTGGATCTTCGAGCGGGAGCAGAACGATATTCTTCAGACAGCTGACACGGTAACGCTGCGCTATGGTTATCTCGAGCAGGTTCGCACCGTGCACCTGGACCAGGCTGAACATCCGGAGAATCTCGAACCGTCTCGCCTCGGTCATTCGATAGGGTGGTGGGACGGCGACGTACTGGTCGTCGATACGGCCGGTTTCGAGCCGGGCGTGTTCGACTATGCCGGAGAGCTCGGTTTCACGATGCACAGCTCGGAGTGGCATGTCGTCGAGCGATTCTCGATCAGTGACGATGGCCTGACGCTGACTCGTGACTACACCTTTTCAGACCCGCTTTATATGGAAGGCGAATACAGCGGAAGCGATACGGCTTCGCTGACCGATGAGCCCCTGGTGCCTTATGGCTGCGAGGAGCTCAGCGGCGAGAACAATCTCCGCTAACGCCATCGGAACAACAGGGGTATGGCGCGATACACGCCCCTTATCCAGAAAACACAGCCAGTTCGGTTACGTTTAGAATCAGGCATCGATAGCTACGGGAGAACTTCCTCATGCGTCTCAAAAAAATCGGCATTCTGACGGCTGGCTTGATCTTGTGCCTGCTTCACCAGGTTACAGCCATGGCCCAGGAGGCCGCGCGTCGCTCGATCGAGGAAATTTCGGACGGAGTCTATCGAGCCATGAACAATTTCCACGGCACGGTCTTCATGGTCACGGACGAAGGCATCGTCCTGGCGGACCCGCTACGGCCGGAATTCGCGGAATGGCTAAAGGGTGAACTCGATGCGCGCTTCGGGGTCCCGGTGCGGTACGTCATTTACAGCCACCATCACGGAGATCATGCTTCCGGCGGTGCGATTTTCGCCGATACCGCAGAGTTCGTGGGTCATGCCAATATGCTGGATCATCTCGCGATGCCGGACTCGATGACGAAACTAAGCGACGTCGTTGGACAGCAATCGCCGTATGCCGCACTGGACACAGACGGCGATGGCGTTATTTCGCGAGCCGAAGGCGCAAGCATCGGGCCGCTCATGGTATTTGCGGACTTCGACGAGGACGAAAATGGCGAAATCAGTGGAGCTGAACTCATGCGTGGTCCGATCGGCCGGGTACACCCGCCCAATATCACGTTCGCCGACCGGATCGAGATCGAACTCGGCGGAAAACGCGTGCGCATGGAATGGCTGGGGGAGTTCAACCATTCCTTCGATTCGAGCCTGATCTCGTTCCCGGACGCCAGTGTGGTGTTCATTGTGGATGCGGTGACTTTCGGCAGAATGCCGCACACCGAGATGGACTACGAACTCGGCCTGTACGAAGAGTGGATGACGGTCATCAGGCGTGTTGAGGAGGTATCGAAAGACTTCGAGTATGTGGCAACGGGTCACGGTCCGATGGGTACGTCCGAAAACGTCACCGAGTGGCGTCAGTATTTCGAAGCGCTCGAAGCGGCGGTCGCTGGAGGCATCGAAGCAGGCCAGTCGCTGGAAGAGATGATGGAAACCGTCGCGCTTCCGGAATA
>JAHEKF010000092.1 GCA_024638465.1 Rhodospirillaceae bacterium | reverse complement strand
GGCGCGGTCGCGAAATCTCCGCCGAGCGCTTTGTAGAGAGCCGCCAGCGCGGTCGCCTGATCCGTGACGGCTATCGCGTACTGGTCTTCCAGATCGAGTTGCGTTCGCTCGGCGTCCAGCACCGACAGGTAGTCCGCGACGCCGTTGTCGAACCGCAGGTTCGCGAGTTCGGTCGCCATACGGCTGGCTTCGAGCGCTTCACCGAGCGCTTCGACCGCCATCGCCGCCGCGCGATAACCGGCCAGCCCATTCTCGGTCTCTTCCAGCGCCAGCAACAGGGTTTCCTCGAACGCCGCATAAGCGCCCTCCGCGCGCGCCTCGGCGGCGATAATTCGCTGCCGAATCCGGCCGAAATCCGGAATGCGCCAGGACAACGCAGGACCGATACTCCAACGCTCGACCGACGATGACCCGAGATCGCTCGAGTTCGTGCTCGTCCAGCCGAAGTCTCCGAGAAGCCTGAAACTCGGATAGTACTCAGCGACTTCCACACCGACATCGGCGGTCGCCGCCGCAAGCCGCCGTTCCGCGGCACGCACGTCGGGCCGTCGCCGCAACCACTGTTCGGGCGTGCCTACGGCAATCATGTCGGGCATGCCCGGCAATCTGTTCTGTGGCGCGAGTTCAAGCCGTAACTCCTCGACCGAGTAAGTTGTCAGCACAGCGAGACGCTGCTCGGCGCGGGACACCGCGGCGCGCGCCTGCGGCAGTATCGCCGCCAATGAGCGTTCGAGGACCTGCGCTCGAGCGACGTCGAGCGCCGTGCCGCGGCCGGCGTCCAATGACGCCTCCAGTATTCTTACGCTCTCGCCCTGATTTCGCAGGTTGCGCTCCAATACGCGCAGCCGTTCCTGCGCGCCGCGCAGCTGGAAATAAGTCTGCGCAACCTCCGCGACGATGCTGAGCTGTACAGCGTAGAGCGTCGACAGGTCCGCCTCTACGCGTTCCCGAATCGCTTCTGTCTGCCGTTGCAGGCTGCCGAACAGCGAGATCTCCCAGGCCATATCGAAACCCGCGCGATAACGGTCTGTCGTTTCCGCATTCGGAGGAACGAACGGATCCTGCGGACTCTGACTAACGCGGGTACCGTCCGAGCTGATCCCGACCGTGGGGAACCAGCTGTAGATCGAGAGCCCACTCAGCGCCCTGGTTTCGTTCAGTGTTGCAAGCGCCTGCGCAATTGACGTGTTCTCGAGCAGCGCGCGATCGATCAGCGCATCGAGCTCAGCTTCGTCCAGGCTGCGCCAGAGGTCCATCGTGATGGGATCGCTGTCGAACGTATCCGATGCAGCCTCGACGAACGAGTCGGCTAGTTCGGTTTCAGGCTCGACGAAGTCCGGACCCACTACACAACCGCAGAGCAGCAGAACAATCGCTGCAAGCGGCAGGTTGAAGTATCTGCTATGCATCGACGTGACTCGCCTTACGCCGCTCGACAAAATTGCGAATTGCGACGTAGAACACGGGCGTGAAGAATAAACCGAAGAACGTCACTCCAAGCATTCCGAAGAAAACGGTCACACCCATGACGTGGCGGACTTCCGAGCCGGCACCGCTGGCAAACACGAGCGGCGTTACACCCGCGATGAACGCGAAGCTCGTCATCAAAATCGGTCGAAGCCGCAGTCGGCTCGCCTCGATCGCCGCTTCGAGAATGCTGCGACCCTGCTTCTCGAGGTCGCGGGCGAACTCGACGATCAGGATCGCGTTCTTGCAGGCGAGCCCCATGAGCACGACCAGCCCGATTTGCGTGAAGATGTTGTTGTCGAGAAAGGTCGGCGGCAACGACAACGGCGGAGGCGGAATCATTCCCCAACCTATCTGCAGCCCGAACAGCAATCCCTTGATCGTGTTCAGCAGCCAGATTCCGCCGATTGCGGACAACAGGCACATTGGCACGATCAGTATCACCGCCAGCGGCAGCGACCAGCTCTCGTACAGCGCAGCCAGCACCAGGAACACGAGAATGATGCACAGTGGGAAAACCAGCAGGCCCATGTTGCCCTGTGTCGCCTCCTGATAGGTCAATCCGGTCCACTCGAGCGTCATGCCCTGCGGTAATACCATGCCGGCGACATTCGCGGCCGCCGTCAACGCTTCGGCCGATGAAAGCTGCGCCGGATTGAAGCCCGCGGTGACATCGGCAGCCGGATATCCGTTATAGCGAACGACCGGATCCGGTCCGAATCCCTGTGAAATGTCGAGTACGCTCGTTATCGGGATCATGCCGCCATTCTGATTGCGGACTTTGATTCTCGAGATGTCGCTGACGTCGTCGCGAAACTCTGCGTCTGCCTGTGCGTAAACGGCGTACGTTCGGCCGAAGAGATTAAAGTCGTTGACGTAGGCAGAACCCAGATAGATCTGCAGGGCGTCGAAGACGTCCGTCAACAACAAGCCCTGCTCCTTGGCTTTTCGACGGTCGACGGAGGCATCGAGCTGCGGTACGTTGGATTGATAGGAAGTCAGTACCGAAAACGGATCAAAACCCGGAGTCTGGCGAATCGCGCCGCTGAATGCCTGCACGTTGTTGTTCAGCTCGCCGAAGCCCAGGTTCGCGCGATCCTGAACGTACATCTCGAGCCCGGAGGTATTGCTGAGGCCGAATACCGGCGGAGGCATGAAAGCGAACGCAAGTCCTTCCTTGATCTCGCTGAACTGGAACGACAGGCTTTGCGCGAGTTCAGCCGCGACCATGTCACCGTCATAGTCGGGGTCCAGGGTAAAGAACACGGTGCCGACGTTCGGCGTCGGGACAAAGTGCACCCCATTCAAGCCGGGCAGAGCGACTGAATGACCAACACCCGGCGTTTCCTCGCCGATTCGTGCCATTTCACGTATCACTGCATCAGTGCGATCGATCGTCGCGCCTTCGGGCATGAGAACAACGCCGAACAGGTACTGCTTGTCCTGCTCCGGAACGAAGCCCGCCGGAACCGAGCGGAAGCCGAGCACCGCAACGAATATCAGCACGCTGTAGAGCACGAACATGCGGCCGCCGCGACCCAGATTGGCGGTGACTCCGCGCGAGTAGGCGACGGCGCCGCTCGCGAAAACCCGGTTGAACGGGCGAAATATCCAGCCAAACAGCGTCTCGATGAGGTTCCCGATCGTGCCGTTGGGCGCTCCGCGCGGCTTGAGCAGAATTGCCGCCATCGCCGGCGACAGCGTCAGCGAATTCAGGCCCGAAATCAGCACCGACGCCGCGATCGTCACGGCAAACTGCTGGTAGAACTCGCCGGTAACGCTCCCGAGAAAAGCGAGCGGAACGAACACCGACGCGAGAACCAGAGAGATCGCGACGATCGGCCCGGACACCTCCTCCATCGCACGATGCGCCGCAACGCGCGGCGCCAGACCGTCTTCGATATGGCGTTCGACGTTCTCGACGACGACGATCGCATCGTCGACGACGATACCTATCGCCAGTACCAGCCCGAACAAAGTCAGAACATTGATCGAGAACCCGAGCAGCCACAGCACCGCGAAGGTGCCGATGATGGAGACCGGAACGGCCAGCAGCGGAATGATCGAGGCGCGCCAGGTCTGCAGGAAAAGCACGACAACGATGACGACAAGCAGTATGGCTTCGAGCAATGTCGTGATGACGGCGCTGATGGATTCGCGCACAAAAACGGTCGGATCGTAGACGGCCGACCACTCCAGCCCCTCCGGGAATGACTGCGACAATTCGGCCATACGCGCACGAACGGCGTTCGAAATGGCGATCGAATTGGCGCCGGGCGTCTCGAAAATAGCGATACCGGCCGTCGGTTCACCGTCGAGGAGCATTCGGGTCGCGTAGGACTCCGCGCCGAGTTCGATGCGCGCGATGTCGCGCAGGCGCGTGATCGCGCCATCGGGCGCAGTTTTAATGACGATCTCGCCGAACTCTTCTATCGATGCAAGCCGGCCCTGCGCGTTGATCGAGATCTGCAGAGTGCTGTCGCCCGGCTGCGGCGGACCGCCGATAACGCCGGCGGATACCTGGACATTCTGTTCCCGGACGGCGCGGACGATATCGCCGGCACTCAGGTCCCGGGACGCGGCCTTCTCGGGATCGAGCCAGATTCGCATCGAATAGTCACCGGCGCCGAAGACCTGCGCGTCGCCTACACCGGGCAACCGGGCCATTTCATCCCGGACTCGCAGCGTGGCGTAGTTGCTCAGATAGAGATTGTCGTAGGTGCCGTCCGGCGAGAACAGTTGAACGAACATCGTAATCGTTGCCGAAGCCTTCACGGTCGTCACGCCGAGATTGCGCACAGCCTCCGGCAGTCGCGGCACGGCCTGCGACACGCGATTCTGTACCAGTACCGACGCGAGGTCTGCGTCGGTGCCGGTCGCGAAAGTGATGGTCAGCTGAACCATGCCATTCGAGGCTGCCACCGATTTCATGTAAATCATGTTCTCGACGCCGTTGATCGCCTCTTCCAGCGGCGCAGCGACGGTCTCCGACGCCGTCTGCGGATTCGCGCCCGGATAGAACGCCGTAACCTGAACCGTCGGCGGAACGACGTCCGGATACTCGGTGATCGGCAGGTTCGGAATCGCGAGCAGTCCCGCAATAAAGATGGCGATCGAGACGACGGCGGCGAATATCGGCCGGTCGATGAACGTCTTCGACAGGTCAACGGCCATGAACTATCCCCCCGACGCGGCGGATCCGGTCGCGCCGACGGCAGCGGGCGCCGCCAACGGGTCGTCCATCGGCACTTCTTCCGGCACGATAGGTGCTCCGGGAAAAAAGATCTTGCGCACTCCGTTGACGACAACGCGATCGCCCGGAGTCAGGCCGCTCGTCACGACACGAAGGCCGTCGACTTGCCGCCCCAGCACGACATCGCGTCGTTCAGCCGTGTTGCCTTCGCCGACGACGTAAACGTATTTGCGATCCTGATCGGTTAGCACAGCCATGTCGTGGATCAGCATCGCGTCGTATTCGCCGCTACCCAGAAGACGCACACGTGCGAACAGACCCGGCGTGAGGATGTCGTCCGGATTCGCCACGATCGCGCGGCCGCGTATCGTTCCCGTTGCCGGATCGAGCTGATTGTCCACGAAGTCCATTTCGCCTCGATAAGAGAACTCCGTATCACCGGCGAGTGCGATCTGAACCGGGTTAGCGACATCGCGCGAACTCGGCCTGGCGCCGGAACGGGAAGCCGCTTCGTACTTCAGATAGACGTCTTCGTCGCCTTCGAAGGTGACATAGACCGGGTCGATGGAAACGAGCGTCGTCAACAGCGTCTCGCCCGGCATGACGAGATTCCCGGGGCGGATGAGCGCCGCCCCTATCCGGCCGGTTATCGGCGCAGTGATGTTGGCGAAGTTCAGATTCAGTTCGGCCTGCACAAGCTGCGCCTGCGCGCTGTTGACGTCGGCGACCGCGGACCGCATCTCGCCGCTGCGTTGAGCGAGTTCCTCGGCGGAGATCGCGCGGGCTTCGATGAGCCGCTCGCTGCGCTCCAGTTCCTGTTCAGCCAATTCGACTCGGGTCTCGGCACGCGTTAGATTCGCCTGCGCGACATCCACGGCGGCCACGTATTCCCGGTCGTCGATCGTGAACAACAGATCGCCCTCATTGACCACCCCGCCCTCGCGGAAATGAATGGCGTCGAGATATCCCGCAACCCGCGGTCGAATCTCGATACGGTCGACGGCTTCGACGCGTCCCGTGAACTCGTCCCAGTCCGATATCGATCGCTGCACGATTTCGGCGACGCTGACGGGGGCTGGCGGCATCTGCATCTCTCCGGGTGGCCCGCCGCCACCGCAAGCAACGAGGCCGGCAGCGAACGCGCTGACGGCCGGCAACCGGAAGTACCGGCAACCAGCCGGCAGTATTTCATTCATCTTGCCAATTCCTTCCATGCCCTTACCCGTACCGCACCGCCCGTCATCTTCGAGCGGAATCAGTTTATTAGCGGCAAATTGCGTTCCCGTGTCTGCCAGGTAAAGTTCTGTAAAACTAGGAGACCTTGCGCTGCTCGTCCGTCGCGGCGGCCCATTCCCCGGCAAGCTCCTCCAGCTTGCTGACGACTCCGGCTCGCGCTTCGTCGGGCAGTTTGCCGATCCCCAATACGTCGGACCAGAAGATCCCTTCTGCAGCGAGGCGAAGAATCTGCAGCGAGAAATGCTGCTCGTTCCACTCGATGTCGCCATGACGCGCATCGATGTACTCGCGAATAGGGTCGAGCATGGACGGGTCGAGTGTGATCGCACTCAACATCCCGGATGCGAACCGGCGGTGTTCATCATCCCGCTCCGTATGCGAACGGATATGTGCAATCAGGTCGGCGGCAAGTTCATTGCCGATCTGCGGCTTGAGTCGCGCTTCAACCTCGGTCCAGTTCTCCAGGTCGCGGCGGATGAGCTCGCGCAGCAAATCGTCCTTCGTCGGGAAGTGATAGGTGATGCCACCGCGGGTCACGCCGCTTTTCTGGACGAGTTCCTCGTAGGTGAGGTTGCCCGCGCCACGCTCGCGAACCACGCGTCTCGCGGCGTCCAGAATCACTTCTCGTGCTTTCGGCTGTCGTCCCATGGGCTGCTCGGCAATGACGGGAAAATAACTATACAGTACGTTCTGTACAGAAAAAACCCCGAACCGGCGTGACGGTTGGAATCCCGAGTTCGCGAGGATTACTGCGCGCGTTTCTTGGGTGCCGGCACGAGATTGACGCGCCCGCGTTTGCCGAGCTGCCGCTCATTCAGCTGACCGACGATCTCCTCGACGGCGGTGGTAACGGCCTTCAGCGTGCCCTGACGGTAACCGCTGATGCGGTTGTCACCCTGCGAGATGATGTAGTGATGCCAGCCCGTCCCTTCCATACCGGACGGCGGGTCGGTCCGTTTCACGGACACGATCTCGTAGGGCTGAATCGTCGCGGGGGTTTCTGTTGTCATTTTAGTTTCAGCGCGGCGCTGCAGTATACCTCAAGTCGGCCTTCGATTTCCGATTTTCTCCGCAAAATCAGCATAATGCGAACATAATGTCGGAATCTCCGGCGCAACTCCTGCCGTCCCGGCA
>JAHEKF010000091.1 GCA_024638465.1 Rhodospirillaceae bacterium | reverse complement strand
CTAACGGTAATGGCTTCGTGGTGCTCGTGCAGCGGCTTTCACGGCAGATCGACCGTGCTGTGCGTACGACCTGGACCAGCCGGCTGGGCACCAGCCCGCAGACATTCGGGAGTTCGACGCGCGTTTCCAGCTTTCTGTCGATCTGGCAGGAATTGATCCGAACGACGCAGACATCACACTGGACAACGGTGTGTTGACGATTACCGGCGAGCGCCTTGTCGTTGATGCTCCTGAATGATGCCGCCCCATCTGAAAACTGTGTACGAGATGGGGTGACTGCAAAATATTAATAAACAGTTAGTTATGCGTTAAATATGATCGCGATTCGAATTTAAGCGACAGAGGCTTTCATGCACCGCGCGCCATTCGGCGCGGTGCGGCCGGTAAACGGAAACGCGTGGGAAACGTTATTGATAATGCGTGAATATTCGCCGAAATCGCGAGTTTTCGGCCTCGAGGGTGTGCTATCGTTTTCCGGAAACTGCCTTCCGAACCAAAACCGTTTTCTGTGATCTAACTAGTCTAGTTGTCGGATCTGTTCTGTGGTGAATGAGATGAAGCGATTTCCCCTGCCCAAGGCGATTTTTTCTCTTGCGACGGCATTTCTGGTGCTCTTGGCCGGGACCGCGGAGGCGCAATTCTCGATGACGCGCTCTGAGGTCGAGCGCGAGTCACGCCTGCAGTGGCTCAGAATGAAGCGCGAGATGCCGCGGCCGACCGATCCGCAGGTGCAGCGTTTCGTCGAGTGCGTTTCCTACAGTCTGATTGCGCAGCTCCCCGAAGAATACGAGGAGCTGGACTGGGAGATCATCGTATTCGATGACGATGCAACGAACGCGTTCGCGATGCCGGGCGGCAAGATCGGCGTGTTTACGGGTATCTTCAAGGTCGCCACGACCATCGATGCGCTCGCGACCGTTATCGGCCACGAGATCGCGCATTTGACCGAGGATCACGTCATGGAACGAGCACGGAAGCAACTCGGCACCGATATCGTGGCGGGAGTCCTGTCGTCGGCGACCTACGGTTACGGCCGCGATTCAATCCAGCAGGGAACCCAGATATTCCTCAGTCTGCCGTTCGATCGCAAGCAGGAGAGCGAAGCGGATGTCGTCGGGCTCGAGTTTATGGCGGCGGCCGGCTACGACCCGCGGTCGAGCCTGCAGCTCTGGCGCAATATGTCTCAGATCGGCAACGGTGCGCCGCCGGAGTGGCTGTCGACGCACCCGTCGGACGATCGACGAATGGCGGATCTCGCGTCTTCGCTGGCGCCGGCGCTGGTGGCCTACAACCAGTCGTTAGAGGCGAACGGCCGACCGCGCTGCATGTAACGACCGCGTAGCGGTTACTACTGGCTCCCCTGCTCCGCCGCTTCGTCCGATTCCCGGTCCGCAATCTCGGCGGGCGGTTCGGCTGGCTTTTCAGGCTCTGCCTGAACGACAACGAGTTCACCGGAGCCCGAAGCGGGCAATGGCTCGAGTATCCCGTATGCGGCGAACGTCTCCAGAAGCTCATCGTCGTTGAGCGGCTCGACTTCACGGACTCGACAGTCGTTGTCCTGGCGTGAGAACGGACCGGTCGCTACGATCGTTCGGTCGAGATTGCAGATCTGGCCGTCGTAATCCAGAAAAGCGATCGCGGTGGAGCCACGGAGCGAACAGAAGAAACCATCTACCGTGACCCGGAACGGGCAGCGATTCGGCCCGACGAAGACGATGACGTTGGAATTGTCGAGCGGCTGATAGGCACGGATATTGCGCTGATAGAAACAGTTGGTGCGGGTGTTGCAGGCTGCGCGAAGCGGTTCGACACCCGTGTCGGGCCTGGTACTCGCACAACCGACGGTGACGGACACGGAGGTCAGCAGGATGCTGAGCGATCCCAGTGCCCGCCAGGCAGTGGTTCTAGGGCATCTCAAATTCGATAGTCTCGAATCGCGTCGTATTTTCGCCGCGCGCGTGCTGACGTATCGCATCGACAATCAATCTTTCGTTCCACATGACTTTTCCATCGGCGCGCTGGGCGACGTCCGGATGCATCTCCTCCACACCTCCGAAAGGCTCAAGCGCGACGATCGGCGTGCTGGTCGCCTGGGCAGCGATCATCTGGTATGAGATCCAGTCCTTGTGGGTGGTATACATGCTTGCGGGAAGAAGAACGACTTCTGCTTGCTGTATCTGCGTGCGCAGCTCTTCCTTGAGCGCTTCTTTCCCGCCGGATGGCGGAATGTTGTTCGGGTCACTGCAATTTTCGTAGAAAAAATTGGTCGAACTTTCGAGGTATTCGAAGACGCGGGAATAATCCGCGTCTTCCTCGAAAACATGAGTGACGAAGATTTTTATGGGATTGTCTTCTGACATTCGTACGATCTCGCGGCGGCGTATCGAGTAGTTTTTGACACTACTGCGGGGCAGTGATTTTTGCAACGAACTCGCAGGCAGTTCGGTACACTAGCCGCGATGAGGCTGCTTCTGTACAACATCCGCTACGGGCTGGGGCTTGGCGCCGCGATGCACTGGCCAGTACCGGGCGCGGCATATTTATTGGGAAATCGCTCGAATCTGCAGCGTATCACGGACTTTATCAGCTCGCAGGATCCCGACATCGTCGGGCTTGTCGAAGTCGATACGGGTTCGATTCGAAGTCGTCGGATTAATCAGGCTGAGGCTATCGCGCGCGCTATGGGTCACTACTCGGCATACCAGTGCAAATATGGCGAAGCCTCGCTGAACAATCGTTTGCCGATCGTCAGGAACCAGGGCAACGCGTTTTTAGCCGCACCTCGAGTTCATGGCGAGCGCTTTCATTACTTTCAAAAAGGAATCAAACGGCTGATCATCGAGCTCGAACTCGACGAATTCGCCGTTTTTCTCGTCCATCTCTCACTCAAATACCGGCATCGACAGGCGCAACTTCATCATTTGCACGATCTCGTCGTCGCGGCCGATAAGCCCGTCATTGTTGCTGGCGATTTCAACGCATTCTGGGGCGATCACGAGATCTATCTGTTTACGAAAGCGACCGGATTGCGTAGTGCGAACGTCGACGGCCTGCCCTCCTACCCGAGCCGATCGCCTCGAAAAGAGCTCGACTTCGTCTTGTACGGAGACGGCGTTCGCGTCACGAATTTTTTCATCCCGCAGGTAGCATTTTCCGACCACTTGCCACTCGTCTGCGATTTCGAGATCGATCCGGCGTCACGGCAGGTGGCATGAGCCAAGCCTATGTCTTCTGAAATAGAATCCCGAAACTGGAACCGCAAGGTCGATGAGCGTGGTGTCTGCTGGCTGACCTTCGATAAACACGACAGCTCGACGAACGTTCTGTCCAGCGAAACGGTCAGCGAACTCGAGAACGAACTCGCTCAGCTTGAAGCGCAGGTGCCCGCCGCGCTGGTGATTATTTCCGGCAAGGACTCCGGTTTCATCGCGGGCGCGGACATCACGGAGTTCGGCGACCTCGACGATGCCACAGAGGTAACCGCGACCGCATCGCGTGGTCAGGCGGTTTGCCAGCGCATCGCCGATCTTCCGTGCCCGACCGTTGCGGCGCTTAACGGATTTACGCTCGGCGGCGGTCTCGAAGTGGCGCTCGCCTGCGACTACCGCGTTGCACTCAGAGGCTACAAACGCTGTATGGGGCTGCCGGAGGTCCAGCTCGGGTTCAATCCGGGTTGGGGCGGAACCGTACGCAGCGTGCAGTTGCTCGGCGCACCAGTCGCGCTCGATTTGATGCTGACCGGAAAAATGGTATCGCCGGTCGAGGCCGAGAAAATCGGTCTCGTCGATCGTCTGGCCGAGCCGGGCACACTCGTTGAATCGGTAACCGCTCTGCTCGCGGAGAAGCCGCGGCCAAAAAGAGCCTCGTTCACTCAGCGACTACTCGATCTTGCACCGATCCGCCCTTTGATAGCGAAAAACGTGCGTGCGCGGGTGCGCCGGCGAGCGAAACCGGAGCACTATCCGGCGCCTTTCGCGATTATCGATCTCTGGCAGCAATTCGGCGCGAAGGGGCGCGAAGCGTTCGCCGCAGAAGCGGAATCGATCGGTCGCCTCATGGTAGGCGACACGAGCAAGAATCTTGTTCGCGTCTTTTTTCTGCGCGAGCGCCTCAAGAAGCTGGCGCCCAAGGAGACGCGGATCTCGAAAGTGCATGTCGTCGGTGCCGGCGTAATGGGCGGCGATATAGCGAGCTGGTGCGCCCTGCGCGGTTTGGACGTATCGCTGCAGGATCGCGAAATGCGATTCGTCGAACCGGCAATCGCGCGTGCGAAAAAATTATTCTCCCGGCGGCTTCGTGGTCCTGGCGAGGCGGAAGCCGCAGAGCAGCGCCTTACGGTCGACCTCAGCGGGGATCGCGTTCCCGAGGCGGACGTCATTATCGAGGCGATCATCGAAGATGTCGGTGCGAAACGCGACGTTTTCCGAAAACTCGAAGCAGCGGCGGCGCCGGATGCAATCCTCGCAACCAATACATCGAGTATCGGGCTCGAAGAAATTGCAGAGAAGTTCGAGGATCCCTCGAGGCTGGTCGGCCTTCATTTTTTCAACCCGGTTGCGCGCCTGCCGCTCGTCGAAGTCGTCAAGGGCGAAAAATCGGCCGCGGACGTCGTAAGCCGGGCGATGTCGTTCGCGACGCAGATCGGCAAGTTGCCGCTACCTTGCAGAAGCGCTCCGGGTTTCGTGGTAAATCGAATTCTTGCGCCGTATATGCTCGAGGCGCTGCGGGCCCACGAAGAAGGGACGCCGATCGAGACCATCGACAAAGCGGCGACGGACTTCGGGATGCCGACGGGGCCGGTCGAGCTATCCGATCGTGTAGGCCTCGACATCTCCCTGCACGTGACCGAAAGCCTCTGCGGTGTCGCTCCCGAGGCGCTACGTAAGAAAGTCGCCGCTGGAGATCTGGGTGCGAAGTCCGGAAAGGGATTCTACGAGTTCAAGGACAATCGCCCGCAGCGAGCAAAAGACTTCCCGGCTCCGGACAAGACGCTTCAGGATCGCTTGATTCTATTGCTGGTGAACGAATCGATGGCCTGTTTCGAGGAAGGGATCGTCGACGATCTCGATTTGCTCGATGCGGGTGTCATCTTCGGCACCGGGTTTGCTCCGTTTCGTGGTGGCCCGATCCACTATGCGAAGCAGGCGGGAATCGACGCAGTTATCGCGCGTCTGGAAGATCTGGCGAAGCGATATGGGACGCAGTTCACACCTCGGCCAGGCTGGCGTGACCTGGCTCACGGACGGTGACTCACTACGTGTCGAGTCTTTGAGTCGCTATGCTAGACTCCGACGCCATTCTGGCTGAGATCCGCTTCACATCGCTGCACCGATGGCAACGACACTCGACATCGATAAGCTTCGCAAGTTCTCGCCGCTCGACGGCCTTAAGAAGGACAATCTGTACGCACTTCTCAAGAAAGTGAGCTTGCGGCAGGCGAATGCCGGGGAAACGCTCTTCTCCGAAAACGACACCGAGAAGCGGACCGTCTATCTGTTGACGGGCTCTGTGGAGCTCAAAGCCGGCGAGGAGACGGTCGAGACCCTCGAAGGGGATACCGACGCGGTGCGTGGACCATTGTCCCCTACTCTGCCGCGCCAGGTGACCGCTGTTGCCGCCAATGCCGTCGAATATTTTACGATCGACAGCGAGCTCCTCGACGTCATGGTGACCTGGGATCAGACCGGAACCTATGAAGTCGGAGATCTTCAGACCGAAGAGGATCAGGGAACCGATGACTGGATGACGACGTTGCTGCAGACGCAGGCGTTTCATCGCATTCCGCCCGCCAATATCCAGGCTATCTTCATGCGACTGCAGCAGATCAATTGCAGCGCTGGCGACACGATCATCAAGCAAGGTGACGAGGGCGACTATTTTTACGTCATTACACGCGGGAACTGCACCGTCACCCGCGAGACGCCGTTGAACAAGGGAGGCATCCGGCTGGCCGAGCTGACGGTCGGCGATTCTTTCGGTGAAGAGGCGCTGATCTCCGGTGCGAAACGTAATGCGACGGTGACAATGGCGACGGACGGTACCTTGATGCGGCTCGGCAACGACGACTTCCAGAAACTCCTGAACGAACCCTTGCTCGATTGGGTCAGCCATGCCGAAGCCGAGGAACTCGTCGCCAACGGCGGGCAGTGGCTCGATGTCCGGTTGCCGAGCGAATTCGAAGTCTCACATGAAGATGGCGCCATCAATGTCCCGCTTTACTTCCTGCGCCTGAAGCTCAAGACGATCGATCAGGAAACCCAATACGTCGTCTGCTGCGATACGGGTAGCCGCAGTTCTGCGGCCGCGTTCATTCTGAATGAGCGGGGCTATAAGGCGATGGTTCTGCGGGGCGGCCTCAATCAGTCCGGCCTTGCGAAGGAAGCTTCAGCCTAGAGCGTGTGAGTCGGCTTGTCGCCGCCCAGTGCGCCGGCGAGATAGTTCTCGATCCGTTTCTGGGTATTGCCCTGATCCTGATCGCTGAATTTGACGCCGATCCCGGCGGTTCGTTTGCCCTGAGCGCCTTTTGGCGTGATCCAGATCACCTGTCCGGCGACAGGAATTTTTTCCTCTTCTCCCATGATGCTGAGGAGCATGAAGACCTCATCGCCGAGCTTGTAGCTCGAGTTCGTCGGGATAAAAAGGCCGCCGTTGGTCACGAACGGCATGTACGCGAGATACAGGGCGCTCTTGTCCTTGATCGTGAGCGTTAACAGTCCTGGTTTCGTCATGATCGCCCTCGTTGCGGGTTAAAAGCCAACAACAGTCCTCTCAACGCCAAGTCGACGTTGATGCCTCTTCCGAGCTGATCAAGCAGCGCGTTTGCGGCACCGAGCTTCTCGAAAAGGTCCGTCAGTGTTAAGTCCTGCCAGGCATTATGCAAGTGATCGGGTTCGAGATCTGTGATCGGGTTCGAAGCCTCGGGCGCCATTCGCTTGCGAATCGCGAGCCGCAATCTGGTCGCGAGCCAGCTCAGCGGCAGTGCGACACCTGCCTTGAGCCATTCATCGGCGACCGTCTGCGGATCAAGCGAGTTGCTAGATATT
>JAHEKF010000090.1 GCA_024638465.1 Rhodospirillaceae bacterium | reverse complement strand
ATCAGAGCGCCGGCCGGATTCTCCGCGCGAATGGCGCGACCGCCTGCACCGACATAACGGGATTCGGGCTGGCGGGTCATCTGCTGGAAATGCTCGCCGATACGCGACTGGCCGCCACAGTTGATCTCAGGTCACTGCCGATACTCGCCGGCGCGTTAACTTCCGTCAGAGCCGGTCTGACGTCGAGTCTGCAGCCGGACAATGAGCGATTCGGCCGTCGAATCGAAGCCGACGATGCGACACGTCAAGATGCTGCCTTCGCGCTGCTGTTCGACCCGCAGACTGCCGGGGGCCTGCTCGCCGGTGTTCCGGAAGATCGCGTCGAAGACTGTCTCGACGAGCTTCGACGCGAAGGCTACACGAGCGCCGGTCGCGTTGGCGAAGTCGTCGCAGCCGATAATACCGCCCAACCGCTGCGCATTCTGGCCGGTTAGCGCGAACCGACAGTGCAGTCGCTACGCGCCGTGTTCGTACCAGTGATTGCCGGCCAGCGTAGCTTCCAATTCATGGCGCCGCCAAAGCCCCATAGCGCGCATCGGTAAGTTTTCAGCGGAATCGTCAACGTAAAGAATCGGCTCAGGAAATAGAAACGGTTCGCGCTCCAGGTTCAAGAGGCGAAAATCGCCGGTCGGGATGTCTTTGTTACTGGCACATTCGGTATGGACGGTCGTCAGCAGATAATCGATCTCGCTTTCGAAGAACTGCCGCAGAACAGCGCGGATGTCCGCGAACGATAAATGAATAAGACAATCGCGGCACATCCAGAGATCGGCCGACGGCAGCGCATCGTGGACAATGTCGAGTTGAATGAAGCGTGTATCTTCGTCGCCGTACTCGTTCTTATTTTTTTCGACCAGCGGCTTGACGATGTCGCCACCGATGTAGCTCAGTCCCGCTTTGCTTCTGATCTCTCGAAACCAGTTGTAGTCGCCGCAAGGCGCATCGAGTATGGATCGAATACCCAGCTTTTTCAGCAACACGGGTAGCTCGCGACGAATGTTTCGCGTGTTGGCAAGCGTCGAGCCGACACCTGACAAGCTCTCCGGATCCTTCCACTGATTCACTTCGTAGTAGTGAGTAAAGATATGCTCCGCGTCACCGAGCGAGTTCAATTTCCTGCGGCGGCGACGCTCGGAACTCCGCTCGGCGATTTTTCTTCCACCCGGAAACAGGGAGATGAGCGCTTTGAGCGGCTTCATGACGGCTCGACGTGAAGGGCTTGAGCGTCGCGCCCTAAAGAGATTCCGAACGCGTTTTGGACGGCGAGAGATTCGGCCAGGCCCACGTCGTGCCGTACACGACGTTGACATACAGGGAGTAATACTGCTCGGCGATGGCTTCCGGTGAGAACGCAGCCGCCGTAACTGCAGCGTTCTGCGCCAGGCGAGATCGAAGAAATGGATCTTCGCATAGTTGTTCGACGCGGTGCGCCCAGGCGTTGACGTCTGCGGGATCGATGAGAAAGCCGTTGACCCCCGGCTGAACGATTTCCGGAATTCCGCCGACGTCGGAAGCGATCACCGGAAGCCCCAGCGACATCGCTTCGAGCACCGCCGAACCCAGCGCTTCAGTCCGCGACGGGAACATGAAGAGATCCATCGCAGAGTAATAATCGGCGAGTCGATCAGTCCAGCCGACAAAGCGAATATTGCTCAGCCCCTCGGCTTCCAGCTTCAACGCGGACTCGTCCTTGCCCTTGCCGATAAGCAGAAACAGCGCATTTGGAATATCGAATTCTAGTCTGCGTGCGACCTCGATAATCGTACGTTGTCCTTTTGTATCGTCGTCGAGCTCCGCGACATTTCCTATGACGAATCGGCCCGCCAGGTTATCGCTCACAGAAGAGTCGACTCGGGCTCGTGCCGCGGTTGCGACGCAGTCATAGATCGTACTGACGGGTGTATTCGGGCTATAGCGGCTCATCACTCCGGATACCGCTTGCGATACGGCGACGACATGCTCCGCCCGACGATAACACCAGCGAGTCGATGGACGGCTCGTAGGCGCCTTGAGAACGCGGCGCGTCACGAGGAAAGGCGTGCCAAGCAACGAACGCGCGGCGCCGATAGGCACGCTTCTACCTTCATGAATATGCAACAGGTCCGACCCAGCCGTGGCGCGCAACGCCGCGATCGGCGAGTTCGGTACCGGCAACACTTCGACTCCGTCGAAGTCGAGATCCGTAAGCCGATCGTGCAGCGGCGAATGCTTGCGCACGACGACGCGCTGGCGCGCACGGTGCCGAAGCGTTTGCACGAGGTGCACCGTCTGCAGCTCGCCGCCCCGCAGCTCTTTGCTCAAATTGACGTGACAGATCCGCACTTCGATTCCTCTATCCGGTATTGAGAAGACGCTCTACGGAGAAAAATCCCTCGACTCCCCCGGCGCTCCTCCGGCGGACCCGTAATACGCAGTATATCTAGAAATCACTTCAAGTTTCCTCTGTAGGTTAAGCGCATTGCGCCGCGCTCTGTCCGGCGCCGGAACGGTTGATAACAGTGCGCGCCGTCATGACTGTCAGGCGCACTGTTCGAACCCGGTCTGCGCGGGCGCGAGATCGGCAGTTCGAAGCGCGCTAATGCGGCAACGAGTCGTCCGAATAGACGATCTTGCCGTCGACGATGGTAAGCGCGGCGCGAGTGTCGCGGATCCGGCGCTCATCGGCGCCGAACGGGTCGCGATCGAGAATGACGACGTCGGCGAGAAAGCCCGCTTTGAGCTGGCCCCGCTCATGCTCCTCGCGCGTGAACCATGCTGCATTGGCGGTCAGACCGCGCAGCCCCTCCTCTAGCGCGATCTGCTGCGGCCCCCGCCCGAGCGGATCTTCGGAAAGGATGTCACGACCGTTGAACGCTTCGCCTGTCACCATGAACTGAAGCGTCGTCCAGGGATTGCCGTGCGCGGCGAACATGCCGTCGGCACCGAAACCGTAGTTGAGCCCGGGTGTATCGACTGCAGAGCGGTAGGGAGGGCCCGAATATTGCCAGCCCGGGAACAGGAATCTGACGGCCTGGATACCGGCACCGACACCAAGCGCAGCCATATCCGCCAGGTTCTCCGGTGTTGCGTCGTTGAGATGCTCCATCGAGCTGTGCCGGTCCGCGAGCGATCCTATCCTGCACGGATCATCCGTGGCTACGGCCCGCTGCAGGCCGTCGATAATCCGCGAAATCTGATCGGCTTCGGAGTGCTGGTGAAACGACCAGTCAGGCCGACGAAGAACGAAGATCGTGGCATCCGCTATCTGTTCGGCAACCGGCGGCGAGATCCCCTCGCCGAGCCCCATGTTCCTGAAGAAAGGTCCGCCGACCCGGCTCAGATGATAACCCTCGCCGGAAAGCTCGGCGGGCCCGACGCACTCGCGCGATTGCGCGAGCGGCGCAGCACTAAGAATCGTTCGCAGTGCAGGAACACCGGCTTGTGCGGACACGTCCGGCACTCCGGTATAGCCGGTGGGACGAATCTGGTATCGATTGCGCACCGTGAGTTCCCCGCGCCGCGCGGCCTCGAGTAGCGGCTGAAAGTCTTGCGTCTGCTGGAACCCGATGCCTCCGGCATCGCCGACACCGACGAGACCGACGCTGTGCGACCAGCGCACGAGATCGATCGTGCTGCGAACCTGCGCTTCGAGCGGGTTGTTAGCGCGAGTCCACAGATAGACCTGATCGCTCAATTCAGCGTCCAATGCTCCATCGGCTGGAATCGATGCAAGGTCAGGCATCGGCGCGTCCATGGCGTTGAAGAACGCGATCGCCGCGCTGTTCATCTGGCCGGGGCCGGAGAACGCGGCGCGATTGAAATCGCCGCGGCCAGAACCAACGGGTGTCGGACGAAACCTTTGCGAAAACAACACTTTATGGTCAGGCGCCCAGTCATCGAGTTCTGCGCGCGTCGGATAGCGACCCGAGTCCGGATCATCGGGATCAGCCAGAAACTGGAGATGGTTATGACGACCAATCAGTGCGATCCACTCGCCCGTTGGCACCTCCTCCGCGCGCGCCTTTAGCGCCACTTCGAGGTCCGCGAGTGTGAATGCGTTCTCCGCATCGTGCAGCGCGTAACCCCAGGTAATTGCACTTCGGTTCCAGTGCAGGTGCTGGTCGATGATCCCGGGGATTACGACGGCGTCTCGCGCGTCGATCACGGTCGTTGCCTGATCCTCGATTTCGGTGGCATCGCGATCATCGACGGCGACAATGCGATTGCCGCTGATCAGGAGCGTGGAGGCCGTCGGATTTGCATCGTCCATAGTCACGATGCGGGCGTTAACGATAGCAATCTCATCCGCCCGAACCAGTCCGGCAAAAAGGAAACCAGCGAACGCCAGCAGCCTCAAGAGATCAGTTTTGGAGATTTCCGCAGTCATAGGGCTGCAAGCGTATATCCGGTTGCCATACCCAATAGCGCGTGAACTCGAGTTCCTCGGCGAAGGATTCCGGATCGTTGATCGTTAATGTGTAGTAGAGGCGGTCCTCGGAATCGTTCATCTCGAAACGCTCGACGAGGCTTATTGCTCGGCTCGTCGGTGTGCCGTCGGTATACAGAACCGACGCCTCGATTCTCTCGGTCTCGACAACGAGTGCTTCGCCGTCCCAATGCCCGCGGGCGTAGCCGAGCCGTGAGTAATCGTCGGGCAATGCGGAGCGTGGCTCATTCATGTGCACGACGCGCTCCGTATCGAACTCTTCCACCAGAAGCAGGATGTCGTCGCCTTGCGCGATGAACTGAATCGGATAGGCCGACGCCATGATGTAGGGCATCGCTTTGGGCTGGCACTGCATGTACTCGCTTTCGCGCGGATTCCACTGATCTTTCTTCGCCTGGCCGGCTGCGGTCAGCGGCCCTGCCCCGTGGCTGTACAGCGGATATGCTTCGGGGTCGTCGAAGATCGGTGTCCAGACACGAAAGATCCCCTGCGCCGAGCGACGTCCCTCGGCGTCCCAGTCCTCATTGACCGAGCGTTCATAGGTGTTTCCGCTGAGCCCGGCCGGCCAATACGGCTTCGAAACCGCTCGCAGCAGCACTTCACGGCCGTCGTCCAGCAACAGGTTCTCGGCGAACATCTCGGGAAGCCCGCGCAGCGACGACTGGCCGGCCATGCGCACGCGGTCGCCGACCTGAATGAAGTCTCGATCGACTCCGCGCAGGCGCAGGGTGCTGATGGAGCCCGTTTCGATCTGCCAGTCTACGGTCTGGCCCGACTCGTCAGTGACGGCGACCGTAAAGGAGGGATGAGGATTTCGCCAACGGACGTCGGTGACGACGCCCTCGATTTCGACGGGGTTCTCCTCGTCATAGATCCCGATGCTCGAGTGGTGAGATAGAACAGCCGGTGCGATCAGCGCGGCGCTGATCGCACACCAGACGGTTGCGGCCGTTCGCATCTGCACTGGCCGGTTCTCTCAGCGATTCGCGCTGTACAGACCGATCTCGGTCGCGCCGGTACCGCTGCAGCCGGACTCGCCATAGCGCTGGAACTTCTGAATCCGCTGACCCGTATCGACCTCGCCGGTATACATGTTGCCATCCGAATCCACCGCAATCGCGTGGATCCAGTGGAACTCACCGACCTGACGACCCGCCCTGCCGATTCGGTCGAGCTCCGTCATGTTCTCGCGATTCAGTATGTAGAACGTTCCGTTTGCGAGGTCGCCTACGTAGAGGCACGACTGCTCGGGGTCGGTCGAGAACGCCGCCGTCACTGCCGTGCCGTTGGAGTAGGCCTCGGGCGAGATCAGGACCTCACGGACGAAGCCGCATTGCCCTTCTTCCGCATTCGGATTCGCGCACTCGCCGCCGATCTCGGTGACGTTGAACACCTGCACCCGGTTGTTGCCGCGATCGCAGGCGTAGAGAAAGCCGTCGTCGCTCACGATTGCGCAGTGCAGCGGGCTGCGGAAGAACATCGGTGTCGTGTTGCCGGACTGGTAATCGCTGATCCAGGGGCCCGCATCGTAAGGATCGACTTCCGTGCCTTCCGGATCGTCGACGGGATTCTGTCCGTAAGCGCCGAAGTGACCGACGTAGAGCCCGGTTTCCGCATCGGCGACCAGGATACGGCGATTGCCGTATCCGTCCGCGACAAAGAGCCGGTTGCTGGCTTCGTCGACGGTGAAATCCGCTACGAGATAGGGCTGCGGAGTGCCGTTCGGGCCCTGATCGACATTTTCGCTGTCCGGTCCTTCCTGGCCGGCGTAGCCCATCTGCCAGATGAACTCACCGTCGGCCGTGAACTTCAGGATGTGCGAATCGTCACCATAGGTCGCGGCCCAGGGAAACTGACCCGTGAAATTCGTGCCGTTGCCGGAGATATAGACAAAATCGTTGTGGTCGACATAGAGCCCGTGCTCACGCCCGGGCCAGTAACAACCGTCTTCCTCGAGACAGTTGGTCTCGAGAAAACCCGGATCCTGCGGACCGCCCCAGGCATCGAGCAGGTTGCCGGCTCTGTCGAACTTGAGTACCGACGGCGCTGGCACGCAGCATCCCGACGCCTGACCGCCGAAGCGCCGCGGGTTGCCGAGGCCGTCGACTTCCACGCCTTCGTCATTCACGCCGGCGACGCCGAGACCCGACGATGCGCTGGAACTCAAAGATCGCGGCCGGTGATAGACCCAGATGTTGTCGTGCGAGTCGACGGCAAGGCCGCCGACCTGACCGATACGCCAGTTGTTCGGCAGCGGCTTGGGCCAGCTCGGGTCTACGACAAAACTCGGCGCGCTCGCCCCGTCGCCAACTCGTGGCGCCGAACGCTCTGCGAGCCGGTCGGCGATATCGTCGGGCAGAACCGACGGTTCAGGCGCGGCCATCGGCTCCGGAGCCGGCATTGGGGCAGCGGCCGGCATCGCGGCTGGCGCAGGCGCGGCCGCGACGGGCGCGTCCGATTCCTGAGGTGCGCACGCGGCCAGAGCAAGAAACACCGGTGCCAGGGCGATAGCGAGAAAGCGTGTGTATGTGGTCATGATTCCCCCGAAAACTGTTGTTATTCAGCGCTATAGACAGAGCATAACCGCTCGGCCCGGTGGACGGTAGCTTTGACGGCGAATCGGGG
>JAHEKF010000039.1:12869-27755 GCA_024638465.1 Rhodospirillaceae bacterium | reverse complement strand
GGTGCGCTGATTGTCGCGGTCGGTGCGCCGGCACGACTCGTGGGCCAGCCACCCGCGGATTTGCCAGCGAGCCTGGCGCGGAACATGAGCCTCGATACCTGGATCCAGATCAATGCCGACGGCTCCGTCGCGATCTCATCCGGAAAATGCGAGCTTGGCCAGGGCATCCAGACCGCGATGGCACAGATCGCGGCTGATGAACTGGATATCGACATCTCACGAATCCGGATGCGCAACGTCGATACGTCCCACTCGCCCAACGAAGGTGCGACGACCGGGAGCAACTCCGCCAAGGACAGCGGCAACGCGATCCGGGCTGCAGCGGCAGAAGCGCGACACATTCTTCTGCAGAACGCATCGGATCTGTTGCGTACGCCGGTTGCGGCATTGACCGTCGAGGACGGCAGAATTGAAGGTGGCGACGAGTACGCATCCGTAACCTATTGGGAACTGCTCGAGGATGGTCGTTTCAATGCGCAGGCGAGCGGCTCCATTCCACCCAAATCACCGGACGAATATCGCTACGTCGGCAGTTCGGTGCAGCGGTTCGATCTTCCTGCGAAATTCTTCGGCGAGCCTGCCTATGTTCAGGACATGCGGCTACCGGACATGGTGCATGCGCGCGTTGTCAGGGCCGATGCTGACGCAGTCCGGCTCGTCGACGTCGACGCAAGTAGCGTCGAGGCGATGCCCGGTGTTGTTGGCGTAGTCAGGGATGGGTCTTTCCTGGCCGTCGTGGCACAGCGTGAAGAGCAGGCGATCGCAGCGGCGGACGCGTTGCGCGCTGCCGCGGAATGGCAAGTCGTGCGATCGCTGCCCGAGCCGGAAGAAATACCGGAGCTGCTTCGAACGTTTGCAGCCGTATCGACTGTCGTTCACGAGACCGGTTCCACCGATTCGATGCGGGCCGGACTCAGCGAGCATGCGGCCGATTATTCACGCCCGCACACTTCGCATGGATCGATCTCTCCGTCCGCAGCCGTGGCGCTGTGGGATGGCACGAACCTGAAAGTGTGGAGCCACGCGCAGGGAATGTATCCGCTCAGGCTGGCGCTGTCGCGGGTGACGGGCATCCCGGAAAACAATGTGCAGTGCATTCATAGCGAAGCATCGGGATGTTATGGCCACAACGGCGCCGACGATGCGGCCTGTGACGCCGCAATGGTCGCGATGGCCATTCCGAACCGGCCGATTCGCATGCAGTGGATGCGGCACGACGAATTCAAGCGCGAGCCTTTCGGGCCCGCGATGAGTATGCGAATCGAAGCTGCAACGAACGACGCCGGCGACATCGAACGCTGGAATTACGAGGTATGGAGCCCGAGCCACTCGACGCGACCTTACTATGGTGGCGACACCGCTGGCAGCCTGCTCGCCTCGCAGGAGAAGACCGATCCGGTTCCGCTATTCACCGGCCGCAATATCCCGCAGCCCGCCGGTGGCGCCGATCGAAATGCGGTAGCGCTCTATGCTTTCCCGCAGCAGCGCGTGGTCGAGCACTATGTGACTGAGCAGCCGCTGCGCGTATCCGCGTTGCGAGGTCTGGGCGCATTCGGCAATGTATTCGCGATCGAATCGTTCATCGACGAGCTCGCAAACGCTCATGATGCCGACCCGTTCGAGTACCGGCTGCGGCATCTCGCCGATCCGCGCGCACGAACCGTGATCGAAGCTGTGCGATCGATGGCGGGATCGGCGCCGAGTTTCGAAGGACGACTCGCCGGTAGAGGCGTCGCATTCGCGCAATACAAGAATCTCTCCGCCTATCTGGCACTCGTTATCGATATATCCGTTGATCCATCGTCGGGCTACATCCGAGCCGAGAAGGCCTACTCCGCAATGGAGGCCGGGCAAATCATTTCACCGGATGGCTGCCGCAATCAGGTCGAAGGCGGCATCATCCAGGCCGCGAGCTGGACGCTGAAAGAAGCGGTAAGGAATACGCGGGAAGCTATTGTCAGCGTCGACTGGGCGAGCTATCCGATTCTGCGTTTCGACGAAGTCCCCGAGATCGAGGTCGAGCTCATCGATCGACCCGAATTGCCGATACTCGGAGTCGGCGAGGCCGCACAGGGACCAACGGCCGCCGCAATCGCTAACGCCCTTGCCGACGCGACCGGCGCACGCCTTCGCGACTTGCCACTCACGCCCGACCGCGTCGCCGCCGCGCTGCCGCCCGCGGCCTGAGCGCTCGCTGCACTGTTAGCCGAACCCCGAAGGCGGGCCGGGTGCCAGGCCATGGTCGGACCCGGACAGCTTGCTCGTTCAGGTCACCTCAAAGAGCGCCCTGTCACGGTCAATCCGGTCGAGCCCGACGGCACGTCGACCTGTCTCTCAGAGAGGGACCGATGCCCTCATTCACGGAGTAGCAAGGGGCCGGTCGCGACAGTCCATCCTCCCCTCGGCCGTACCCACCACGCTCGAATGATTACCAGTGCCAGAGGCTCCGGGTCGGATGAACTATCACACCCGCCCGCGCTCGGTCACCGCGGCGTTGCGCACGGCGGTGACAGACACCGGAGCCGACGCTCACCGGCACCTCGACGTTGACGACTGCGGTGACCGGCAAAGGAGGGCCCGGAGTGTCCGTCGAGCGTCGTAGACGAGGAGCGTGCCATGGACGGCAGTTGAGCGACGAGGACACGATTCGAGCCGAGACACGGACGTCGAGGCGAGATTAAGTGAGACGGACTCTCCGGGCCCGACCGTAACCGCTACCCGGTCGCGACCGGCCCCTTGCGACTCCGCAAACCGACCTTCGTGCCGACGGACTCTCCGGGCCCGACCATATACCACCAGCCGCGAATCGCGACCGGCCCCCTGGAATTCCGCTGACCGCGATGGCGGACCGGCGCCGTCGACTATTTGGCGGGGACGATCGGCAGCAGCACGTAGGACGCGCGGTCGCCGCCCGTATAAATCGTATTGTTTTGCAGGTTGTAAGCCGCGAAGTAATGCTGCCCGTCGTGCGCGTTGACATCGAGGCGGATGCGGTCGCCGGCTTCGAAGATCATGCTCGTCGCCCAGATCTCAACCTCGATCGGCACGATCTCGCCCGGCGTCAGCTTCTGCTCTTCATCGTGCGTGTGATACGGGCGATACGGTGTGGATAATTCCGGATCGAGCTTGCGGTGGGACACCTGGAGAATTCCGCGCGTCGCCGTTTCTACCGTGCCGTCGGGCGACATCTTTCGCAGGTAGGCGAACACATCCATGTCATCGGTCTCCGACGACACCCACATGACGAGGTTGATGTGACCCGTGATCTCGACGTCTTCCTCGAGTGGTTCGGTGACGAATGTGGCCGTCGGCAAGCCACGGTTGGCGCGCGAGTACGCCTCGGGCCCCGACGCGTAGGTAAGCTCGCCTCCGGAGTCCGGGGGTTCGCGCGTGAGTGTTGCATCGTGGACCGCATCCGCGACGACCCCGGCGCGGTCAGTGTTGAGATAGTAGCGGGTGTATTCGGTCCGCTCGAGCGGCCACTCGTCTTCGAAGCGCCAGTCGCATTCGGACACCGACCTGCGCACGCATAGCTTTACGGGCGGCTCATCCATGATGCCGGTATCGATATCCTTGAGCCAGTGCTCGTACCAGCGCAGCATCTCGAATTTGCCTTCGTCGGAATAGAACGCGTCGACGTGACCGCCGATGTGCATTTGCAGCTTCTTGTTTTCTGAAGCCGAACGCACGTAACCGTCGATGTTGCCGCGCATATGGTGATTCCAGCCGCCCCAGTTGCCGGAGCTGTAAAGAGGCACCGTTATCTGGTCGAACTGGGCCCTCGACTTCACCTGGTCCCACCAGGAGCTGTCCATATGGTGCGCCATGAAGTTGTAAATCAGATCTTCGCTCAGTGCTGCAGAGTTATCCGCTCGCGTATTCTCCAGCAACTGCTTGCCGCGCACGTCGAGCCACCACCGGCCGTAGAAGCCCTGGTTGAACACGCCACCGTGAAACACCGAGTCGCGGTACATGTCGGCCCAGCCTTCCCACGGAATGATGGTCGTCAGCGACGGCGGTTGCAGGCTCGCCACATTCCATTGCGTGATCGCGTAATAAGACACGCCGATCAGGCCGACCTTGCCGCTGCTCCACGACTGCACCGCGGACCATTCGATCGCGTCGTAATAGTCGCGTGCTTCCTGCATGGACCAGATGTCGGACTGGCCCGGCGATGTCCCGGTGCCGCGCGAATCCACGAACACGAGCACATAGCCGCGCGCCGTCCACCACTCCGGTTCCGGCCGCTCCACGTGCGTGAACGGAGGATAGTGAGGCAGGAAGCGATCGAGCGCTTTCTGGTAAGCGCTGAGACTCATTAACACCGGAAACGTCTCATCGTCCTCAGTGGCCGGGCGATAGACGTCTGCACGCAGAACCGTTCCGTCGCGAACACGGATTGGCACATCCTGCTCGAAGATGACGTCGTATTGCGGCTGCGAAAGGTTTTCGGTCTGGGCCATGGTCATCAACGGTGCGAACGATACCAGCAGCACTGCGCAAAGCTGCGCACGCGATCGTGTGGACATGGATGTTTCTCTATTAGTTGCGATTCATGACGCCGACCCGAAGCGGCGACCAGGCAAGACCGTCCGGGCCCTCGTGCGCGCTTGCCAGTACGTCCGGCGGTGATTCGCCAAAATTATCGAGCGCGTACAAGCGAATCGTCCCTCGCCCCGGCTCACTGACGAATGCGATTCCTTCGTGGATCATTACACCGAAGTTCCCGGTGCCGGGCTGGCCATCTTCGCGCAGCGGAATCTCGCTGATCATTTCGTGATCATCGACGTCGAAGAGCCGCAGCATCTGCGGAACCGGCTCGCCGCCCCCACCGCCATTCGGTGCGACCGCATACTCGCCGTCCGGAGATATCTCAACACGCCCTGCATACGGATTGGAGTCGATTCTTGCGATGACCTCGAGAGATTCGGTATCGACGACGGAGATCGACTGTTCCTGCCGATTGGCTACCCAGACTTCGCTGCCGTCCGGAGACACGGATAGGCCCTCGGCGCCGGGGCCCGTTTCGATGACTACCGGTGGACGATCCTCGTCGAGAAAGATAACGGACAGCGTGCCGTCACCGAGCCGGCTCGAGACATAGGCGCGCGATCCGTCGGGGCTGACTCGTACCATATGCCCTTCCCGACCACCGGTAGGATAGGTCCTGACGACTTCCATCTGTTCGAGGTCGATGAGCGCGATCTGATCCGAGTCCTGCATCGTCGCGAGCGCATGACGCCCGTCAGGGTGAAACAGGGCCGTGTGCGGGCGCGAATTCGGCCCGAGGTCGATTCGCCCCACGATCTCCGCTTTCACCAGGTCGATCAGGACGACGTGCTGACCATGCTCGCTCTCGGGGCCGTATTCGCCCGTCAATACGAAGCGTCCGTCCGGCGAGACCGCTACCTCGTGCGGGATGATCGGTCCGATCGGCAGCCGCGCGACTTCGAGACGGGTCTCGAGATCGATGAGGGAGATGCTGCCACCGCCGCGGTTTGCGACCACGAGCGTACCTTCGAGCGCGACGGCGCTCGCCGAAAGGCACATGAGCAATACCAGCCGCACAGGCCAGCGGATAAAGGTTCTGGTCATGGAACGTCTCCCCTGATCGATGTTGTTTTGCCGGCTGCTGCCGGAGGAAGTCAGTATGGCGAAAACCTCGCGAAAAAAAAACGCCGCGACGGCGACACAGCGCGACCCCGTCCAGTGTTCAGCGTCGGGACTCGAGCTGGCGAACCGCGCGGGTATTCGGTCGCGTTTTCCTGATCCTTAGCAAACGGATTTCGCGGCAGCGCGAAGGACGCGCACGATTCTCGACAGATCAGCGCTGAAGTTGACTTTAGCGATTATTAATCGACGTTTAAGTTGCTGATTGAGCGACGAATCTTCGACTTGTGTTTTTCTTGCCACACACGGCCACGGCCCGGTTCTCGCTAAGCTTTTGTGACAGGTGATTTTATCGAGTAACATTGCCCTGATCATGCTTTGTAGCGTTATCGCAACACTGTTGCCTACAGGGGGGCAAAAGATGACCTCAAGACACTTCCCGGCGTTGTACGCCGTTCTCGGCGCCATCGCAGCCGCGGTCGCCACCACGACGCACGCCCAACAAGAGCAGCAGGGCCCCGGCTTGGAGGAGGTCGTCGTCACCGGTTCCTATCTGTACACCGGCGTCGACTCACCATCGCCCGTAACCGTATATTCGGGCGACGATATCGTTAATTTCGCCCCGCCCGACATGGCAACGTTTTTCTTCGAAAACGTCCCGCAGAATTACACTTCGGACAATATCGCGCAGACAGATCCGGAAGGTATGGCGCGTACGCGGTCCATCCGCAACGCGTCGATCAATCTCAGAGGTCTCGGCGACGAGAATTCGCTGGCGGTGCTGAATGGCCGCCGCACCATCGGTTACCCGGTACCGGACGGCACGGGGTGGAATCGGGTCGATATCAACTCCATGGTACCGCGCATCGCGATTCAGCGGGTCGATGTGCTCCTGGATGGCGGCTCTGCGATTTTCGGCTCCGACCCGGTTGCCGGCGTCGCCAACTTCGTGACCAACAATCAATTCAGAGGATTCGACTTCACGTTCGATTCGCGCACATTGGAGGACTCGAGCGACGCGAAAAATGTCACGATCGGAGCGTTGTTCGGCGCTGGGGATGAGAATACCAGCATCATCGCAGCGATCGAGTTTCATCAGGAAGACCTCGTCTTCCGCAACGAAGTCGACGATACTTTTACCAACCCCGACATCACGCCGGAGACCGGCACGGGCCTCGAGCGCTATCCCGGTCTCGTCTACAGCAACGGTGGCATGGGCATGGGCGCAACCACCTGGATCGACCCGCTCTGCGGACAGGGGAATTTCGATCCGCTGTTTGACGGCATTCCCTCATACCTCGATGCCTCGGTCGACGAACTCCGACCGTTCGATGGCGGACCTGGCCAGACACTCGTGGACTGTGCACGACCTGTCAACAACGACCAGGGTCTGCAGCTGATCCAGAACGAGGTTCAGCAGATCATCACGTTTGCCCGCGCCGAACACAGCTTCAGCGATTCGTTGCGTGCCAACGCTGAGTTCAACTTCAGCCGTTCCCGATTCAACGACATCGATCGCTGGGGCGACAACAATGGCGTCACCTGGACACCGAGAAACCAGGCGTCGCTGGGCACCGCTTACGCTTTCCCGGACACGCATCCTGCGATCGTCCACGCGCGAAGCCTCGATCCGACGTTCGGAACCGCGGCTATGGGTATGGGACCGCCGGTCAACGCGCCGGTCTACGCGATTAGTGAAACCTTACCGTTCATGGGCGAGCTGTCGGCCTTCAATACCAACGATCTCTTCCGCGCCGCATTCGGCGTCGAAGGCGATTTCAATGATAGCTGGAGCTGGCTCGTCGATGCTTCAGCGGCCTACTCGGAAGTAGAGAACGGCGTCAGGGATCCGATCGTTTCGTTGTATCCGGCAGCCGTATCGGGCCTCGGTGGCCCGAACTGCGATCAGGCCGGAGGAACACCCGGCCAGGGCGAGTGCTTTTACTACAATCCGTTCATGAGTTCGGCGTTACCAAACGCCAATTCGCTCCAGTCCGGCAGTGGTCCGGGTCTGGCACAGAACGGACTCGCCAACAGCCCGGAATTGCTTCAGTGGCTCGTTCCGAATCGTATCGACAGATTCTTCGGCGAGTTTCTCTCATTCGATTTTCGCGTAACGGGAGAATTCGGCGAACTTCCCGGCGGTCCGATCGGTATCGCCCTGGGCGTTGCCTATCGTGAGGAAACGATCGAGCGCGACGCTGACTCATCGAGCAATGCCGGTTTGACAGCTTCCATTGGTGTCGTCAACGACTTCAAGGGCAAACAAGCCGTCGATTCCCAATACTTCGAAGTGGCTCTGCCGGTCCACGAAGACGTGAACATACAGATAGCGGCCCGAAACGAGTCCTACGAACGCGGCTTCAGCGAAATATCGCCGAAGCTCGCAGCCTTGTGGACACCTAACGATCGGTTGACGTTGCGCGGTTCCATCGGCACGTCCTTTAAAGGCCCTTCCATCAGTCAGACGGCCGCGGCAACGACATTCCAGGGCGGCGGGCCAACCTTTGCACCGTTCATGGGCATGAACTACGGCATGATGGGCATGTTCAATGCGTCGTTCACGACACTGCCGGCTCCGGATCTCTTGCCACAGACGTCTGAAAACGTCTCGCTCGGTTTCGATTTCGTCGCTACAGACAACATCAGTTTTGGCGCATCGTACGTTGCGATTGATTTCGAGGATCGAATCGTGGCGCCGACGGCAAACGTCGTTTCACAGAACCTTAGCTGTCATCCACTGAATCCCGACGGCTCGCCGATGACAACCAACGGTCTGCCCGGCGGAGACCTGCTCTGGCTGTCCGTCGAAGACGGTGGTTGCATCGTCCCGATCGATCCGCTAGCGCCGATAACCGCTGACAATATTGGCCTGATCGTGTCCTCCCCGGAAAACCTGGGCTTTCTTAATACGGAATTCCTCGATCTGCGCGCCAACATGGGCTGGGATACCGGACTCGGTCAGCTGACGTTTTCGCCGAACGTGTCTATCGTGCTGACCTACGAGTTCCCGCTGCCCGACGGCGTATCTGCGCCTACCTTGTGCCCCGGTGGACTCTGTAGCTCCGTAGCACGCAATATCGGAATGGGTTTTTCGAACGGCATCAACAATATCCCGCGATGGCAGGGTAACTTCCCGGTCACACTGGTCCGCGGACCTCACCGGTTTCGATTGAACCCGACCTACAGGGACAGCCTCAACAGCGAAGTCGGTGATCTGGATCCTACGGCCGCCGCAACGTTAGGCTTCCAGCATGAGGAAGGTCAGTGGGTTGTCGACCTTCAGTGGAACTGGCAGATCACGAACGGGACCAGCATCGGCGTTGCCGCGAGAAATCTTTTCGCTACCGAGCCGCCAACTCAGCAGTCCGCGAGATTCAACCGCCGCAACAGATCCTATACGCTGACGTTCCGTCACTCGTTCGATAACTGACGATCTTTATCGCAGCGTAACTATCCAAGCCGACCAGCCCCTAGGCTGGTCGGCTTTTTTTATCTCAGCATTCGGGCGCCATGCGAGACCCCACAAACTCACAGGTCGAGTTATCGCCGGTCGCCCCGACCGTTACAATGGGTTCGTCTAAAACCCGCGAATCACACGCAATGCACTGACCACGCCAGCGCAGCCGAAAAGTACAAATGCCGAACCGTCACCACAATTCCTCGCGCAAGACGATCGTCGCCGATCCGGGCCGAAACGCCTTCGATTCGAGTGACGTCGGCGGCATGGCGATGATCGGCGTCGTCACCTGTTTCCTGCTCTCAGGCTTCGCGGCCCTTCTCTACCAAACAGCCTGGTTGCGGCAGTTTTCGCTGGTATTTGGCACCAGCGAGCTTGCCGTTGCGACCGTGCTCGCCGCGTACATGGGGGGGCTGGCCCTCGGGGCGGCGGTGGCGGGGCGATTCGTCGACCGAATTTCGCGCCCGATCCTGGTCTACGCACTTCTGGAGGCAGGTATAGCGCTGTCGGCACTTGCCGTGCCCCTGCTGCTTTCCGGTGCCGGAGACCTCTACGCTGCAATCCTGGGCGACTACGCTTCGCCACCAGATGCCGCGTTGATCGGGCAGCCAATCTTCTACCTCATCGTCGCATTCCTCGTCCTGGCACTTCCGACCGGTTTCATGGGGGCGACTCTCCCGTTATTGATACGCCACGTCGTACGCAATGACTCCGACGTTGGTCCGAGAGTCGCGCTCCTCTACGCCATCAACACTGGCGGAGCGGTCCTGGGAACGGTCGTGGCTGCCTTTATTCTGCTCCCGACGCTGGGGCTTTCGGGAACGGTATGGGTCGGCGTTATAGTCAACGGACTGGTCTTTGCGATCGCCGCGACGCTATCGAAGAACGTCCCGGTCACCGAGGTTTCCGGTGTCCGCTCGGATTCGACACAGGCCGTCGGATTTTTTCGATCTTGCTTTTCACCACTTTTCCATCCAGGGTCCGGTACGCGAAAGAGATTCACGAGAGTTTTCCATTTGCAGCCCGCGTGGATCCTTCCGCTCATGCTCGCGTCGGGCGCGGTCGCGTTCACTTACGAGGTGCTGTGGACCCGGATGCTCACTCATGTCATCGGCGGAAGCATCTACGCGTTCGCAACAATGCTGGCTACTTTTCTGACCGGTATTGCTCTCGGCGGTGGTCTCATCGGCAAATTCGCGATTCGAAGAGATACGGCTGCGATTACGTTCGCCGTAACCCAGGTCGCCATAGCCGTTCTCTCGGTCGCGGTATTTTCCTGGATCGGACCGCTCATCCCTTCAGAGCTGACAACGGTACGCGTCGTGATCTACGCGATGCTGGTGATGTTGCCGGCAACGATCTTCATTGGGGCGACGTTCCCGCTGGCCGTCCGTGTGCTTGTCGCAGATGAAACGGATGCCGGCGTAAATACCGCACGAATCTACTCCTGGAATACATTCGGCGCGATCGTTGGCGCGATTGCCGCTGGTTTCTTTCTGATCCCCGGCCTGGGGTTCGAAGGGACGATCAAGCTGGCTGTATTGATCAACCTCGGGCTCGCTCTTTGGGCCGCTTCTTTTGTCGCGCGCTGGAAGCCAGCATTCGCAGGCGCTATCGCCGCAGGTTTCGTGGTTGCGCTTTTTGGATACTCGCCGAGTCGTCCGCAGGCAGTGGTTTCCAACTCCGGTTATCTTCTGGCTGACCTTGAAGACGCACGCGAGATTTTCTATGCGGTCGGCCGCTCGGCGACCGTCATGTTGGAAGAACATGGCGGTTACTACTTTGTTCGTACGAACGGGTTGCCGGAGGCATCTATCGCCGCGAAAGGCTCGCCGCCTGTCAAAGATCCCGAGAAATGGCTTACCGCGCTCGCCGTAACTGCACGACCAGAGGCTCGTGACATGCTGGTGATCGGCTTCGGCGGTGGCGTCGCTCTGGAAGGCATTCCCGCTTCCGTCGAGCGAGTGGACGTTATCGAACTGGAACCTGCAGTCATTGATGCCAACCGCGCGCTTGCGGGCATGAGGAATGTCGACCCCCTGGTCGACCCGCGTCTCAATATCGTTATTAACGATGCTCGAAACGCGCTTAGACTCAGCAGTACGCGATACGACATTATCGTCTCCCAGCCGTCTCATCCGTGGACCGCCGGCGCCTCGCATCTGTTTACGCGTGAATTCGTTGCCGAAGCGAAAAATCACCTGCTGCGTGACGGAATCTTCGTTCAATGGATGAACTCCGAATTCGTCGATGCTTCGTTACTGCGAACTCTAGCCGCAACACTGCGCGCCGAATTCGACTACGTTCGACTCTATCAACCCGTACCGCAAATGCTGATGTTTCACGCTTCCGATGGCGCGCTGAATACGGAAATTTCGCTCGCCAGAACAGGACAGCCCCTGGTAACAGACATCATGCACTTCAGCAGGCTCGGAATAAACAGCGTCGAAGACGTCATCGCTGCGTTGGTCATGGATGAGCAAGGCGTCGATGAATTCTCGCGCGATGCCCCGATCAGCACCGACGACCGAAACCGTATGGCGACGGACAGCAACAGCCGTGGCAACGGGCTGATGAACACCGACCTGAATTCGCTGCTGGAGCCCTATGACCCGTTAACCCGGCGCCAAAGCTGGATCCGCTCTGAACTCGGCAACTTGATCGACTTCGGGTATCTGACGCGGCGGCTTACCAATCTTGCACAGCACGACCGCGTCGCCAAGCTTGCCGAGCTTTTCGCGGGCAGTTCAACAGCGTTCGAAATCTATGGTCTGCTGTACGAAGCGAGCAACGAACCTGAGCGAGCACGGGCTGCGTTCGAATCTGCAATCTCGGCAGACCCTTCCAACAGTCAGGCCCGTTTTCATCTGATCAAGGATCAGCTTGCCCTGATAGGGCGAGGCGTATCCCAAGAGGGTATTCAGGACCTGTCCACGGATCTCTCCGCCGCCGCCGCTGCCGTTGTCCAGGGCTGGGGCCATGGCGCAGCAGGAGATTGGGCTTCGCTGGCGCGGCTCGATGCAGACCTCGCAGAGAGCCGGATAACGGATGCCTGGTATCCTGAGGCCGCCCGGCTGAGAGCCGAGTGGCGAACTTACGTGACACAAGAGCCTGAGCGATTTGCGAACGAAGCGCTCAGGCTGATCGACATAGCCGCGGTTCTGGCACCGGAACGAAATCTGTTTCTACTCAGGGCAGCTAATGCCATCACTTTGAGTGACGATGATGTCCTGTTGGAGTCCAGCCGTCAGGTCGGACTCTATCTTCGCGCTACACTCGATGCAGCCAAAGCGAACGATCTCTCGATCGAAGCGACGGAACTAGCCCAGATGTCACAAAATGTGGCCGCGATCCAGGTTGCGCTTCAGAGCGGCGTCGACATCGCGGACCCAGGAAGACTCGACGTTGTGATATCGGAGTTGCGAGCAGTCGCGAGATCGATTGAAGCGTTCGGTTCGCAATAAGCGTTCAAGCAAGAGCAATCGGCACGGTACCCTGTCTGCAGAAGCTTACGAAGTCCCGGAACGCGGATCTGACTCGGCCTGGTCATGGCTCCGCCGCCGCGACAATCTCGAGTGTCGATGAGTCGACTATCAGTAGCATCGTCACCTGAAACGGGCCACTCGCGGAGTTAATTGCAACAGGAATTTCACCTCCCGTCGTTGCGAGCTGATTCGGCTGAGGGGAGCCGCGGGTCAATGCGCGAATTTCGTACTGCCCTCCCTCGACGGGCTCGAAGCACAGCTCTGCGGAGAATCTATCGAGAGTCGAACTCGTCGCAGTCGCCTCGATACAGGTTCTTCTAGGTAATACGCGAATGCGGTCCGCTCGTACCGGAATGACTTCGCCTCGCGCGGTATCGAATGAACGGATCCGAACTCTTGCCGCGGTCCTGTCATTCGATATTCTCTCGACGCGGATTAGTGCCGTCTCACTATCGAGTCGCAGCGGTCCCTCATAGCCTTTCAGCGGTCGGGTCGTACAGGCGACTGCAGCGAAGCTGCACAAGCCGATCAATGCGAGCCTGACAACACTCATTTTCTCGAGGGCAACAGGGCAACTACCTATTATTGCAGAACTTCGAACGAGCACTTTCACTCTCGCCGAAGCAGGACATCCGTTATGCGATTCTATCCATCGCTAGTTCAGGTTCTCGTAGACGATACGGCCGTCGACCATGGTGAGAACGGAGTTCAGGTCACGGATGTCTTCGACCGGGATCGTCATGTAGTCGCGATCGAGAACGACGATGTCAGCGAGCTTGCCGACCTCGAGCGAACCCAGCAGGTCTTCCTTGTGCATGAGATAGGCATTCGAGCGCGTGTGCGCGATCAACGCTTCCTCTCGCGTCAGCGTGCCGTGCTTGAAGTACGGCTGTCCCGACGTGTCGTTGCCGGACACGACCCAGTAGAGCGTGAAAAACGGTGAATCGTGCGCGACGACCTGCGCGTCCGAGCCAAGACCGAACGCGATCCCGCTGTCCTGATACCAGCGAATCGGCGGAGCATCCTGTTTCTCGAGCAGCGCGCGCCTGAATGCGTTGGCGTTGCGAGACTCGGGCGAGCTCATCGCTGCCGAACTGTGCACCCCGACCGCCATGCCGAAGTCCTTCATGCGTTCGATGGTCGCCTGTGACAGACCCTGCGCGTGCTCAAAACGCCAGCGCCGGTCGCGAATCGGATAGGTCTTGTCGATCTCCTCGAAGATATCGAGCATCTGATTGGCGGTAATGTCACGGTTCAGGTGCTCGGCAACCTGCCAGCCGCCCTGCGCTGCTGCCGTTGCGATGATCGTGAACTGCTCCATGAGCTCGTCGGAATAGGGTCGGTCGCCCATCCCGTAGTTGTCCGATACCGGCAGATAGACATGCTCGCCGAAGTGCAGCATCTGGTACATCTCCGGGCCGGATTCCGGCTTGTGGCGATTGACCAGACCGTCAACGACATTCGGAACCTCTTCGGGTGTCCAGGCCGAGACGTTATTGTTGAAATGCGGCGGGTAATAGATACGCATCTTCAGTTCGTTCGTGTCTGCAAGTTGCCTCTTGATGTCATCGAGCGCGGGCTCGGGAAACTCGGGCCCGTTGTAAGTCATCGACGTCGTAACGCCGAGCTTAAGATAGTCCTCAATCTCCGCTCTGACGCCGGCGACGACACTCTCGCCGGTGACTTCGGGGAACAACGGGCGAAGCTGCCATTTCAGGAAGATGCTACCGGTGAACTTGCCGGTGACGTTGCCGTCCTCGTCGCGCCAGATTCGACCACCCGTCTCAGGCCCGGGCTCCGGCATGTCGTTGGTGATCCCGCCAAGCTCCATCGCCTTGCTGTTGAGTACCGCACTACCCCAGCTGATCTGCGTATACACAGGATTGTCGGGTGCGATTGCGTCGAGCTCCTCACGCGTGAACTCGGTCTGGTCATCAGTGAATTGAACCGGATTCCAGCCGCCAATAGCGAACACGATATGTTCGGGACCATCTCCAGGTCCGATCTCGCGCGCCTTCGCGGCGATTCGCTCGAGCGCCTCCGCTCTCGTTCTGACACGCCCGAGACGAACACCCTGCGGCCACGTCGGCGAGTTGAACAGCAGGTGATTGTGGTTATCGATCAGACCCGGAATCAGGGTTCGGCCCTCGAGGTCGACCACGCGTGTGTCCGCGTCCGCGAGAGATTCAATCTCCGCGGACGTACCGACGGCGGCGACCAGGTTGCCGCTGACCGCAACCGCCTCCACGGTCGAAAAATCAGCGTCGACAGTCAGTACCTTGCCATTGACGAAAATGACGTCCGCCGACTCCTGCGCCTGCGGCGGAGCGG
>JAHEKF010000039.1:0-12769 GCA_024638465.1 Rhodospirillaceae bacterium | reverse complement strand
CCTGCGGCGGAGCGGGATCCTGCGCCTGCGGCGAGCATGCCGATAAGAATGCAAAGGAAGCGAGTAACCCGAAATAACGCCGGTAATTCATGTTGCTTATCTCCAAACTTCGAGACAGAGGTGTCGATATAGCCGAATTGCCTACTTTATACCTCATTTGCCCCCGTACCGCGCCGGCTCCGCGGTAAACGGGACAGGTCAGATGTCGGCACGGACGCTATAATTCCGTCGGAGTTCGGGTTTCACTACATGTCTGTAACACGCCGACAAATGCTGGGCGCGGGAGCGGGTCTGGGCGCGGCAGCGATCGCCGGACTGCGTCCGCTGGCGCAGCCGAACGACTTGATCGAAAGGACGATTCCGTCCACGGGCGAGTTACTTCCGGTTATCGGTCTCGGCGCACGAAATTTTCGCAGCCGCTGGGGCGATCTCGAGATGTATCGTGCCGCGATTCGAAGTTTCACGGATCTCGGTGGCAGACTGATCGACTCTGCCCCATCCTATGGCGATTCCGAACGCCTGCTCGCCACGCTGGTCGACGAGCTCGGGCTGCGAGATCGAGTCTTTCTCGCCTCGAAGATCGCAGACCATGGAACCCATGACGGCAATGTCAGCTTCGAGAATTCCTTACGCGCATTGCGCGCGGATTCGATCGACCTCATGCAGATTCAGGACCTCGGCAATGTCGATGCACAACTAGCAACGTTGTACGAAATGAAAGCTGAAGGTCGGGTCCGGCATGTAGGCATCTCCGTGTGGCTGCCGAATGAGCAAACGCAACTCATCGAGATCGTCGAGCGGGGCGAGCCGCTCGATTTCATTCAGGTCGACTACGCGATGGACAATCGACGTGCCGATGCTCGCCTGTTGCCACTGGCGGCCGACAACGGTATCGCGGTCCTTGTCAATCTGCCCTTCGGGCGCGGCCGCTTGTTCGCGGAAACCGACGACGAGCCATTGCCGGATTGGGCGGCCGACATCGACTGCGATTCATGGGCGCAGGTTTTTCTCAAATACGTCGTCTCGCATCCTGCAGTCACCTGCGTTATTCCGGGGATGACCAAGGAAACTCACGTCGCAGAAAATATGGGCGCGGCACGGGGCCGGCTGCCCGATGCCGCCATGCGCCGGATGATGGAGCAGTATATCGACGAAGTGGTCGACGATTAGTCGCTGCCGCTCCGACGCGCGAGTTCCAGCTCCGTACAGGCAGAAATCACGCTCAGAAAATCCTGGTAGGCAGCCTCGCCCACCACGAACGGATGCGGATCGTTCGCGCCACGGTTCGCGAGCTCCGCCAGCTTCCCGGACATGTTATCGATGATGGGGTGATTCTGGATCTCGACATCTGCGCCCTGCTCTGCCGCGGCTGCCGCAAACCGATCCAGTGAATCGAGATACTGTTCCAGACCTTCATCCGAAATACGCGACGAGATCAGTATCGTTCCGCCGAACATAGCTGCGGTGTGCGTAGTGTCTCCGTCGCGCACGTCGAAAAGCACGCCGATGGCACCGGGCGTATGTCCCGGAACGAATATCGGCGTCACGGAGGTATCGCCCAGTACGATCGGCTCGCCATCCTGTGCAACGACGTCACGTTCCGGTGGGTCGCCGGGCCCGCCGGTGCGGTACTGCTCCATGAAATCCCAATCTGCTGCGGAGAGCACGATCGACGCGCCATGCTCCTGTTGCAGATGACGCGAGCCGCCATAATGATCCCGGTGGCCGTGAGCGACAATGACGTAACGAATATCGTCCGCGTCGAGACCGAGCGCCGCGAGTCCCGGAGCGAGAACCGATTCCACCTGATCCGGGTAGCCGGAATCGATGAGGATGATTCCCTCGGAAGTTGTGATCGCATAGACGACCGCGCCACTGCGCCCGAAGGCGTAGAGATTGTCGAAGATCTGCGTGGGCTCCAGAACCGGGGTCTCGGCCGCATTACCCGGCTGGGGATCAGCGCCGCAAAGGAATTCTACCGTCCTGCTCCACTCCGAACCCGCCAGCGAGCGCGCCTCTGCGAGAATTTCCGCGGGCTCCTGAGCCATAACTTCGGCAGAAGATCCGATACCGAGAACAGACAGCACCGCAGCGGTAAAAAACAGTTTCTTGTTCACATTAGTCTCCCCGGCATCGATGTATGACGCCTGCCGAAAGTGTCGTTATCAATGCGCGAGCAAAGACTTGACGGTATGAAATTGATGACCCAGGTCCCGCGCCACGGCCTCGTGGGTAATCTTTCCCTGATGAACGTTAAGACCGTTCGCCAGATCCGGATCGCTGAGCAGCGCGTCCTGGAAACCATGGTCTGCGATTGCGAGTACGAATGGCAGCGTTACGTTATTCAGGGCAAGTGTCGATGTCCTCGGAACGACGCCGGGCATATTCGCGACGCAATAGTGCACGACACCCTCTACGACGTAGGTGGGCTCGTGATGGGTCGTGACATGCGAAGTCTCGAAACAGCCACCCTGATCGATCGCGACGTCCACTACGACGGAGCCCCGCTTCATGCGCCGAACGGTTTCTTTGGACAGAACGTGAGGGGTAGTCGCACCCGGAACGAGTACCGCGCCAATAACCAGATCTGCCTGCAGCGCATACTCCTCTATGGTCTCGGCTGTCGAAAAGACGCACTTGATCGAACCTTCGTAGTCGTTATCGAGTTGTCGCAAGCGCGCCACGGACCGGTCCAGCAACGTTACGTCGGCGCCCATGCCACGGGCCATTGTCGCGGCATGGTCACCAACGGTACCGCCGCCGATGATCAAGACTTTCGCCGGCGCGACACCGGGCACACCGCCCAGCAGGATTCCCTGCCCGCCCTGGACCCGCTCGAGACAATGTGCGCCGGCCTGAACCGAGAGCCGGCCGGCGATCTCGCTCATCGGCGCAAGTAGCGGGAGGCTGTTATTCGGACCGGTAACGGTTTCGTAGGCGATGGCGGTCACGCCCGATTCCAGAAGCAGGTTCGTCAGATTCGGATCCGGAGCGAGGTGCAGATAGGTGAAAAGTACTTGCCCCCGACTCAACCGCTCGCATTCTTCCGGTTGAGGCTCTTTGACCTTCACGATCAACTCGCTCTGCTCGAAGACTTCCTCCGCGCTCGAGGCGATCGCAGCACCGACGCCGGTATATCCGCTATCGGTGATGCCGCTGCCTCTCCCCGCGCCAGTCTCGATCAACACTTCGTGGCCGTGCTCTACGAGCTCCCGGACACTAGCGGGCGTCAACCCGACACGAAATTCCTGGCTCTTGATTTCCTTTGGAACTCCAACACGCATATTAAATACCTGTCCTCGTCGGCAGGCGCTCAGTTTCGATCATTGAATAGCGATGATTCAAGCGGGACGAGCTAACGGGAGAACAACCGCTGGCGCTGCACCGCAGCTGATAAACACGCCAACCGGCTCGTTGGACCGAAGAAAATGGTGGAGCCGATGAGATTCGAACTCACGACCTCTGCATTGCGAACGCAGCGCTCTCCCAACTGAGCTACGGCCCCACACGATGATGAAGGTGCGAATTATCGTTCACCCGCCCTCAGTCTGCCAAGTCGAGATTCGTAATCGCGATCAGTTTCCGGCAACGACCTGCGAAAGCTCCCCGGCGGTGCCAGGTCCACGCCCGTGCGCGCCGACATGAACGTCGATGTCGAGATCGAGAAACCGGACTGCCTGCTGCAATTCGCTCGCCCAGAGCTGATTCTGAGTCTCGCGCCCCGGCGAGTAGAGGTCCGAGTTGAATACCAGTCGCTGCTCCGGTAGATAGACCATCAGCATGCCGGCCACGTGCGACGTCGGTATGTCGTGGAGTTCCAGCTCGACACCGTCGACCGACAAGGCGAGACGAGCGCCGACGCCTGTAATCGGCGCCGCATCGAGACCCTGATTGGCTAGCAGGGACGCAAAGAACCCTGCATTCGTCGAGTGCACGATTAGCGGGATTCCTTCCGCCGCGTACGCGGTCGCACCGCCACTGTGGTCGTAATGGTGATGCGTGAGAATGACGTGGTGGACGGGTCGGTTCGGCCAGCGTTCATCGAGCGCCTCGAGTATCGCGACCGATCGACTCGGATAGAGCGGCGCATCGACGATAATCAGGCCGTTATCGGTCTCGATAACAAGCGTGTGATGGCTGCTGCCGAGAACCTGGTGGACACCCTGGCCAACTTCGAGAAACTCGACCGGATAGGATTGATCGGTATCGGCCGGACCGCCGAGCGCGATCCGCCGGAGAAACCAGTGCGCCATGTTCCAGCCGCGCGCGAAATCGTGATCGTTCAGATTCGGGCTCAAGTCGAAGCCTCTGCCACGCGCCGCTAACGTCAGCTCGATTGACTCTCTCTGCTCCTGCTGAATGAGCTGACCATCGACGCGATAGTCCAGTTTCGCGGGCACAGCGATTCCGTCGACGTCTCTCCAGTCGGAATAGTGGATAGTGGATTCGACGGTGCCGAATAACGGATCGTTCTCAGTCGTGGACAAGCGCGTCAATCGACCGTTGGCAACGTGAATTCGCCACTCTGCGCCGAGCGCGTCGAAACGGAAACTGTTTGGCTGACCCGGGATCGCGTTTGCACCCGACGAAGCTGCAAGGAGCAATGCCGGCATCGTCATGACGAGGAACTTCGCTCGTGCTCCGACTCTGGCAGCGGGCAACGCGCCCTGCGCGCTCGGCCGAAAGCCGTCGGATCCATCGATCGTACCGCCACCGGTTCCATCCATAGATTCGTCATAGGTATAAAGCGACGGAAACGGATAATGAATATTCAGGCTCCATGAATAATCGGTCTGGTCGCCGGGCTGCCAGCGACTGTCAACGCCATAGCTCGTGATATGACGCGACCGCGCGCCCGACACGATCGTCTGCGCGGGATCGAACATCTCACCGCTTGCGGACCAGCTGATCTCCGCAACCCTTCCAGAAACACCGGAAGCGTCGAGCAGGCGCGTCAGATCCGGAGCCTGCTGAGCCGCTACCTGACTCGTCGCGAAACTTGCTGAGGCGAATGCGAGCAACGTAGGCAGTCTTTTCATGGTTTTTTCCCAGTGTCCAGAAGTACCGGCGAGAGTCGCGGGCGAGTCGCTAGTATGCCTCGTTGCCGCCCCGGGAATCTACGTTCGGCTATCTTCGCGCGACGCGGCCCGCTAGTCGTGAACGGTGACGACGATGCGGCGTCGGTGCGGACGCGTGCGATGCTCCCAGACATAGATTCCCTGCCACGTCCCCAGCGCCAGCCGGCCATCTCGCACCGGCACATTCAGTTCGGTCTGTGTGAGGATGCTCCGAACATGGGCCGGCATGTCATCCGGGCCTTCCGCGGTGTGTACGAAGCGCGTGTCGCCGTCAGGAACGAGATCGCCCATAAACGTCTCGAGATCTTGCAGCACCGCCGGATCTGCATTCTCGCTGATGATCAGAGACGCGCTCGTGTGGCACAGGAACAGATTGCAGAGCCCGCCGGTGATTTCGCTCGACGCCACGAGGTCGGCAACTTCGCGAGTGATTTCGAAGCTACCGCGTCCCGGCGTCTCGACGGTTAATTGTTCCTGAAACATGTAATCGGTTCCCGTGGGATAATAATAGCAATGACGCCGGAGCGATTTCACAAGCTGAAGTCCGTGCTTCACCGACGCCAGCCGGATCTCACCGTGCTCGCCGCTGATGTGCACAAGCCCCATAACATCTCGGCCATTCTTCGAACCTGCGACGCGGTAGGCATTCACCGCATCCACGCCGTCTCTCCGGGGGGAGAGCTGCGCCGCCACCATATGGCCGCGGGCGGGAGCGGCGCATGGGTCGGCGTCGAGCACCACGAGGACCTGGACGCCGCGATTGCTTCGTTACGGCAGCGAGGCTGGAAGCTGCTCGCGGCTCACCCGAACCGGGATGCGAAGGACTTTCGAACGATTGACTACACGCAGAAGACCGGCATCGTTCTCGGTTCCGAACTGGACGGACTGCCCGATGCTGCCGTCGAAGGCGCCGACGAAATCATCGCCTTACCGATTGAAGGCATGGTCGAATCGCTGAACGTGTCTGTTGCAGCCGCGGTCATCCTGTACGAGGCCCAGCGACAGCGTGCTGCGGCGGGAATGTACGATCGATCTCGTATCAGCGACGATGAACGAGAAACCGTATTGTTCGAATGGTGCTACCCGGAAATTGCGGCACGTTGCCGCACCCGCGGACTCCCCTACCCGGAATTGTCCGACAACGGACAAATGACCAGCAATCCGCTGGCCGCAGAGTTATAGGGTATTGAGGCGGCTGTCGGTCAGGCGTTCACGCGCCGGCTGGAACATCAGGTCATACTTCAGACGCAGCGTCTTGACCTTGCCGAACCAGGGAATCGTGACGATATAGAGATTCCCGTATTCGCCCGGCAGGATCTCGGGTACGTTCTTGCTGCCATGCAATTCGACGATCAGCGGGGATATCGCGTCGCTATGGGTCACGACCAGGACGATGTCACCTTTGTGTTCGTCGAGTACCTGCGCCATGAACGGTTGCACGTCATACGAGTCGGCCGACCAGACGCTGAGCCCGAGTCGCGATGCGAGTGGCTGAGCGGTCTGCCGGGACCGCCGATCCTCGCTCGCGTAAATCGCGTTGACACCTGCAACCACGTCGATCGATTCGAGTACGTCCGCCAGTAATTCAGCGCGGAGGACTCCCTGCTCGCTTAACGGCGGATCGCTCGCCGCAGGCAGTGACTGGATCGTATCGGTATGCCGCACGAAAATAATCGTCGTCGTCGCGCGCGACTCCATAAACCACGAGATACCGAGACAGGTGGCGACGAAGCCAACGATCGGCAGCAATTTTCGGCGCCGTCGCCGCCGCAAATCGTTCGGCGTCCGATTCTTGCGTCGGTCCATATCTCTCTTGCTACGTGCCATTATTTTTCATCGTCGCGAGGATAGCTGTCTGCTGCCCGTTCTTCGACGACCCTGTACTCAACTTCGACAATGTCACCGCGTTCTCGTTCGGTCCGGGTCCGGACGCGCGCTCCACGCCCCTGCATTTGTCGTCGCATCCACCAGAGTCGCACGCTGAAGACGAGCCAGACCAGTAACGCGAGGCCGACGAGGAAGAAAACGACCACGGCGCCAAGAAAAATCGCCCCGATCGCGATGAATGCCGCAACGATCATGGCGAACGCTCGGACGATGGGATTCTGCGGGAGATTTCGCCTGTAAGCGCCTTGATTCATAAGTTATATTCTACCCTACGGCGGCGTCCTCGAACGGTAATATCCATCAAACCACGGCACCCAGCCCTGTGCAACGACGCTGAATTCCTCGAATAGCTGCCGAACTGCGCCATCTTCCAGTACCGTCCAGCTGCCTCTGAAGGCCGACACCAGGTCCTGGTTCGCGTACTCGATCGTGCCCTCGAGCCGCATGCCGTCGTCGGCAGGGCGACCGATCATGTCGATCAGCGTCCCGGCGGAGCCGACCCAGACCAGTCGCCACTGTCCGCGGCTCGGTATGAAGTAACTGATACTCGAGCCGGTCGAACCGCCCGTTCCATCCCATTCCTCGACGACCGAGCAGCCGCCGTCGCGTCTCGTGACCTCGCTCTGCCCTACCAGCGTGCCGTCCGCGAGCCGAACCTCCCAGCTACCCAGCCAGAAATCGAATGCGCTTGCGGCATCGAGCGATTCGCAGGGATAGATTCGACTGCGTACATTCTGATAGACGCGATCGAAGCGACCTTCCCTTCGCAGCGGCTCGAACTCGGCCGCTTCCTCGAACGGCGAAAGCGCGCGTAACCCGAAGTGATCCGCCGTCTCCAGCGCGGCCAATGCGTCCGCCGAGCGGCCAAGTGCCGCCAGATTGCGCGCTCTTTCGAGATCGATCATCGCGGGCGGCCCTGCCCCTGCGCGCGCGAGTTCGAGTGACTCGAGCGCTTCATCATGCTGACCAAGTCCGCGCTGTGCCTGGGCGATTCGGAGCCAGATCATGCCGTCCGTCGGGTTGTCCCCGAGAAGCGCACGGTAGCCATCGAGCGCCGCCTGCCAGTTTCCGTCCTCCAGGGCTCGGTCCGCTGCACGCGGCTCGGGCGTCAGTTGCGCCAGAACAGACGACATCGAGAATATCGAGCCTATAAGAAGGAGTAATGCGGGCGTGGATCGTCGGTACATCTAACTGTGCAGTATCCGGGTATTTGGCTATGGTCGCGGCTTCGCAGGCTGTTCGCAACTTCACGCGGTGGCGAGAGTTGCCGCCGGCCGGTTCCTTGCAAACGCAGGAGACGCTCGGGAGAATGCAGGCGCCGGAGAGGTGGCAGAGTGGTCGAATGCGGCGGTCTTGAAAACCGTTGTCCGTTTGCTCGGACCGGGGGTTCGAATCCCTCCCTCTCCGCCACGGAAAATGGCCCCTTAAGGGGCCATTTTTTGTGGCAGAAGGGTTGGAGATTCCAGAAGCCCTCGGTTCGACAAATCGCAGCAGCGATTTGGACGGTGGAGCGAAGCGACGCCGCCCGCGGGGCGAGGCCGGCGACTGGCCGGCCGAGTCAATCCCTCCCTCTCCGCCATCCAGTCTTGGTCCATTCCGGACACATGGTTGACAGTTTATTCCGGAGACATGGTTAACACTTTCTCCGGGGCGAAGGGATTGGGGCCGAATTTCGACTCTGCTCCAGGGGCAGTCGAGTTCAACTGTTAACCGACGGCGGCTTCCGGCCAACAGCGGACATCTGGTTGCTTAAGTACGTTTTACGGCTTTTTCTGGCTACTCGATCTCAAAACGACGGGCGCTGTCCAAATCGCACCCTCGCTCCGAGTGCTTGAGCTCCGGTCGATTGTTAAAAACAAAGCTCCATGTCGCTGGCTCAGCGAGATACTTGGGACTCTCAAGTACACCCTCATACGACATCTGCGTGCTATCGTCGCTGAGTTGGAACCGCTCCGTTACTCTCTTGTCGCTCCCGGAAGGTATGCCATATCCAGTTCCGGCTTCGTGATCGGAGAAGTTGCTCGTCTCGACCACGAGTATCTTACCTTCCTCACCTTCCCAGCGACCGATCGAGTGTCCATGAAGGAACCGTTGGCTACTGTCGGGATGTTCGCGCCCGTCCGTGTAGATCACTCGTTCCGAATCCATCCAGTCGATTCGCATGCGGACGGCATCGTCTCGGATATCGATCAAAGTAACGACGGGATAGAGCATCAGATTGGGAACGCTCATCGGGATACATTCCGACTGCGGCGTAGAAACACCGTCATGCTGGGCTAAGGAATCCGATGCGGTGTCCGTGAGCGTCCACGAAACTTGGGAATCCCTCATACGGTAGTTGGCCCCATTCTCCATCACCCATGTGCCTGAAATATCAGTGGCCCTGCCCGTACTGCCCGGACTATTAATAGAGGGAGACAAGGAGTTCAGTGGGACAACCGCTCCGGTTGGGGTAACGATCTCTCGTCCGAGCATGACCTGACTATTCCGCCGTGTGGGAGGAAAAACGCGGGCGATCACCAAGTCCCCGACCTTAAAAGAGTCACTCGCCAAACCCAGCGGTCCCAACCACGAGATCGAACCCGCCTCTATGTCCGTTACACGAGTCCCCTCAGCATCCGTGGTCTCAATCTGAATGTAAGTATGTGGGTTCTTCAAGTCGAACTTGGTGACGGTGCCCTCGATGGATATGAGCGTATTGGTGTCATAGATCGATGAGCTATGGTGCCCTGAAACAGGTGTCGCAATGACAAGCGTCAACGCGATAGCTACGGAGTACACGTTTCTCACGATCCATCCCCTCCCTTAGGTCTCGATTTCGACTAGAGCGACACGGTTTACAGCGCTACAAGCAAGCACGAGTTTGCCGTCTGCGGTGGCCATCATGTGTCGAACGACGCCACCGCCCGAGGGTATCGCCCATGTCTGGAAGGTTTCGGTCTCCGTGTCGAAGCGCACCAGGGCGTTTGGCCGCGAGTAGGTCTCCACATACCACACAACGTTGCCTATCGTCGCGATGCCATAAGGTTGGGAGCGGGGCCCGCCGGGTGAGAGCCATTCCTTGACTTCACTGGTCACGGGATCAAACCGACCCAGATAGCCGCGAGGAAAATCCGTATACCAAACCGCATCATCTGGCGTTAGCGCGATTCGCCGTGGCCGAGAATCGGGATGCGGAAGATCATACTCCGTAATGTCGCCGGTCTTCGGATCGACGTGACCGACCCTGTTACCCCAAAAATCAACGTACCAGGGCACCCCCTCGGAATTTACCTGGATGCCATATGGAAAGGCGCCGGAGGTGGGCGCCGTCGAGATAATCATTTCCTCAGTTTCGTAAGGGAGCCTGCCCACGTGGCCGGACATCGTTGTGAACCAGACTGTTCCCTGCTCATCGACGATTGGCGTGTGCGGAGAGCTAACGCCCTCCGGCATTGGGTACTCAGTCACGTCTCCCGTTCGCGGATCGAGCTTGCCGAGGTACGCCTGGTAGTTGCCTGTAAACCAGACGTTTCCGTCACCATCTTCGATCAACCCATGCGGCCCAGAATCCGCTGTTTCGAGTGGGAACTCCTCTGTCTCACCCGTTGCCGGATCAACACGTCCTACCAAGTTCGCGTACTGTCCAGCCCACCAGATAGAACCGTCGGCCGAAGCTGCCGGATCGTGCGGTCTTGACCCCAATGTCGGGGCGATCCACTCAGTAATGGTGACGTCGACCGGACCCGCAATTAGCACGGGATCGGTGCCCGGCTGCTTGGGGAAGTGGTTTGCCAGATATGCTACGACCATGTCGGCTGTTTCGTTGGGGAGGGCAATCATGGAGCTGATGAGTTCCTCCCAGCCCTCGTGCGTATATCCTCTTGAATTCGGGATGTACTCGAGACGATGGCATGCAACGCATAAGCCTTCTACCAGTGCCTTAGACTCTCCGTCAGGCATCTGAATGTCGGGGTTAGTGACCTGAGCCAGGACGGCGACAGGAGGAGCAGCCATCCAACCCATAACGGCTACCGCAAGACTAGCGACTGTTCGCTTTCTCATTATTCTTTCCCCTAGGGTCTTTTCTCTCAATATACGTCAGCATACATAATCAACTGTAAACTGACGGCTCCTTTCGGCCAAGAGCAGTCATCAGCTCAACGCCTTTCCGATCATGGGGTGCGATCTCCGGAGGCGCTGGCCCAGATCACCTCACCTGTGTCTGCCCTACTGACGAAAGACGCATTGGCTGTTGTTGTTCCGTCACGTGCGCCGAAACCTCTAATGACAAGGCGGTCGCCAGGCTTGATCGAATCACGTGTCAGACCGCGGCTCATCAGAGTATTGATCCCGAGCATCTCGACATCCCAGTTCTCGAGATTGCCCTCGCCACCATCCGTTACAAGGAAGAGCCACGCATGCGGATTCGTCCATTCGACTCGGGTAATAGTGCCGGTGAACTCAACTGGCCGACCGACGTCGAATTCGGCAGAAAACGAATGATGTGACAAGCTGGGCGTCACAGCTACAAAGCTGGCCGCAACGAAAATTGTTATCAACAAAGCTCGCATGACCGGACTCCTCTTAGGCGTAATACCTTGGAACATCCACGTATAATGGCCAGCGTAGAGACCCGCTACGGATCAGTCAATCGCCGTAAAGGCATCGACCCGGGGGAACAACATGACAAGACGATTCGCGACATTGGTCTTGCTCGCCTTAGTGGCGCCGGCTACGGCGCAGTGGCTGGATCTCAGAACGCCGGGAGTCCCGCGTACAGCGGATGGATCGGTTAATCGCTCCGCGCCTGCACCACGAAAGGCTGACGGCCGACCAGATCTTAGTGGTTTATGGGTCCCGGTCGATTTCAGCGGCAGCATTCTGGACTCCGAAAACATCCAACAGTGGGCACTCGATCAAATCGCAGAGCATACAAGTAACTTCTTCATCAACGACCCTCGCTTTCATTGTCTCCCAAGCGGACCAGGCGCATACCCGGCGGGGGTGCTTTACTCGGGAACACGACGGATCGTTCAGCAGCCAGATATTATCGTGGTGCTGGATTCTGAGCTGAATTATCGGCAGATATTTCTCGACGGTCGTGAACTTGAGGAGAATCCGTTTCCAACCTGGACCGGTTACTCCGTCGGCCGCTGGGACGATGATACGCTCATAGTCGAGAGTAACGGCTACAACGACGAGACCTGGCTGCATCGAGACGGCCTACCGCACACCGAGATGCTGCGTATAACAGAGCGCTATAGTCGACCAGACTTCGGAAACATGCGAATTGACGTGACTTACGACGATCCGGGCACGTTCAATTCAACGGTGAACGGCGTCATACAGATGCAATACGTTGCCGACAGGCAGTTGCTAGAAGTCGTCTGCAATGAGTCATCTAAAGGTACGAGTCACTATAGCGGTACGGCAGAACAAGCCGAAGAAACGCGAGTCGAAGTCGACGCAGAAACACTCGAGAAATACGTGGGCACCTATGAAGGCGTCTGGCTTGGCACCCTCATTTCGCTTGTAGTCACGCGCGAAGACGATGAACTGTACATCGAGCGTACGCCTCCATACGCGGAAACCGGAATTGCCCATACAGGCAAATCGCGATTGGCCGCTCAATCCGAAAACGCATTCGAATGTTGCGGGCTCGGGTTCATATTCACAGCAGAAGAAGATGGGGTGACGACCGAAATTCTTGAGGTACACGTTTCGGGTGCCTGGAGCTTTGAGCGTGTACCCTAGGCAGCTGCTAGATTCTGCTTCGCCGCCTCACAACGCACGTCAGGGCGCAGAATTGACTCACTATACGA
>JAHEKF010000038.1 GCA_024638465.1 Rhodospirillaceae bacterium | reverse complement strand
AGGCGCATGAGCTCCGCGTCGAGACTGGTCAGAGCAACGCCCGCGGTCGCCGCATCGATGCGCCGGTCACGCAGGCCACGCTCGAGCACCCAGGCCAGCGTCACGGTTAACTCCGCGCGATCGAAGCTGCTCAACGAGTCGGTTCCGACCGCATCCTCGAGTACGACGCCGACTTCGGGTTGGGGCCGGAGTCCCGCCTGAAGCAACAGGCCTTCAGCCACATCGATCTGATAACCGTAGGACCTGAGATCAGGATTTCGCTCCATTGCACGCGCAAGCGCTTCATTCAGGCCGATCTCCGGCCCTTGCGGAAGCACGATGTCATGGTCCAGCACCTGCGCCGGCAACAGCACCGGCATCAACAACAGGCACGCGAAAACACTGCGTGTGATTCGATCCTTCATTGAACGGATCTCCCGATCGATTTCGTTTGCCGCTGTCCTTTGGCGGCAGTAACAGCTGCGCCCACGGTCGCACGAACGACCCGAGCGAGTCGCTAGGAGATCGGGAGCGGCGGTGCGCGGTTAGGTGGCCGCCAGCGTTCGTAACGCTCCCGCGGCCTCGGGACAGCCGCGACCGGCGCGATCTTCACGGCCGGCCTCAGGAACATGATCAGAACGAGCGCGAGCGCGATGAGATCGAGCGGCAGCTTCGATGCCGCGGTATTGTAATTGACGATCGATACGTCCGAGTCGCTCGTGTGGCCTTGCCCACCGGAGTGCTCGTGTTGATGCGCAGCCGGAACCCCGTCGTGGTGATGAGTATCGTGCACGTGGGTGCCCTGTGGCGAACCAGAGAAACCTTCGCCGTTAACGTGCATGTGCAGGCCGCTCATCTGCAAAGCGACGAGGCTTAAGGACGCGGCCAGCAGCAGCGATGTCGACACGATGCGCATGCCGCGATTATAGCAGCGCCGGCACCGGTCGAAGCGTTAAGAAACCTCCAGAAAACGGCAAGTTACGGAAATCACTTACGCATCAGGCGCGTTACCGCCTGCACGTCGGCGGCCTCATCGAGCGCCCATACGGCCGACAGCAAATCGCCGGATTGCTGCGCCGGAAGCACCTCGCCAGCAAGCGCGCGGTATTTCTCTTCCAGCGCGTCATCTGTCATCGGGTTTGTCGGCGAACCTGTCGCATGCACGACATGTTTATCGAGCGTCCTGCCATCGACTAGCTTGACGGTCAGATAAACCTCGTCTTCCATGATCGCTTCGTCCACGGTCGCAGCGACTTTCGCGCGAACTCCCGCGATCACGGGATCTCGAACTTTTTCATCCGTGAACTGTGCATCGTGACCTGCGCCATCGACCAGTGCCGCAGCGGCGCAATGCTGAAAAGAGAATTTACCTTCCAAGCCGACGCGCGGATCAGCACGGTTCATCAGCTCAACGACGAGCGGGTGCACGCGCACAGAAATCGATTCAATCTGGTCGGGCTTCAGGGCGTGTTCGTCGCGCAGCTCTATGACACCCTGCTGAATGGGATGGGAAACGATACCGTTGGCGAACGGCTTCAAACCGTTATTTCTGAGTTCCCATCGCTCTCCGAACTCGCCGAGTAGCGCATCCTCGGAATGACCGTCGCGTGACGCAACGGCCCAGAACCCGCGGCGACCGCCGATGATATCGCTACCGCCCGTGAAACCATGCTGCGCCCAGGTTGCTGCACGAAGACCCGCCTCGGCAGCATGACCGGCATGCAGCGGCTTGCCATGCGTACCGAAGACCTCGCGCACGCCGGCGGCCAGCGTTCCGGCGACGCCCAACGCGTTCGTTAGCTTGTCCTTGTCGAGCCCGAGGATCCGGCCGGCGCCCGCAGCTGCTCCGAACACGCCAGCAGTCCCCGTGATGTGCCAGCCCTGATCGTAATGCCAGGGATGTACGGAGATCGCGACACGGCACGCGGCCTCGGCACCGAGTACGAACGCGGCTAGCGTGTCCCGCCCGGTCGCCGCATGCTTCTCCGCGAGCGCCAGCACTGCGGGCCAGACGGGCGCCGTCGGATGCAGAATCGTCGGGAAGTGGGTGTCGTCGTAATCCTGAAGGTGACAGAGAAAGCCATTGGCGAGCGCGGCAATCCCCGGCGACGTCCCGACCCCGGCACCGATGACAGAAGCATGCTCTGCAGCTGCTTCGTCGCGCACCCAGTCGAGCACGATCCGCGCACCTTCAGCTCTCGACGCGGACAGCGAGATCGCGAGCATATTGATCAGAGTTCGCTTCGCCTCGTGAATCGACCAATCGGGAAGCACGTTCGCTTCCGTCGATACGACGAACTCTGCTAGCGATTGAGTGACAGTCTTCATCTTGGCACCGGCGTATTGGTCAGGGGAGGCCGTATTATGCACGTGGTAACGTAAGTACCCTGAGACTGCGGACGGACACGACAAGAAGCATGAATATCGACTGGAGCGCATATCACCCTGACAGCCACTATGACGAGCTAATCGCTGCTCCCGGAGAGCCGCGCGCGGCCGCGCGCCCGTTGACAGACTACCTTGCATCGTTGAGCAATCTCCAGCTCGCCGAGCGCCAGCAGGATGCGGAGCGCGCGATCGCCGAAATGGGGATTACGTTTACGGTCTATACGGAAGGGCAGAATATCGATCGTGCCTGGCCGTTCGACATCATCCCCAGAATCATCGGCGAGACCGAGTGGCGAGGAATCGAGGAAGGCCTCAAGCAACGACTGACGGCACTGAACCTGTTCATCGACGATCTCTACAACGATCAGCGCATTCTCAGCGACGGCGTCGTACCTGCGGACATTATTCTGAGCTCCAGCAACTACCTGGAAGCGTGTAAGGGAACGAAACCACCATTCGGCGTTTGGGCCAATATCTGCGGCTCGGATCTGGTGCGAGACAGCGACGGCACGGTTTATGTGCTGGAGGATAACCTGCGCGTTCCCTCCGGTGTCTCGTACATGCTGGAGAACCGCATCATCACGAAAGAGACATTTCCGGAGATCTTCGCCAACTCTTCCATTCTATCGGTCGACGACTATGCCTCGCAGCTTTTCGACATGCTGACATCGCTGTGCCCGCAAAACTCAGCCGAGCCGCGCGTCGTCGTTCTGACGCCTGGAATCTACAACTCCGCTTACTTCGAGCATGCGTATCTCGCGCAGAGAATGGGCGTCGATCTCGTTGAAGGTGGCGATCTCACTGTAAAGGACGACCGGGTCTATCTGCGCACCATCGATGGACTCGAACGCGTCGACGTGATCTATCGACGTATCAATGACACCTCGCTGGATCCGCAATGCTTTGATCGCGACTCCTTACTCGGCGTCCCGGGCATCATCCGGGCATGGCGAGCCGGTAACGTTGCGCTCGCTAACGCGCCGGGATCCGGAGTCGCCGACGACAAGGTTGTTTATGCTTATGTACCGAAGATCATCCGCTACTATCTGGATCAGGATCCGCTGATACCCAACGTGCCGACCTGGCTATGTAGCGACGCGGCCGATCGCGCTCGCGTGCTCGCGGATCTCGAGAACGTCGTTGTAAAACCGGCTAACGAGTCCGGCGGCTACGGCATGCTCGTCGGGCCTCATTCGACCGAGGAGGACCGGCAGCGAATGGCAGCCGCGGTCGAAAGCAATCCTCGCAATTACATCGCGCAGCCTGTTCTGTCGCTGTCTACAGCGCCGACGATAATCGAGGGACAGCTCGAGCCGCGTCACCTCGACCTGCGGCCATTCATCCTTCAGGGCCAGGATATCTGGGTTACGCCGGGCGGCCTGACGCGCGTGGCTTTGCGACGCGGCTCTCTGGTCGTGAACTCGTCGCAGGGCGGGGGCAGTAAAGATACCTGGATAATCGCGGAGCCGTCATGAACCTTCTATCAAGAGCGGCCGAACGAATTTACTGGAGCGCTCGCTACCTGGAGCGGGCCGAGAACACGGCGCGTCTAGTTCGCGTTTACGGCAACCTGCTGCTGGATTTTCCGCTTCATGCCGGCCTCGGCTGGCGGCTGCTGATCCGGATAACCGACAACGAACAGGCGTATCGCGAGGCGTATCCGCGACCACTGAACGACTCGGCGGTCGACTACCTCGTTGTCGATGACCGCAACCCGGGCTCAATTCTGTCCTGTCTCCGACAGGCTCGGGAGAATATCCGAACCACGCGCGACATCGTGCCGTCAGAGGCGTGGCGCTGCACCAACGAACTCGTGATCTACGCCAGAGAGAAGCTCGACGGCGTGGAATCGCAACGCAAACGCAGCGATGTGATGTCCTCGATCATCGAACGCTGTCAGCAGATTACCGGTCTCCTGCACGGGACCATGAGCCGCGGTAGGGCATACCAGTTTCTTCGGCTGGGACGGAATCTGGAGCGAGCCGACATGAATACCCGAATCATAGACGTCGCGGCAGCGACGCTGTTGACGGGCCGCGAAGAGATCGCGCGTTTCGACAACCGATTGTGGATGGCCGTACTTCAGTCACTGAGCGCCTACCAGATGTACCGTCAGCATGTGAGACGGCGCATCATGGGCCGCGACGTAATTGCCTATCTACTGAACGACGAACTTTTTCCCAAGTCGTTAAACCATTGCCTGGGGCAAATCAGTTCGGCGTTGGACGAACTCCCGCGCAATACGGAAGCACTCGCTGCGGTCGCCGCATTGAAGAAGCGTCTCTCCGGTGTCGCTGTCGAACAGTTCGATACCCGTGAGCTGCACCAATGGATCGACGACGTGCAGCTGGCATTGGCCGATCTCAACAACCAGATCTACCGACACTGGCTCGCGCTGGAGTCATCGGGATGAAGGGTTTCTACTGCGGCTGTGACCGCCGGATATTCTTCGAGGACCTGATTTGCACCCACTGCAACAGGCAACTGGGATTCGATCCCGGCGAAATGAGACTGCTGATGCTGACTCCCGCGGCCGGTCGCGACTACACGACATCCTGGGGGAGCCTGTACCGTTACTGCAGGAATCACGATGACTACGGCGTCTGCAACTGGCTGATTCCATCGGCGGCGAACGATGCCTATTGTTTGTCCTGCCGCCGAAACAGCGTCGTGCCCAACCTGGCGATCGACCGTAACGTGGTGCTTTGGGGCCGGCTGGAACAAGCCAAGCGACGACTCCTTTATACCCTCCTGTCGCTTGGCCTGCCGATCGATGGCATCGGTGGCGGACCACCGATGACATTTCGTTTTCTGGAAGACCAGCGGGCAAATCCATATATCGAGGAAGAATTTATCGCAACGGGACATCAGGCCGGAACGATAACCATTAATCTGCTCGAGGCCGATGACTCGCAGCGTCACTCGATTCAGGAGAGCATGTCCGAACGCTATCGGACTCTGCTCGGGCATTTTCGCCACGAAAGCGGCCACTATTATTTCGAGGTAGCGGTCGACGCGGATCGGGACGCTTTCCGGGAGCTGTTCGGCGACGAACGCAGCGATTACGCCGCCGCGTTAAAAACATACTATGAATCTTCGAACCCTCCGCCGGAGTGGGCATCGAGTCATATCAGCCAGTATGCATCTGCTCATCCGCTCGAAGACTGGGCCGAGACCTGGGCGCACTATCTGCACATCGTCGACACGCTTGAGACCGCCGAGGCTGCTGGAATCGTCCGTGGAGCAGGGGCGATATGCTCGGACAGCTGGTTGAATGCGTGGCTCGAAACTTCAGTGACAATGAACGAGCTGAATCGGAGTATGGGTATAAACGATAGCTACCCTTTCAGTCTTTCTTCGGTCGCGCTCGACAAACTGAAGTTTATCCATCGACGAGTCGAACGCTTGGCTCATGCGCCGGCAATCGCGGCAGATCGTTAAACGCTTTTCTGAGACTGCTCTCCCATGCCGCACGCAGCGAGATGAGGTACTCGTTAAATTCTTCCAGCACGATGTGTCGCCCGGACTTCAGACTGCCGGCATCGTAAAGCAGAAGCTCGATCGGCGGTCCCACGCTCGCATTGCTGCGAATCGTCGAATCCATCGAGACCAGTGCGCAGCGAGCGGCGTCCTCGAGCGACAAACTGCGCGTAATAATCCGGTCCAGTATCGGCTTGCCGTATTTGAGCTCGCCTATCTGAAGATAAGGTGTCTGGTACGAAGCGCGAATATAGTTGCCTTCAGGATAAATAAGAAACAGTGCCGGCGGCCGTCCGGCGATCTCCCCACCGAAGATAAAGCTTGCGCTGAGCGAAAGGTCGTCGTCTTCCTTCGGTTTTACTTTGCCCGTCTCGTCGCGACCGATCCTACCGACGTATTCAGCTGCCGCGGAGAGATGCTTGACGTTGCGAAGGTTTATCGTCGCATCGCTCTCGAGATCGCGGTGAAGCCGGGTTACGACGGCCTGGCTGGTCGCCAGATTCCCAGCGCTCAACAAAGTGAAACTGCGCTCGCCGTCGCCGGGAAACTGATGCATCTTGCTGAAGCTGCTGATCTGATCGACACCGGCATTCGTCCGCGAATCGGACATGAATACCATGCCCTGGTCGACAGAGATTCCTACACAATAGGTCATTGGCCTGCTCGCTCTAACGGCATCTTGCGGTCGTTCTTTTCTTCGTCATCTGGCCAAAATAGTCCGCGTCGCGAAACGCAGCAGCTTACTAGAAAGGCAGAACCTACAGAAGAGCAGGCGACGACGGAGTCTGGCGTCGAAGCCCCGGCCTTGATTCTTTCCCGATTCGCGATGTATCAAGGGTCATGAGCGACAGCGGCAAGCCCGAGCAACGCGAACCCCGGGAAGACTATCCACGCTTTCGTTCGCACTACATTCCGCGAACCCGCAACGGCCGGATCGCCGTCGTCACGTTTCTCGGCTTGTTCTCGCTGACGCAACCACCACTCATCAATTCGATCGCGAACCGGATCGAACCCTGGCTGCTGGGACTCCCTTTCTTCTACGGCTATCTGCTCCTTATATACGTCCTGCTCATCGGCGTGCTGATCTGGGCACAGCGGCGAGGCCTGTGATGGATGTCTGGTTGGTCGCTACCAGTCTGATCTTTGCCTATCTTTTGTTTACGGTCGTGGTTGGGGCGACAGCCAATCGGCAACTCAGCGTGAGCCTGGAAGATTTTCTTCTTTACGGCCGCAAGACGGGCTTTGTCGTACTCTATCTCACGGTCGTCGCAACGTTTCATTCAGCGTTCGCGTTTCTCGGCTCGGGTGGATTTTTTCTGACGCATGGCGTCGGATTTTGGGTAGCTGGGGCATGGACCGTACTGGTCGGGGCGATCACCTATGTCCTCGGCAGCAGAATCTGGGCGCTCGGTACAAAATTCGCATACTTCACGCCGGCCGATATGCTCGCCGACTTCTATGAAAGCGAATCGGTACGCATCGTCGTCGCGCTGATCTCAGTCGCCTTCACGATTCTCTACATTCAGGTTCAGTCGCGGGGGCTGGGCTATATCCTCTCTGTTGCTTCAGGCGATCGAATCTCGTTCGAACTCGGCACCCTGATATTGCTCGTCATCGCAGCCGGTTATCTGATTGCAGGCGGGCTGCGCGCGGTCTACTGGACGGATGTCCTTCAGGGCGCATGGATGTACATCGCTGTCTGGGCCGGTTCACTGGTCCTGACCTACGAACTTTTCGGAGGACCGCTCGAGCTTTGGCAGCGAGTGGCCGTGGAACGACCGGAGCTGCTGACGCTGCCCGGACCCGAAGGATTTTTCACGCCCGGCATGTGGATAGGCTTTACGGTGTTGTTTTCATTCGGCATCGTATTCCAGCCACATCTCATGATTCGTTATTACACGGCCGCATCCGCGAATACGATCAAGTGGCTGGGTGCGACGACCCCGATCTTCCTCATGACCCTGTACATTCCGGCTACGCTCGTCGGGCTTGGTGGCGCCCTGACGATTCCCGACATCGAGATCGCCGACCGGATCTTTCCGGAGCTGCTGTTTCGTTATGCGCCGGCCTGGCTGACCGGGATCATACTTGCAGGCGCGACGGCCGCGGCGATGTCAACGCTGGATTCGATCCTGCACGCGAACATGACAGTACTTACGCGCGACATCTATCAGCGTTATTTCGCGCCCGACGAATCTCAGGGCCACTATATTCTGGTCGGTCGCGTGTTCGTTGTTGCGCTTTTGATCGTCGGTTATCTTCTGACGGTCAACACATTCGACTTCCTCGTCGTTCTGGTTGCGCTATCGGGCGCCGGCGCGCTACAACTCATGCCGGCCGTACTCGGCGTCTGTTTTCCAACACGCCGGTTATTGACGAAGACAGGCGTGCTGGCCGGAATCGGCGCCGGGCTTATAACGCTCTATCTGACGTTGATCGTATTTCCGCATCCGCTGACCCTGCATGGCGGAATCTGGTCCGTCATCGCAAACTTCATCGTGGCGTGGAGCGTATCGACAATGACGAAACCCCCGTCGCCGGAGACCGTTTGGCGAATACACGGAGAAATGGAGCGATTTGTCTACGGAGATGATCGATAGATGGTGACCGTACGCATCGCGGACTTTGATGCCGATTACGCCGCGTTACGCGCGATACGCTTCACTGTCTTCGTAGACGAGCAACGCGTCCCCGAGGAAATCGAAATCGACGACGACGATCCGCGATGCATCCATGTGCTTGCGTTAGACGACGGAGACCCCGTCGGAACGGGGCGCATAGACATCGCGAAGTCCGGAAAGATCGGCCGCGTCGCCGTCCTGGCTCCACACCGGCGCTCCGGGGTCGGTGAGGAGTTGATGAAGCTGCTGCACGCAATCGCGGTCGAGAACGGCGTCCACCGCTGCTGGTGCCACGCACAGCTATCCGCGGCGCCGTTCTACGAGAAACTCGGCTATCGAATCACCGATGAAGAACCGTTCGACGAGGCCGGTATCCCGCACGTCCAGATGGAATGCCGGCTGGCCGACGCCCCCGAATAGCTCCGCCGCGAAGCGACCGCTGACTGCGCCCTGGTGCCAGCAGTCCGGTCAGCGAATCAGTTTATGGGAGGGCCCGGAGAGTCCGTCGATGCGAAGGCCGCCTACCCTAGTTCCAAGGGGCCGGTCGCGACAGTTCATCCTCCCCTCGGCCGCACCCGCCACGCTCGAATCACTACCAGTGCCAGAGGCTCCGGGTCGGATGAACTATCACACCCGCCCGCGCTCGGTCACCGCGGCATTACGCACGGCGGTGACAGACGCCGGAGCCGACGATACGGCCACCGCGGCGTTGATCACTGCGCTGACGGGCGAGGGGGGCCCGGAGTGTCCGTCGAGCGTCGTAGACGAGGAGCGTGCCATGGACGGCAGTTGAGCGACGAGGACACGATTCGAGCCGAGACACGGACGTCGAGGCGAGATTAAGTGAGACGGACACTCCGGGTCCGACCCCTTAGCGATCCGCCAGTCAGTTTAACCGGCCCCCTGGGACTCCGCTAACCGGCGCCTGGCAATACCGGGACTCTCCGGGCCCGACAATTTCCCACCAGCCGCAGATCGCGAGCGGCGCTGGTGGCGTCAGCGCTACGGGACGGGCCGGAAATAGTAGTTATACGGCTTGCCGAGTGCGCCCGCGTTTCCCTTGAGAATCAGCATGCCCTCGAGCGTGTGAGCGGCATCGAGATTGCCTACGTCAACGACTTCGAAACCGATACCGGTAACGAGCGCGGAGATGACAGCCTTGGCTTCGGCGTCGTCGCCACAGATCGGAATCGTGACCGGGCCACCAGCGGTCGAAGGATCGGCCATGATGCCGGCCGCCAGCGTATTGAACGCCTTGACGACCGTCGCTCCGGGCGCCCAGCTCTGAATCATCTGCGCGGCCGAGGTCTCGACGTCGTGATGGCGCATGCCGTGATCATCGACGCGCACGGCGTTGTTAGGGTCGAGAATGATCTTGCCCGACAGGTCACCGAGACTCTTGAGCGCGACTTCGGCGTCGGCCCATTTCGTCGCCATAACGACGATGTCGGCGGCAGCGGCCGCATCAGCGGGCAGCATCGCGGTCGCGTTGCCGTGCGTCTTGCCGATCAGCGCCTGGACGTCAGCGCGATCCGGCTGCCGGGAACCATAGATGATGTCGTGACCGAGCTCAGAGAAACGCGGGCCGAGCGCACCGCCAACATTGCCGGTACCAATTACCGCAATGGTATCCGCGGATGACACGGCGGCGATCGCCAGAAGGGCCAAGGTAGAAAAAATCAGTGCTAGTCGTTTCATGTTCAATGCTCCCCCAGAGGGTCGTTGTTAGCTGGCAGTTTATCGCGGCCCGAAGACCACTCCAACAAAAAACCGTCTCAGTCTGAAGACGGAAAAGAGAACCTGGCGCGCTCCCGGTCACCGCTCGACGGCCAGCGCTGGCTCATCGTCTTGCGTTGAGTGTAGAAGCGCACAGCGTCGGGACCGTAAATCGCGAGATCGCCGAACAGAGAGCGCTTCCAGCCGCCGAAGCTGTGGCAGGCAACCGGTACCGGCAGCGGCACGTTGATGCCGACCATCCCGACTTTAATGTGATCGCTGAAGTAGCGCGCCGTCTCGCCATCGCGAGTGAACACGCAGGTGCCATTGCCGAACTCATGGTCATCGGCAAGCTGCATCGCGTCGTCGAGACTGTCGACGCGCACGACCGATAGCACCGGGCCGAAGATCTCATCCTTGTAGATATCCATTCCGGGCTTGACGTTATCGAACAGATTGCCGGCGAGGAAAAACCCGTCCTCGTGCCCGGGCACCGTAATGCCGCGGCCGTCAACAACGAGCTCCGCGCCCTCTTCGACACCGCGATCGACGTAAGCGCTGACCTTGTCGCGATGCGCAGCGGTAATGAGCGGTCCCATATCGTTACCGTCGTCCGTACCCGGCCCGACTTTGAGTTCCCGCACCTGCGCCGCGAGCTTGGCGACGACCTCATCGGCGATGTCGCCGACTGCGACGACGACCGATATCGCCATGCAACGCTCGCCGCAGGAGCCATAAGCCGCACCCATGAGTGCGCTGACGGCGTTATCGATATCCGCGTCGGGCATCACGATCGCGTGATTTTTCGCGCCGCCAAGCGCCTGGACGCGCTTGCCGCCGGCCGAGTTGTAGACATGCTCGGCAACGGGCGTCGAGCCAACGAAACTCACCGCCGCGACTCGTCGATCGGCAAGCAGCGCATCGACCGTCTCTTTGTCGCCATTCACCACACTCAGCACGCCTTCGGGTAAGCCGGCTTCGTAAAGCAGTTCGGCGACGAGCAGCGTGCTCGACGGATCTCGCTCAGATGGCTTGAGCACGAAAGTATTGCCACAAACCAGCGCGATCGGATACATCCACAGCGGCACCATGGCAGGGAAGTTGAAGGGCGTAATTCCGGCGACGACACCGAGCGGCTGCATCTCCGACCAGCTGTCGATTCCGGGGCCGGCGTTGCGGCTGTGTTCGCCTTTCAGGAGCTCCGGCGCGGCGCAGGCATACTCGACATTCTCTATGCCGCGACGCAGTTCGCCGCGCGCATCGTCCAGGACCTTGCCATGTTCGTCGGTAATCAGCGAGACGATGCGTTCTTCGTTCTGCTCCAGCAATTCCTTGAATCGAAACATGATTCTCGCGCGCTTGACGGGAGGCATCTGCCGCCACGCGGGATAGGCTTCCGCGGCGACGCTGACAGCCCGTTCGACGGTGGCTTTGTCGGCGACCTGCACTTCGCGCGAAATCCTGCCCGTTGCCGGGTTGTAGACCGGCGTCGTCCTCGACCCGCCAGCCTCCAGAGAACTGCCGATCAAGTGACCGACGACGTTCGTACAAACCAGTTCGTCCCGTTCAGCAGAGCTCATTTCAGTGTTCCGATCACGTCATTCAATACATTGCATGCGAAATCGATATCGTGCGTTTCGGCGATGAAGTGTGGCGCGAGGGCCAGCGCATCACCAGCGTAACGCACGTAGAGCCCTTTTTCCCAGCACTCGAGCGCGACCTCGATTGGACGGCGCGCCGGCTCGCCCGGATAAGGCTCGAGCTGAATCGCGGCCGTAAGCCCGAAGTTACGGATATCGGTGATATAAGGCAGCCCCTTGAGCGCATGCACGCAATCCTCCAGATGCGGTGCGAGTGCGGCGGCGCGCCGGGTCAATTGCTCGGTTTCGAAGATCTCGAGCGCCGCAAGCGCCGCCGCGCAGGCGACCGGATGCCCCGAATAGGTGTAGCCGTGAGGAAACTCGATCGCATAGTCGGGCCCGGCTTCCGCCATGAAGGTTTCGTAGATTTCGGCGCGCGCCACGGTTGCGCCCATTGGAACTGTGCCGTTGGTCAACGTCTTCGCGAGGCACAGGATGTCGGGTACAACACCGAACGTATCGGCCCCGAAGCAATTGCCGGTACGGCCGAATCCGGTGATAACCTCGTCGAAAATCAACAGAATGTCGTGCTTGGTGCATATCGCCCGAAGGCGTTCGAGATAGCCCTTCGGCGGCAGAATGACGCCGGCCGAGCCGGATAGCGGTTCAACGATCACGGCAGCGATCGCATCCGCGCCGCAGGCTTCGACAAGCCCCTCGAGTTCGTCCGCAAGCTCCGCGCCGTGTTCGGGTAATCCACGAGTGAAAGCGTTTTCCGGAAGAAGGGTGTGCGCGAGATGCGCAATGTCCATTAGCTCGCCGTAAGGCGTCCGGTTCGGCTCGATCCCGCCGACACTCGTCCCTCCGAAGTTCACACCGTGATATCCCTTGCCGCGCCCGACGAACTTGCTCTTTCCGGGCTTGCCGCGTTTGAACCAGTAAGCCCGAGCCATCTTCAATGCCGTCTCGGTCGCCTCCGAGCCCGAATTGGAGAAAAAGACATAGTCGAGATCGCCGGGCGTCATGCCCTTGATTCGGTTCGCAAGCTCGAATGCCTTCGGATGCCCGAACTGGAACGCGGGTGAGTAGTCGAGGGAAGCGATCTGATCAGCTACAGCGATCGCGATTTCACGCCGATTGTGACCCATGCCGCAGCACCATAGCCCGGAGAGCCCGTCAAAAATTCGCCTTCCGTCCGCGCTGGTGTAGTGACAACCGTCGGCGCCGACGATCATTCGCGGCGCGTCCTTGAAGCTCCGGTTACCGGTGAACGGCATCCAGTAGGCCTCGAGCTCAGCTCGGGTCAGGTCAGCAGATCTATCTTTGTCCATCTTGGCTGCAATCGTCCGGATCCAGGCGTCTGGACTAAAACACTTCGAACAGTCCGGCAGCACCCATTCCGCCGCCGATACACATCGTCGTAACGACGTACTTCGCGCCGCGGCGCCTCCCTTCGATCAGCGCATGTCCCGCAAGACGCGCACCGGTCATTCCGTAGGGATGACCGACGGAGATCGAGCCACCGTCGACGTTCAGAATCTCCGAGGGGATACCGAGGCGATCGCGGCAGTAAACCGTCTGTACGGCGAATGCCTCGTTGAGCTCCCACAGATCGATATCTTCCATCGTGAGACCGTGCCGGTCGAGCAGCTTCGGTACGGCGAGTACCGGCCCGATGCCCATCTCGTCGGGCTCGCAACCCGCGACAACGAGCCCCCGGTAGGCGCCCAGTGGCTCCAGATTTCTCCGTTCGGCGAACCTGCTCTCGACAACGACGCAGGCCGAAGCACCATCCGATAGCTGCGATGCGTTACCCGCAGTAATGCAGTGACCGTCCCCGAAAACCGGTTTGAGTGCGGCGAGACCGTCAAGCGAAGTATCCGGACGATTACCCTCGTCGCTGGTCAGCTCCACTTTCTGCTCGCTGACCTCACCCGTTTCCTTGTCGACGATTTTCTTGACCGCAGGCATGGGTACGATTTCGTCATCGAAGCGCCCTGCGGCTTGCGCGGCCGCTGTACGCTGCTGGCTCGACAGCGCGTATTCATCCTGCGTCTCACGCGAGACGCCGTAACGCTCGGCGACGACCTCCGCCGTCTGAATCATCGACATGAAGATATCGGGCTGGAGCGCAAGCAGTTCCGGATCCTGGGCATAGTAGGTGTTGGCATGCTCGTTCTGCACCAGAGAAATCTGCTCCAGACCGCCTGCAACGATCGCTGGAGCGCCGTCAACGATAACGCGCTGCGCGGCGACCGCGATTGCCTGCAACCCCGACGAGCACTGACGACTCACGGTCAGTCCGGAGACCTGGACCGGCATTCCCGCGCGTAACGCGATCTGGCGTGCGATATTTCCGCCTGTGGTTCCTTGCGCTCGCCCCACGCCCATGATCACGTCCTCGATCTCGGCGGCTTCGAGCCCGCTGCGGTCGAGCGCGTGCTTTACGGCATGAGCTCCGAGCGTCGCGCCATAGGTGTCATTGAATGCGCCGCGATAGGCCTTCCCTATCGGCGTACGCGCGGTTGATACGATTACGGCTTCTCTGGTCATTTCAGGTCGGTTGAGTTTCTACTGCGTAGACATGGTCGCATAGTTAGCGACAGGCTCTCCATAGGACTGCGCCCTGTCCGCACGACGAGATTCCTCGTCTTCCACGTAGCGGCTGGAAATCCAGAAGAACACGCACGCGATTCCTTCCGCACCCAGGGCGATCAGCATCGCGGTCCTCAAACTTGCGGAAGAAGTCATGGTATTCAGGAAGTAATCGCTGAGATGCCCAACCGTGTAAGGACCCAGCGCCAATCCAAGAAACGTTACTACGAGGATGTAGAACACACCGGCAGTAGCTCGCATTCGCGGCAGAACGAGCTCATTAGAGAGCGCTATCGCCGAACCTATCCACATGCTCGACAGGAACTGAGCGACGAAAAAAAAGACGTAAGCCCACTCGAGACTACTCGTTGTCAGTGTCGCGATAGTCGGCGGAATAGACGACATCGCGGAGAACATGCCAACGTACAGGCGCGCTCTGCCGGTTTTTTGCTTCAGCCAGTCCGAAAGATATCCGCCGAACGTGGCCCCCGCGAAACCGGCGATCGCCAGCGAAACACCGACGACGAGCCCGACGCTTGCCGTCGAGACATCGTGGGTTCGAAGCAAATAGGGCGCCACCCAGAAATTCCACGAATAGCTCATAAAGACATGCCAGCCGAACCCGACCATCCCGAATACGATCGCCCGACTTCTGAAGATCATGCCGTGAGCAGGGGCATCGCGCTTCGCAAGGATCTGGACCCATGAGAGAAACGCATACATCCCGACGCCAAGTGCGATCCATTGCACGGCTGAGCCAATCAACGAGGACAGACTGATGACGACAAGCGCAAGCCCGGCTGCGATACCTGCGTTCTTGAGCAGTCCTGTAGCGCCCGCGCCAACTCTGTAAAGCGTTACCAGGGACAGCACCGGGGTGACAGCCGCCAACTCGATGCCGAGTTCGCGCAAGATACGCGGCTGATCGGGCACCAGGGCAATCCCTTCGGTGCTGCCTCGCGCAGGCTCTCGTAGCGTCCAGACCAGCAACGCCAGCAGGATCCCGGGAAGTCCGACCGTGATGTAAGCCGCTTGCCACCCCGCCATGCCGAAAGGCGCCCCGCCCGCTGCATACGCACCGTTCCAGCGGTCGACCACTGCTCCGCCGATCAGCGTTCCCAGTCCCGCCCCTATGTAGACCCCGCTGGAATAGATCGCCAGAACCGTTGCTCGCTGCCTTGGCGAGAAATAGTCGCCAAGTAACGAGAATGCCGCCGGGCTCGCACTCGACTCGCCGATTCCTACGCCTATGCGATAGACAGAAAGGCTTGTAAAGCTTCTTGCGGTGCCTGAGAGCACCGTCATCAGGCTCCAGAAAAACAGCCCGAGCGCGATGATGTTCTTGCGGATCCAGATATCCGCTATTCGGCTCAGCGGGATGCCGAACACCGCGTAGAAAACGGCGAAGACAGTACCGTAAAGAAACCCCAGATTCGCGTCGGTCAGGCCCAGATCGGCTTTGATGTCCTCCGCGAGGATCGAAAGTATCTGCCGATCGACGAAGTTCAGTACGTAAACAAGAACCAGAACGAAAAGCACGTAACGCGCGTAACCGCGAGACACGCCACCATGCGATCCGACCTCATTGTCGTCGTTCACCGGACTCTCCGGGGAGATGCGGAGCTGATTCACTCCTGACGCGGCGCGGCGTTCAGCGTCGAGCGCGTCGCAATGTCGGCATCGCAGGGAAAATCGTACATGGGCGTGTCGTCGGGAACCCGATGATAGGAGATATGGCCCTCGTAGGGTTCGGAGAGATAAACCGGATCTTCCAGCAGGTAATTGACTGTGAGTTCGCCGCCGGTCTCATCGACCGTGTAGCGTTCCGTGAATTGCTTCTGCTCGCTCGACGGCACATCGAAGCCGTTCCCGTTAGGCTCCAGGTTGCCCGCCAGCCCGGCGCGATTCGGTGGAAAATTCGTACTCTCGATAATGAGTGCGCCGTCCTCGAGCCGGGCAATTCGTTCGCCGAACTCAGGCGTCGAGGTATCGGGCGCACTCGCCCCGAGCGTGGCGGTGCGATCTATCGCGAAGTACTCGTGGTACAGGACGAGTTCGTTGCCATCGACTCTAATATCGTAGATATAGGGAACGAAGAGGATCGACGGCAGATTCGGCGGAATACAGTTCATGGCAGGCGTATTCTGCGGGTCGAAATCCGCTCGCGCGGCGATCCCGGCTTCGTTGAGCGGCAACGGCGTGTCGGAAATACGCTGGCCCGCGATATAACCCAGCCAGCGGCCGGTAAATCGATCTATGCCCGTGACACCCTCACGCTGATCCGTGATTCGATACTCGGGCGGCCGCCGGATCGACGCGAGAGTTTCGAACTCCCCACCGTCGGAGGTGAACAACTCCGAACCGAACATGAGATTAAGCTCCGGCCGTCTGCTCCTTGGTCCGCGAATGCGAATCGGATCGCCAACCAGTAGTGTTTCCGGGGTGATTCCGGCCCGCCGAAGGAGCGCGGTCGAGTGCGCCTCAATGTCCCAATTCATGACGGTACCGTCATCCAGAACGACAGCGACGCCAAGGAATGAATGCGGACTTTTGATCTCGACAGAGGTCAGCGTTCCGCTGAGCTCGATCACATTGTCGAAATCGAAATGTGTTGCAAAAGAATGATGAGCGAGTGCAGTGCCCGTCGTGGCAGCCAGGACAAGAACAGGAATCACTGAGATTATTCGGTTCGGCATTGTTCTTCCGACAGCGGTTTTTCTCAGTCTATTGGCTGGATTAACTCAAGTCACTGCGCGAAGCTGCGCGGTCGAAACCTGCAAGCATGCGCGATTCTCGGAGCACGGCTGTCTCCTTATTGCTTCGCGGAATATCGTCGACATTCTGTTACATGACAGGCCGCCATGTCGCGCAAAATAATCCTACCAGAGAACAACAGAATCCTATGCACAGCGCCGCTCGCAGCGCCAATATCTTAAATTCGTATCTATGCCTCGATAGTCAATGCGCGCTCCTGCGCCTGGCGGTCGAAGCGACGGTAAAACCGTCGAGGTAGCGCGCTATGGCAAACAACATTTTATCGTCAGACACCGAACTCGGCTCTGGCCTATCCTGGAGTGAATTCTGGCGGGCCGCCCCGGCGCAGATATGGATCCACGCCCGGCGAATGTTGGCAAAATTTCTCGCCCGGGTCCGTAAACCTGCGCTACCCGGAAGCTCGACCGGCTTTATAGAGGTCGATGCGGCGAGCGTCTGTACTCAGCTGGATGTCGAAGAACGCGCCATCGCGGACGCAGGTCGTGACGAACCCAGAACGTCTGGAGATTCTCCCTCCGGAACTCAGCTCGAAATCATCAACCATTTCCGCAGTCTGCGTCGCCGCGCCGCGCGAAAGGTCGCAGCACTGAACAAGCGAACGCGAACCCTTCGAAGCCGAATCGATTTTCCGGCAGAGCTCGAATCTTTGCGCGATATTGAAAATCGTGCCGAGAACAAGATCGTCAGACTCAATGCAAAACTATTGTCCAAGCTGGAACTTCTGACCGAGCGTGAAACCCGGCAGCAAGAGCATTACGAGGTCTTTCGTGAGGAGCACAGCATCGATCGTGTCGCGGAGAACCCGATCTCGACACTGTTCCTGTTCGCGTTCATCGCAGCACTAATCGGCGTCGGCGCCGTAGCGATTAGTCGGCTTGCGGGGGCAGGAGTAGACGGCGTCGGACTGATTTCACCGGCATCAGCTGTCGGAATATCTCTCGTTGTCGTAATTATTCCGCTCATGCTCGGAGCCGCGGTATTCCCGCTGGTCAACCACCTGTCCGATCTGAAACAGATATTCGGCCTGGTTGGCGGCATCGCTGCCGCCGCTGTGGTCGGTTCCGCCGCCATGCTCGCTGCACGATTCACATCCGCGGCAGCGATCGATCCCGGCGTCAGCTGGCTAGCCGTTCTCGATGCGTGGCGCATGGCGCCGCTGGAAATGGCGTTCGACAGTAGCGGCTGGATGGTGCTTGGAATCGTATGTCTTCTGGGATTGCTGGCGTTTCTGGTGGGCTACCGATCAGATGACCCCTATCCCGGATACGGCAGCGTGCAACGCTCCTACTATCTTGCCCGACGCGAACGCGAGACCCTCGCGATCCGCGTGCGCGAACAAGTCGACAAAGCGGTTGACGACGCCGACATGGAAGTCGCAAAGCTGTTGCGCGGATTGAAAACCAGAGTCAAGCGCTACGAGAGCATGGCCGAAGAAGCGCGCGGCGCACCGGACGCATTGTCTGACCATGTCGCCGTATTGGACGACACTTGCAATATCGTACTGGATCGATATCGTCGCGCGAACGAAAGCGCGCGGCCATCCGACGTGCCATCGTACTTCTTCGAGAGTACGTCACTGCTGGCGGACGAAGACGGAACGACGAATTTACGCGATGACGCGGAGCATCCTGTTGCAGAGGTGCGCAAGGACATGGCGAATTTCGATTCGCAGGTCAGTCGCACGCGACAGCGTCTGAAGGATCTCAACTGGCGCGCTGCCGAGCTTCTCGAGACTTCTCCGCTAAGCGATGACGATCGCAGCGAACGCGATAGCCGCATCGCACCGGCATAACCGCCACGACGCCCGCGCCAATATCGGACAGTATCAACCCCAACCCAGCTCGTCGAGATGATCGTCGTCGATGCCGAATAAGTGCGCGATCTCGTGCGTCAGTGTCGTGACGATTTCCTTGCGCAATTCGCCAGTTGTCAGACCGAGCTGAAGATGCGGGCGACGAAAGATATAGATAACGTCTGACAGTTCTCCTGCACTTTCGGTACTCCGGTCGGGCAACGGTGTTCCCACGTAGAGACCAAGCAAGCCTTCGCCATCCGGATCAAGCTCGCCGTCCGGTTCGTCGACGACGAGTATGTCGATATTGTCGAGCTCCTCGCGCACCCAATCAGGGAAGTCGTCTATCGCGCGGCGAATCACGGCTTCAAATTCGCGATGCTTCATGACGTCATTGTAGAACGTCACGGCGCGGCATTGATTACCCGGTAGCGTTCAGTTCTCGAATCTCGCGTCGTGATTTGAACGCTTCCTGTTGGGGCGTTCATCGTCGATCGTACGATCGATAGCTTCGGATCGCTGTTTTCCGAGCTGTCCACGAATATACCAGGCAGTCGAAAACCCGATCGCTGCGGCGGCAACGAGGTACAGAATCATCTGGGAGATGATGTATTCCATTGTTATTCTCCTCTTACTTTAACGTCGTATCGGAATGTCACGCCGTACGGCAGCGCAGCGCGGACTTTCTGCGCAACACTTTCCCTGTCGGCCGACGTGAGCGCCTGACCGGTTACGAAAACTTCAGCGTCTGTCAGTTCGACATGAACTTTGGGGAGTGTGACCAGGGCGCTCAGAATCTCGGCCGGTGCATCTTGCCATTCGTCGCGAACATTGGTCTCCAGCCTGAGAGAGTCGACGAGGTCTACAGCGCCGGATCGCTCCTTTGCGATCTCCTTCAAGCTCGATCGTGACTGCTCGCTCGCAACGAGACCGGAGAAGACGGCTGTCTCATCGGAGAACGAGACAATGAGTTGATACGGAGCTGTGCTGCGTCGACGAGCGGATTCGGACTCGCCAAGCTGGAGGCGATTGATCACTCTTCTTACGCCGGGAAGACTTCTGACGGATTGCTCGGCCTGTGCGCGGCTGACGCCTGTCGCCACTTCGCCGAGCAGCATGACCGTGCGTCCTTCGACCGTGATTTCGACTGCGTCGAAGCTCGGGTCCGATAGCGCTGCGACAGCCTCGTCCGCAATTCTCGTTTGGAGTGCGTCGGCACCACTGGTGATGGCGATCCAGCAAATCAGAAAAAATGCCGCACCACCCACCAAACCAACCAGCCAGACCTTCATCTTCGGTGCCTCCGGTCACGCAGCTAGAACGTGTACTCGAGCGATATCGCGGTGAACGTGTCGGTCTTCTTCAAGCCGGGTAAGACATCCGAGTTATTCTTGATCGTGTAAGAGATGACCAGCGCGAGATTCTCGCGAACGTTTGCGCTCAAAGCGGAGGTTGCTTCCAGGTAGGTGTTGTCGGAACCGCTATCGATCGAGAGCGTCTGAATGAACTCCGACGTTTCACTGATAATCCAACGGTAGTCTCCGCTCAAATGCAGGATTGCCTCGTCCTGGCTGACTCCGTTACGCAGGTCGGCCTGTCGGGCACCGATACCCGCCTGTGCGTTCAGAATGTGTCTTTCGTTGTCGATAAAACGTCGCCCGTAACCGATCGCTTCTCTGATCTGCTGCTCGTACGCGCTGAATTCGTCTTTGTCCCATGCGACCGTGCCAAAAAGGTAGTCGGTGTCATTGATCGCGTAATTGCTCTTCCAGGCCAGGCTATACGCTTCCGCCGTTGTGATGCCTGACGTACTGGACCGGATTGCCCGTCCGAGTAGCGAGTGGCTCCATGGGTCGTAGTTCCACCAAAGTCCGAAGTTCGAATTGAGACTATCGTTCTCCGTATTACCGCTGGTAGCCAGATAGCCGAGCGCAACGCGACCGGAGAAGCCTTCTTCGTCTTGTGCGAATCCGGCGCTTGCGGCCATCGTGAGCACAGTAATGGCCACGACTTTAGTTCGAGTTCTCAAAACAGTTCTCCTGAAATAGGTGTGCGTAGATTTTCCCGGGTCAGCGGCGTGTCGCCGGACTCGGTTACAAATGTTTACAAGTAGGTTTGCTAGCGTCTGAGGCGAAGCCTGAGTTCGCCATCGCTGAGTTCAAGCGATTCGATTCCGGCAGCGAAACTGTTCCAGAATCCTCGGTCGCCGCCGAATTCCTGCACCAGATCGACATTTCGCAGATTCCCTAGCCAGGCATCCGGAACGGGAACACCCATGACGCTAACGCCGCGTAGCGCGACGACAGGACGGTCGTTCTGAAACGCGAGTTCCAGCCCCGCGTCGATCCGGATCGTCTTCCCGCCAACCACCGGGAAGCCCTCCTCCATCGGAATCAACAGCCTGGCGCTTGCCAGGTTATCGGACAGGTCAATTGCCAGCCGGGATGCCAGATTGGTGTTATTGGCTAGCAGGCCGTTCAGCTCCTTTTCGCTGAAGGAGACTACGCGTTGCGAGTCGTCTTCTACGTAGGGCTCCGGCTCCAGCGGAGCCGGTTCATTCGGCGCCTGGGCAGGCGTCGACCCGCCAACGACTCCGAGCCGATCCAGTTTCACGTCGAGGACTGCCTGTTCCCGCTCGGATAACTCGACTGGATCGAAAGCGCGGGGAAACAGATAGGTTCGAACAATCCAGACTCCGCCGAGCGTAACCGCCACTGTAGCGAGGACGACGATAATCAGAGTGAATTTGCCCGACCGCCCGGTTTTGCGCTCGTTCTCGGGAGCACGCGCGATCTCGCTGTCTGAGTTCGTAGATTCGGTAGAGTTCGTCATGGCGAGACTGCGGTTTTAGTGCGGTACCCGGGTCTTCTTCTGGAGGATCTTTGTGCGGGCGAATCTCAAAACAGCTTCTTTCCGAGCGACAGCAAGTCGTCCGCGATGCTGCCGTCGTCGTTTGCATCCAGCAGTCCGCTCAATTTGCCAAGTATGCCGTCAGCGCCTTTCCCGGCAAGGTCGGCACCACCGGACGTATTTTTGCTAACGGCGCCCATCGTGGCCGCCGCCGCCAATGGCAGAAACTTCTTGATGATGCCAACGTCAATGCCCGTCTCCGCCGAAGCGCGCTGCGCGACGTCGCGGCTAACGTCCTTGCTGCCGAACAGATGTCCAAGTATCGCGTTGCCGTCAGACCTGGTCTTCTCGCTCTTCAACGCATCAGGATCATCGAGGTAACGCTGATGGTTCCCGTTCGACAGCGCCCGCGCCAGCTCTTGCGACCCCTGTTCGGAAGCCGCATTACGCTTGAGCCCCCCGGCAAGCGCGGGTACCAGTCGCTTGAGCAGCCCCTGCGCGTCGGCGGAGCCCAGGCCGAGCTGACTCGCTGCCTTCTCGATCGAGCCGCCGCTAGCGGAGCCGAGCAATGTTCCAAGCAGATCCATATTTATTACTCCTGGTCGTTCAGTAAGAAAGTCACCTCGATACGGACACGATACTCTTTTACCGTGGCTTTCTCGCCGGGTTGTTCCGAATTAGATCCCCATAAACTGCTCACGTTCTGTAGCTTCGTGGTAGCCTCATTGATGCTTTTATCCAAAGCGTCGTCGAGACTGATATTCGACGAGCTAGAGATTTCCGTATGTCTTCCAACCGCCATAGTGAGTGGACTCCTTCTTTTTCCGCGCCTGCCCGGGCGCGGGCGAACGCTTTAGGCTCAATCTTAGAAGGACGAGGCGTTGGCACTGCGGCCCCGTTACATTTGTTTACTTGCCGGTATGGAATCCGGGTAACCATCGGCTCGGCCCGAAAGAATCAACTGCTGGATCAGTCGTTTCAACGTCCCGAGGTGAGGCGGCTTTCTGAGAAACTCCGTACACCCTGACGAAAGCGCATACTCGATATCGCGGCGGCGGCCGGCGCCGGATAACGCCAGGATCGGCGCATGAAATCCGGACTCCCTGAGCTTGCGCGCCGCCGCGGGTCCATCGAGACCCGGCATGTTGACATCGACTATCGCCAGGCTGGGATCGAGCTTCAGCACGGCGTCCACCAGCGCTTTGCCGTCGCTGACGCTGTGGACACGGTAGCCGGCCTCCGCCAATCGAACCTCCAGCAGGTCCACGATATCGGGATCGTCTTCGCCAATCACGATGAGATCGGTAGCCAGCGGGGCCGCTGCTTCGGAAACCGAATCCGCAGACGCTGCGCCGAGCTCCACCGTCATCCGGGTGCCGGTGCCCTGCCCGGACTCCACCGTCAGGGTGCCATCCATCGCCTCGACAAGCTGGCGTGTTATTCCCAGACCAAGCCCCGCGCCGGGAGAGCGCGGCTCTTCGCGGCCGCGGTTGAATGGCATGAATAGCGCGTTGCGTTCCTCCTCGGCCAGCCCCGGACCAGTGTCGGCCACAGTGGCTATCAGCCGCTCGTCGTCAAATCGGATCTCCACCTCTACGGATCCCTCGAAGGTATATTTGATCGCGTTACCCAGAAGGTTAACGAGCACCTGACGAAAGTGCAGATCGTCGAGCATCACGAACTCCGGCACATTCTCGGCAACGCGCGCGGCAAAAGAGAGTTCCTTGTCGGCGGCCAAGGGCGCGAATACGAGACAGAGATCGTCGACGAGCGCTCGCGTGTCGGTAACCGAGCGATGGATCGCATAGCTGTCGGCCTCGAGCCGCGCTCTGGTCAACAAATTGTCGACAAGCCAGACCAGTTGCTGCGAGACGCGCTGAATGGCGCGGCCGAGCTGCTTCCTGTCGTCATCCGCTATTGCCGAATCTGCCACGAGCCGCTCGGCGTGGGCGAGAATAGCAGTGAGCGGAGTCCGAAACTCATGCGACATGGTCGCGATGTATTCGCCCCGGCGGCGGCTCTCGTCCTCTGCTTCTTTGCGACGAACGGCCAGCTCCGCCTGAGCGTCGACCAACTCCGCAATGAGTCGACGCTCCTTGTCCAGGAGCAAACGGACTTCGTTCGCTGTCTGCTGATAACGCTCGCGCTCCCGAATCTCTTCGGTTGCATCGAGAAGCAAAACGAAACAAGCGTCACTTTCGGGGATCAGGTGCACATGGAAGGCATGCCCGACCGCGTCGCGCACAAATGGCAACTCTACGTATTCGTTAAATTCATAGTCGCTCAATAACGGCATCGCAGCCGAAACATCGTCTCCGACCTCGAGATCATCGAGCCCGTATTTCGCTGGTTCACCCCAGATCTCGAGCAACAGATTGTCGGCCGCGACGCGCAGACAACAGGGGTTCCGGTATTCCAGAACACGGTCTCGGAGAAAGTCTGAAACTCTTTTTGGCAATGTCACGTCGGGTCTGCCGATAAACTCATGATCGCTTCCGCAAGCGCTTCGATAGCCTTCGCAACATTGTCGCCGCTCTTGGCACTGCAACGGATCCAGTCCAGGCCTTCCGCCTTCGAAGTCGCCAGGATATCGTCGTCGATCTCCCAGAGCTGCGAAAGGTCCGATTTGTTAAGCATTGCAACAATCGGGAGTTTTCCGTACTGATCGAAAACATCGGCTTTCAATCTGAGCGCGCTGTCTACAGTAGGGGCTCGCGTGCCGTCGGCAACGATAATGATGCCCGCACTGCCCCGCAGATATGCGAACTCAATCTCCGCCAGCCTGTCCGTACCGGCAACGTCCCAGATGATGAGTTTCATACGGCCGCGGCTGGTCTCGATCTCCTTGGTATCGATCTTGACGCCTACGGTCGTCAGATATTTCGGAGAGAATTCGTTCTTGGCGAAACGCGCGACGGTACTGGTCTTGCCAACGGCAAAATCGCCGATGATGCAGACTTTGGCGGTACGCACCGCCTAGTCCTGACCGTTGGGTTCGCTACTGGCCAAGGCCTCCAGCCGCAGCGTTACCTGCGGTGCGCGAGCTCCCGGCGCCTGCGCTTCGAGTTGACTTCGCGTCGCGATCCACTGCGATTCGATGCCCGCCACAAGGAGCGCGTCAGCGACGCTCTCTGCACGCTGTCGCTCGATGGCGATATTAAAGGCCTCTGTGCCAGAATCGTCGGAGTGGCCTGTAATCACGATACGCGGATCGAGATCGATCAGCGTCGCGAGCGCGGCATATTCACGTACCGCGCGCGCAACCTCCGCGATCTTTTCGCTCTCGCTTTCCGCAATGGTGGTCTGACCCGATTCGGTGCTCATCGTGGTCGCGTTGATCTCGCTGGCGATCGTTTCCATCGCTCGCAGCTCGCTCAATGCGACCGCGGAGTAGTCGATCGATTCGACTCCGGGCAATTCGTTCGCTGCGGGTAGCGCGTCAAGCCAGGCCTTCGGCGCCTCCCCGTAGATAGCGAGACGTGAATCTTCGAGCGACAGTTCGACCGATGCGGGCGGACCGATGACCTCGCGCAACTGCTGCAGCGTCGTAACGTCGACGATCGAAACTTCAGAGTAATCCATACCGGCGAGACCCGGTACCGCGGCGACAGAAGACTCCAGTTCGCCGATCCATGCGGATGTGGCACTACCCTGAATCGTCAACATGCCAGCCTCGATCTGCATGCTCACACTACTCGGCGGTTCCAGGGCCACGCGTGCGCGCTCGAGAACGAGTTCGTCTTCGAGCGACAGGAAAGGCATGAATTCGCCGTCCAGCTCGCCGCTCCATCCGGCAGTCGCCACGATCTCGGACGGTTCGGGAGCCAGAGGATCGCGCAGTCCACGCACGAAGAGCGTTCGCCCGTCTCGTTCGAGCCGCGTAACGACGACGCCTGGCGTAGCGTCGAACGCATCGGCCACGCTGGTGACCCGGTTTTGCATCCAGAATCCGTAGCCAAACCAGAGTACGGCGCCAACCGCGATCAGTGCCAGGAGAATCACAGCTGGTGACGGACGCGGACCCGGCTCTCGTTCGACCGGGTCATTGAGGGACACCAGCAAACAGGACCGGAGGTCGGGTTCGAGATGGAGCATCGATTCGCGATCTCCGGAATATTCCCGCAACGCCTGACTATGCTGCGTCTCGATAAGCTCCAGCGTACGCTCCAGCTCGACACGCAGTGCTGCAGGTGGCACGCCGCGAATGACCGCGATAATCGTCGCCGTGGGACCGTGCACAGCCCAGAGCGTCAGCTCACCCAGCTCGGCCGTCGTGAGCTCTCCCGATTGCTCACGAGCAAAACTGTCTTTGACGAAGTCCTGGATCGCCGTAAACATGGCCGAAACCGCATCTTCGTCCTTGGCGACTCTGTCGTTATCTGTGACGTGCCCGATAAGCAAGCCGCTTGCAGAATGTACGAGGTAAACATCTTCTACACGGTAAGCCAGCGTGCGCTGCAGGACGTACTCTCCGTATGGAACGCCCGCGCGCCAGGCTTCGAACCGCCACTTGAGGTTGCGCGGCGAGAAGTTCTGCTCGAGCGCTTGATTGGCCTGTTGTATCCACGCTTTGAAGGCTTCCGCGACGGCGCGGCGGATAGCGGGGCCCATGATCGGGAACAGCGCATCCGCGTACTCTTCGGGATCTTCCCGAACCGACTCGGATACACACTGCCGCAGCGGCGACCGCAACGCCTGCGTCAGGCGCGAGTCCCGAGCGAAGCTTGTAGTAACGGATTCCGGCAGCACCTCCGCAATATCGACAGCGCGCTGCTCGGTTTCTTCAATTCGCGCTCGCAGCTCGTCAAGCTTCTCCTGGTCAGGCCGGAGAAGAATGTCACGGAGCTCCTCGAGCCTGTTCGGGTTCACAAGATTGAGGTCGGCCGGTTACTTGGAGTCTTGTTTCAGGGCTCGCGCCATCTCGGTGAAGAGTTGCGCGAGATCCTTGGAGCCTGCTTTTTGCCGCTCCAGCTTCGTGACTTCCGCTGCGAAGCTCTTGGTCAATTCGGTTCGCGCCTTGTCGATGAGTGACGAAAAATCCTTATGCCCCTCATCGAGCGCGCCGTGGACTTCTTCGACTTCCGCCGATACGCGGCCGTCCGTCTCCGCAATTTTCGCCTTGAGCTGCTTCTCGACTTCCCGAACCTGACCACGCATCGTCACGATCGCGTCCTTGCGCTCGGTTTTCTCAGAGGACAAGCGCTGAACGAGCTGCTCGAACCGCTTGTCTATATCGCTGGAAAGCTTGTCAATTTTTTTTCCGACGCTTTCCTCGAGCTGCGCCAGGCGCGTCGAGTACTCCCGCATTTGGGTTCCGAAAATAATATCTCTGATCTTGTCGACATCATCTGTCGATGTAACCGCGTCCTGCTGACTATCTTGACCAGATCGCAACGATGCATTTCTTGGCATGACGTTATCCTTGTACCTGAGCTTGACTAACTTCCGATGACTGCCCCTTCTCCGAGTGCTCCAAGCGATATCCGTGCTGATAGATCGACGTTAGCTTCCAGTCATCGGAATCTTTCAGACGTAGCTTGTTTCGAAGACGGCTGATATGGGTATCGACCGTGCGCGTGTCCATCGCGGAATGCCTGCTACCCCAAACTGATTCGAGCAAATGCGCTCTCGATACGATTTGACCTATCCTCTTGAATAGAAACAACGCGAGGTCAAATTCCCGCGTCGTCAACTTCAGCGGTTCACCGTTCATGGAGAGTGCGTGCTGCTCCAGATCGAATTCGTAAGGAGCTACCGTTAGCGTATCGCTAACCGGTTTGAGTCTTCGCCGAACTACCGCGTGCACGCGCGCGAGGGTCTCCGCGCGCCGGATCGGCTTGATCATGTAGTCATCAGCACCACTTTGTAACGCTTCGACGATACTGGATTCGTCGTCACGTACCGTAACGAACAGTACTGGCGCACCATCCGGTTCGCGCGCGCGTAAGCGCTTGAGCACACCGATTCCGGATCCCTCGGGCAGAACCCAATCGAGGATGTAGAGGTCGCAAGTTTCCCGCTGCGCGGCCCGCAGAAAGGAATCCGCATCCGCTTGATGCGCGACGGTGTGACCAGCGGTGCAAAGCCACTCCATAAGCAGAGCAGCCTGGTCAATATCGTCTTCTAGTAAAGCGATTCGCACGGGATTTCAGTATCGTATTTATCGCTATGACGCCCGCTGAGAATCAGTCG
>JAHEKF010000005.1 GCA_024638465.1 Rhodospirillaceae bacterium | reverse complement strand
AAGCTATAGGTGTCATTGATGCTGACATCGGTTAGATCAGTCGGGCCACCTAATACGTACGAGATCAAAAAAATCGCCCCTGATGAATGACCGACCCCAAAGATGTTTTCCCGATCGATGTTGATATCAGACGACGACTGTAACTCTTCGAGCAACGTATCTACGAACACATAATCGTCACGTTCTGACTCTAATCCTTCATGCCAGAGCCACATGCCACGCGCCCCACCGTCTTCAACCCCTTGGGGAATTTCCGGTTTCTTTTCTGAAAAGGCAGACATCTTGATGGTAATGAAATCGTCTTTATACGATTCCAATCTTGGCGCCCAATCCAGATAGCTCAATATGGCATCTTCGGTGAAATCTGGACGACACATGCAGCCATGAAAAAACAGAACAACCGGATACGCTGCGTCGTTGTTATACGACGCGGGAAACGTAACGGAAAAATGGCGATCGTAGCCATTGATATCGATAGTCCCACGATTCGTCTGATCGTATTCCAGACTCGAAAATACCAATTCGGTGTCGTTGAGCGGTTTTCTCGATTCAATATTCCCGCTGTCGTTTTGCGCCCAGGCGGAGAACGAGACGGCGTAGGCCACGACCGAAACAAGACATATGAACTTCAGTTGCATGGTGAGGCTCTAATAACTGTCTACGGCAACCGCGTAAAGGGCCCCGAGACTTTACGATCTTCGGGAAAGTTCCGAAAAGTGATTACCGCTCCATCTTCATCGATAAACTCGAGAGATTGTTGAAACATTCCCGGCGGGGCGATATCCGGCGAGACCGTCGCATCGATAACGTATAGACGACTCTCATACAGATAGAGTCCGGCAAAGGTTCGAGTCTGATCCGGGTTTGTCGTCTGTAGTTGGTGGCCTTCGATGCGACCGATATAGTGGTACGCGTCGTAATCGATCGTACTGGCTCTGTCACGGATTTTCTTCGCCGCATAGGCAATTGAACCGCGTACGTCTACTTGCGAATAAATCGGCTGATATATGGCGCCAATCTCCCGGAGGCGCTCGTCATGAAGTCGCTGCGCATCACGGTAATCCACGATAGTCACGGAATACCGACCGGCGTCGTTCTCGTGACTGAAGATTCGCGCGGGGACCACGATACCGTATTCGGTCTCGAAGTCGATTTCCTCAACCACGAACTCGCCGGGGGCCATGATACGAAATCCGTCTGTCGCGCTCGTATACGGAATCCACCTCTGCGCAACAGCGGATTCGCAGAACCACAGGGTCGAGGCCAGAATAACTAGTCGTATAAACGGCATCGGAAGCTCCTCGAGGCGATATCTTAACCTTAAAGCCTGAAGTGTGAAGGCCACCACCCACAATGCCTCAGGGCACCGGTTATTCTCACCGTTCAGCTCCACACATCCGAAGGTCTTATCGCAGAGTGAAACCGGCTGGCTCGAAAGCTCCAATGACCGCAGTTTTTCTCAATAGCAGACGTCAGGGAACAGCGATTTAGACTCAGTCAGGATGTCCGCTTTCGACCAGAAGCTGTACTGACCCGGTTAGCCACGGAAGTTAAAGTAATTTCTAGAAATTGTTTCCGCGGAAACACGCGCGGCCCAAAAGTACGCCGATAAGCACCTGCTTTACGGGCGACATCGCGCGCCTATCGGCTACCAGGCAGTCCAGCCGCCGTCGATGAGGAGAGCCGCTCCGGTAATCAGATCTGCTGCCGGCGATGCGAGAAAGACAACCGCGCCCATAACGTCTTCAGGCTGCCCGACTTTACCGCGCGGAATTCTGCGAAGCGTATCCTCGCGAAACGCCTTGTCTTCGAAAAAAGGCTCGGTCATCGGCGTAAGAATGAATGTCGGACCAATTGAGTTGACGCGTATCTTCTTCGGCGCGAGTTCGACGGCCATCGCTTTCGTCATGCCTTCGACCGCGTGCTTGGACGCGCAATATACCGTGCGGTTGGGCGCGCCGACGTGCCCCATCTGGGATGACACATTGATGATCGACCCGCCGCGGCCGCTCGTTTCCATCTTCTGCGCCGCAACTTGGGACACCATGAATGTCGCTTTGACATTCAGCGCCATCGTACGATCGAAGTGTTCCTCGGTAACGACCGCAAGCGGCTCCGGAAAGTTCGTGCCGGCAACGTTGACGAGAATATCGATTCGCTCGAGAGCACCGATAGTCTCTGAAATCTGGTCCGTGAGCGTGACGTCGCAGAGCAGCGGCGAAGCGGAGCCACCCGCGGCTCGGATAGATTCCGCGACGTCTTCGAGTTCAGCCTGAGTCCGGCTGACGAGAACGACATCGGCGCCGGCTTCCGCCAGAGCAAAAGCGCAGGCCCGCCCGAGTCCGCGCCCCGCTCCGCTTACCACGGCAACGAGCCCATCGAGACGCATTGAGGGTGTTCTCAGAGCTGACCCGTCGTCGGCGCTCATTGTTCGATACTCCTTCGCAATCCTGGCTCCGGATTACAGTTGACAAGCCGGCGGTCATCGACCGTAATGCCGAAAACAGCAATCCTAACGACTGCCTGAAGGGAGACACAATGCCGCGACACTATAGCGAGGGCAAACTCGACATGAAGATTCTCCGCGAGACCGCGGAGAAATGTAAGAACTGGGGCCGCTGGGGCCCCGATGACGAAGCGGGAACCCTCAACTTCATCACTCCCGAAGACGTCATCGCGGCAGCAAAGCTCATCCGACGCGGCAAGCAGTTTTCGCTTGGACTGAACTTCGATAAGAACGGTCCGCAACGCGCTCTCTGGGGCAATCGATTCAATCCGATTCATACCATGCTCGCTACCGGGACCGACGCCGTTGCCGGAAACCAGGACGACGGAAAATTCCGCTATGCGGATGACATGGTTTCGCTGCCCTTGCAGTGCGGAACGCAGTGGGACGCACTCGGCCACATCTTTTACGATGACAAAATGTGGAACGGCTACGATGCGCGGCTGGTCGATACCAACGGTGCGCAGAAGAATGGTATCGAGAAAGTAAAAGATCGAATGGCGGGACGCGGAATCCTTCTGGATGTCGCCAAACACGCGGGCGTGGAATCGCTCGACGACGGCATGGCGATCACGAACGCCGACCTCAACGAAACCGCCGAGGCGCAGGGCGTCGAAGTCAGACGCGGCGACTTCGTCATCGTCCGTACCGGCATGTTAGGGCAGCGCCAGCGCGCCGGCGACTGGGGCGGTTATGCAGGCGGTGACGCACCGGGCCTGGCTTTCGAGACCGCCGAGTGGATCTACGAGAAAGAGATCGCGGCGATCTGTTGCGACACCTGGGGTTGCGAAGTTCGACCGAATGAGACAACGGACGCGCAGCAGCCGTGGCACTGGGTGGTGATCCCGATGATCGGCATCACGATGGGCGAGATATTCGTCGTCGACGAACTCGCCGACGACTGCGCCGAAGACGGTGTCTACGAGTTCTTCTTCTGCGCACCGCCGATACCGGTAACCGGCGGTTGCGGGTCGCCGTTGAACCCGATCGCGATCAAATAGACCCTGAGCTGCATCCCGGCGGCCGTAACCTCGTAGCCCTGCTGCGCGAGCCAGACCGCATTTCGTCCCTCGCCCGCCGCAAGACAAAGGGCTCTGCCCCTCGGTAACCGATCGATCTGTTCGACCAGAAACTCCACGGGCTCCGTCCCGTAGATATAGCGCTCCATTCCGTAGCGCTGATCCCACTGCTCCGCCACGCTCGCTGACTCGTCGATCGTAGGCATCATCTGGGCCAGCGTGGTCCCGGTAAGAACCGATCCCACAATCGCGGCTAAAGCAGCTATTCGCATTTCAGATATCTCCTAGGGATGACGGGTCAGTATATTCCAGAAGCGGTGTTCCGGACCGTCATCATGCGACAATCACCTACGTTCAGACGCACAACGTTGGGCTAGAGTATTGTGATACGAGGCGACATGGTCGAGGAATGACGATGCGACATTTCCCTTTTGGCTGCAGAGTGTGGATTGGCGTGCCGCTTGCCGTTTTTGTACTGACGGTCTCGGCACAGGATCAAAGCGTTTCAGAAGGCATCAACGAACGCTTCACAGACTCGCGTCTCGATACTGGAAGATCTACGTCGATGTTCGAGAACGAAAATCGCGAAGTATTCTCACGTCGTCACGATGTCCTCGAAGCAATGAATATCGAACGCGGCATGATGGTGGCAGACGTCGGCGCGGGTTCGGGTTTCTACATCGAACTCATGGCAACAGCCGTTGGACCGGAAGGTCGAGTCTATGCTGTCGAGATAGCACCCAACTGGATCGACTACCTGAACGATAAAGTCGCCGCCGAAGGACTCGACAACGTTCACGTCGTACTAGGCGGGGAGCGATCCGTCGGCCTACCGGAGGGATCGATCGATTTAGCATTCTCAAGCGACACCTATCATCATTTCGAATACCCGCAATCATCGCTCGCGAGTATCTATCGAGCGTTGAAACCGGGCGGTCGCTGGGTCGTGCTCGACTATGACAGGATTCCTGGCGTTACGCCGGCGGGGAGAATGAATCACCTGCGACTCGGTAAGACCGAAGCCATCGCCGAAATAGAAGCGGCGGGCTTCACGCTTATAGAAGAGGCGAACCTCGACCTGACCGAAAACTACCTGGCGATTTTCCGCCGGCCGTAACGCTTCAGCACTCCATTCATGTCCCAACCTCGCCGCCGGCTGAGCTTGCTAACAGCGTCAGCAATAGTGGTCGGCAACATGATCGGTACGGGAGCCTTTACGACGTCCGGATTCTCGCTTGCGGACCTCCGGTCGCAACATGCCGTACTGCTCGCCTGGTTCGTTGGCGGCATTCTCGCCATGTTCGGCGCGTTAAGTTACGGCGCGCTCGCCCGCCGCATTCCTGAATCCGGCGGCGAATACACGTTCCTAGGCCAGCTCGTGCATCCGCTGGCCGGCTTCCTGGCCGGATGGGTCTCGTTACTGGTCGGATTCACGGTACCGATTGCGGCCGCAGCGTTGGCGATGGCAGCCTATCTGGCGGTCCCTTTTGGTGACGCGATCTCGCACGAGTGGATGGGCACGCTCGCACTTCTCGCAATCGGCGCGTTGCACGGGCTCAACCTGAATGCCGGTGTCGCGCTTCAGAACGGCGCTGTTGCTCTAATGTTGATCGTCATCGTTGGATTCATCGCCATTGGCTTTGGTAGCCCGGCGATACAATGGGGCGCGACTTCGGCGGGCTCGCTCGCCGAAGTGGAGATCAGCGCATTCGCGGTCACCCTCATCTGGATATCGTTTGCCTACTCGGGATGGAATGCCGCGGTGTACATCGCAAGCGAGATTCGCGAGCCGGAGCGCAATCTTCATCGCTCACTCTGGATGGCAACAGGGCTCGTCACGATCCTCTATCTTGCGCTAAATGCCATCTTCCTATTTTCGACTGACGCAGAAAATCTCGCCGGTCAGCCGGAAGTCGCCGCGATTGCTGCGGCTGCGATCGGAGGACGCGAACTCAGCTATCTCGTCTCCGTCATGATCTCGCTAGGATTGCTGACCTCCGTCTCAGCAATGGTCATGATTGGTCCACGCGTATACGCCCGCATGGCTGACGACGGGTTGTTTCCAAAGTGGCTCGTGACAACCAACGATGTTCCTACCGCTGCCGTCGGCCTGCAGATAACGCTCGCAATCATTGTCGTCTGGATTGCGGATTTGCGGGAGTTGCTAAGTTACATCGGCTTCACGCTCGGGCTATCCGCGGCGGTAACCGTCGGCAGCCTGATCTGGCTACGCGCTAAGGAAGGCCCGGACCGCGTACCCGTCCCCGGTTACCCCTGGATTCCCGGTATCTTCGTGGTCTTCGTTACGACTGCGGCCGTCTTCATGGTGCAACGTCAGCCATATGAGGCGGGAGTCGGAATACTGACCGTACTCGCGGGATTGCCGTTCTACTGGGCCATGCGCAGATCGCGGTAAGATGGCAGCCATGAAACTTTGCGCAGGAATGCTCCTTGCGCTCGCAGCAGTTCCGGCCTGCTCTCAACCCTCGTTCGACGAGCTCAGGCAGCAAATGGTGGCGGAGATCGAGCGCGAAGTCCGTGACACGGCTGATTACACGGGCCGCGCGTCGCTGGCACCGGCTGTGATCGCGGCGGTCCTTGAGGTACCGCGCCACGAGTTCGTACCGCTGGAACGACGGCACCTTGCGTATATCAATCGACCGCTTCCAATCGGCGAAGGGCAAACGATCTCGCAGCCTTTCATCGTGGCGCTAATGACCGACCTCGCCCAGGTCGACCGAGACTCGCGGGTACTCGAGGTCGGAACCGGCTCCGGATACCAGGCGGCGGTGCTCGCCGAGATCGTCGAACACGTTTACACGATCGAGATCGTCGAGTCCCTTGGACAGCAGGCGGCGGCAACACTCGAGCGCCTGGGCTACGAGAACGTCACGACGCAGATCGGCGACGGCTACCGCGGAATACCGGAATTCGCGCCCTTCGACGCGATCATCGTAACGGCCGCTCCCGAGGAGATTCCCGAGCCGCTCATTGCGCAGTTGCGGCCGGGCGGACGGCTCGTTATTCCGGTCGGCCCGGTCGCGGCATTTCAGTCACTTCAAGTGGTACAGAAAGATGCCGCCGGCGAGATCAGCCGAACTGACACCATACCCGTGCGTTTTGTACCGTTCACGCGTGACGAGTGAATTTGCGGCGCTCGGCGAGCCGAGGCCAGGAATAACTTAGTGCGCGTTCGGCGGTACCACCGTCGCCATAATCGCGAGCGGCCGGCCGTCGGGATCGTCGAAGAACGCCATCCATTCCTCGGAGCCGTTGTCGTGCCGGTGAATTACGTGCGGCGGTTGCGTAAAAGCAATTCCCCGGCTTTGCATCTGTTGATGCGCTGCGTGGATATCTCCGACCCGAAGATAGATGATCGATTCGGCTGGCTGCAGCTGATCTTCCTGAGACAACATCAGCCGAATACCGTTGATATCGAAGAAAGCGAGCGTGTTGAAAGTGAAGAGGTGCGCCAGTCCGACGGCGTCCCTGTACCAGGTTTCAGCACTCTCGATGTCGCTCACGGTACGCGAGATCTGCCCGACACCGAGAATGCCTGACTGCTTAGTCATCGAAGTCCTCGGGACGGATCGGCAGCGGGATTTCCTTTTCGAGCTTTGCCGAGCGATCCATCGCCATGGTCAGCAGCAGGTTTCTATGGCCGTCGTGAGCAGACGCGTGCGGCGTGTCGACACCCATCATGATGCGAGTAAACCAGGAGATCGTTTCTTCTTTCATCGGCCCCCAGAATTGATCGTTCCAGATATCGCCGGGCGGATAGCTCGTAAGAAAATCGACATGGCGTTCCATCGGAGGCCCGAAGCCACGCGTCGAATACCCCGCGGGTAGCTTCTCTTCCGTCGCAAGAACGAGATCGCGATGAGTGTCCTCGACGTCGATAACGCCTTTCGTGCCCACGATGCCGATCTCGATTCCATAGACCGCCCCCGGCCAGACGACAGGTAGCCCCCAGCTGATATTCATCGAGAATATCGTACCGTCGTCCATCGTGAACAGTCCGAAGGTCGAGTCCTTGGTGTCGAGATCCGCCAGCGCTTTGACAGTCGAGCGAGCATAGACCGACACCGGATTCTTCCCCTCCATGAGCCACATCGACATATCGAAGCTGTGCGTCCCCGAGACGACCATCGGCGTAAGATTCTTGCGATTTGTTGTCTTCTCTATTGTTGCAATCGGCACCATGCGGTTCATGAACGCCCGCGTGATGACCGAGTGAACCTCGCCGATTTGCCCCTGCGCCAATCGTTCCTTGATCGTGAGAAAGCGACGCCGAAACCGCTGCGTATAGGCGATACAGGCGTCGATACCATTGTCCTCGATGGCCTTCAATATCTGCGCTGACTCGCGCGGGTCGGTCGCGAGCGGTTTCTCGATGAACATTTTGAAACCGCGTTCCGCGCCGAGCAGTGCCGGCTCGGTATGGTTGTTCTCGTCGGTCAATACCATGACGGCATTGACTTCGGGGCGATCCAGCAGTTCGCGGACGTCGGTCGTAAAGAAATCCGCGCGCGCATCCTCTTTGAGCTTGAGGCCGTACTCTTCGTTAAGGTCACAGAGTCCCAGCCACTCGACACCGGGATAGTCACGCGCTATTCGCGCCCGAATACGACCGATAGTGCCGCAACCGACGATCGCGAGGCCGATACCGTCCAATGTTTGTTTTGTCATAGCTTCCTAACTTGTGGTTTTTCCGCGTTTGAAGATACCGTCGTAAAAGGTATAGAGCACCACGATCAGCAGTACCGTACCGAGCTTGCGATCCCAGAGAACGTTCCAGACGCCGACGTCCTCGAAAACGAGCAGCGCGCGACGGAGATTTTCGTCGGCGAGCGGCCCGAGAATCACGGCGAGAACGATAGGCGCAAGCGGGAACCCGAGCAGGTGCAGTACATAGCCCACCAGCCCCGAGATCAACATGACGTAGACATCGAAGTAGTTCAGATTCACGGCAAACGCCCCGAGCACGCAAATCGGCAGAATCAGCGGCATCAGCAATGATTTCGGCAGGCTGAACAGTTTGACGCAGGGCTTGAGCAGCGCAATTGCCATACCGTACATGAAGAAATTGGCGACGATGAGTCCTATATAGATGTAGAAGATCAAGCCGGGGTTTTCAGTCTGTATCAGCGGCCCGACGACGACATTCTTGAGTTCGAGCGCCGCAAGTACCGCTGCGGCTGCCGCATTTCCCGGAATTCCGAGCGCCAGCGTTGGCAGCATCGAGCCACCGACGTTCGCGTTATTGGCTACTTCCGAACAGACGATCGCCTCGTAACTGCCTTTGCCCCACTTCTTTCTCTCTTCCTTGCTCGCTCGCCGTCGACCGACGTCGTAGGAGAAAAAAGACGCAACATTCGCGCCCGCGCCCGGGATAGCACCGATAACCGTTCCGATAAGGCCGGATCGCAGACTCGGACGAATGTACTTCACGAGCGCTCCGAACGAAGGCAGGACGCGACCAACGTCGGAAGGAATGGTCGGCGGAGACTTCTGCGGTAAAACACGAAGGATCTCGGCGAGACCGAAAAGCCCGATAAGAACCGGGATAAAGCTCACGCCGTCCTCGAGATTGAAGTTGCCGAAGCTGAAGCGCGGTACGCCGTGAATCGCGTCGAGGCCGACGAAGGACACCAGCAGTCCGAGCCATCCGGATATCCAGCCTTTGAGCGGATTGCCCATCGACGCCATCGAGCCGCAGATGGCGATTCCCCAGAGCGACAGCAGGAACATCTCCCAGGACCGGAACTGCAGCGCAAAGAACAGGACCCCGGGAATGAACGCAATGAGCAGCAGGATGCCCACCCAGTTGCCGAGAAACGAAGCAGAGATCGCAGTGCCCAGCGCCAGCCCACCTTCGCCGCGTTTGGCAAGCGCATAGCCCTCGATCATCGTCGGTACTGCGTCGGGCGTTCCCGGGATGTTGATGAGCACCGCCGATATCGCTCCACCGAAAACGCTGCCCGTATACACGCCGATCATGAAGATGATAGCGACGGGTTGTGACATACCGACCGTGAGTCCAATCAGCAGCGTCATCGCCATGGTCGTCGACAGGCCCGGCATCGCGCCCCAGAGAATGCCGAGCGTGACACCCGCCAGACAGGCCACCCACAGCGTGGGCGTCTGCGCGATGAACAGCAGCTGCTCCTGAACCTGTGGCCAGACTTCCATGCGCGTGAACTAGAAAGACTCGGGCATGATGATGGCGAAGCCGTAGCGGAATATGGCTGCGAGCACCTCGACGGAAATCAGCGAGATGAGCGCGCAACGCCAAAACGGCGCGCGCCAGAAGAGTTTCATTATCGTCGTGATAACGACGATGGAGATGACTTCGTAGCTCGAGATCTGGAACACGAAAGCGGGCGTGGGTATCCGCCAGTCGAAACTGATCTGCCCGACGAGAACGACATAGGCGACGACAATTCCGATCAACAACAGCGCCCGGCGACCCTCGGTATCGCTGACAAACCGCCGAGTTGCCGAGCCCACTGCGCTAACGAATCCGGTCGCTGCGCCCGCTCGAACCGCCTTGGTCCCGAGCGCGACGGCCATCAGCAACAGGCTCAATGACGTAACCAGCGGAAGCAATCCCGGCGCCGTGAACGCGCTGCCGGGGACGTCAAGGCGTAACGACATGACGGCGACGGCAACAGCGATGATCGCGATCACCACTGCGCTACCGAGATCTTTCGCCGGGGAAGATCTTTCGGCGGTATTCTCCTCGCCGCCGAACTCGGTTACGGAAGGCAGCGCCGCATCTTGCGTGTGGTCGTTATCCGTCATTGTTCAGAGCCAGCACTGCCAGGCGGAGCAGCCGCAGCGCAGCTTTTGTTGTCGTTGTCAGGCTTAGTCTACGGTGTCGGATGCGGTAGCGGCACATAATCTTCAGGTGGCCACCACGCGTCGAATTCATCAGGGCTCGGAAGACCTAGTTCCTCGGCATTCTGCGCGCCGGGAATCGCAAGCCTCTCGAAGGTCGCCGCCGACAAAGTCTCGAGCTCGGCGGCGCGGCGGTCGGCTGCTGCGCCCGTCATCGTGTCAGCGACGAAGTGTCGGCGATCAACCATTTCCCGGAAGGCGTCCGACTGAGCCGCAGCGAGAAACGCCTGCTCGACCTGCTGAATAATCTCCCAGGGCGTATCGCGACGTATTCCCAGGTTATAGGTCCCGTTCGGCGGCAGCCGATCGCGTACGCCGGGAATGAAATCGGCCAGTGCCGGCATCACCTTACCGCTCGGCGTCGTTATTTCAGTCGCACTGGATTGCTGCAGCGAACGCATCTGGCCCGAATCGATGAACTGAATGTGCTCATGGACGCCGCCGCCGGCGATATCCACTTCGCCATTGAGCCCGGCCAGGGCTGCTTGCTGACCGCTGCCGTAGGGAACGTACTTGAGTTCTACGCCGGCCAGATCGGCAACGACCGCGGCGAGTTCATGCCATTGACCCCCGGCGCCCGACGTCGAGATCGTGATCTCTCCGGGGCGCTCTCTCGCCGCTGCTATCACATCGCCAAACGACTCAAACGGCGAATCGGGCCGCACGGCCCAGCTGCCGATCGCGGTCGCGGCCTGCATGTAGTACCAGTCCGTCCACGGCCTGGAGTCCCCACCCCCGCCGACGCGAGAGTATTTATTGAAGCTCGAGGCGCCAAGCCAGGTATATCCGTCTGCCGGCCGGTTCACTACGTAACGTGTCGCCAGCGAGCCCGCCGCCCCGGGCCGGTTCTGGACGTTGATACGCCAGCCGGTGATGGCCGCCATCTCGGCAGCCAGCGTACGCAGCACCGTGTCGGTGCCGCCACCCGGCGCATACATGACGACCAGCGTAATCGGCCGTTCCGGCCACTGAGCTTGCGCTGCGGCCGGCAACACCAGAACCGCGACCAGCGCAGCGTAGATCGATCTCTTTAATGATCCTCTGAACACAGACTCAAGCAGCACCGTTTTCCTCGAAATCGCCTGCATTCTTGCAAGACCGACCGTGGATCGCAACCTGCAAGCTCCACGAATCCCCGCTCGAACAAAGGGTTACAAACTGTTTAGACCCACCTCCGAGCTCGACAAGCAACGCTTCCAATACGGCACTGCTCGGCAGAGTAGAGGTTTCGCGAGCGCTATAATTAACGCGATTGGCGGCGTCAATTCTATATCGATGAACAATCAGGACACATGATCTCGATGGCAGGATTTGCCGCACTCGTCGTTCTGACGGTACTTGGCGGATCCGTATGCGGGATCGTGGCGCTGATCGCGACGTCGAAACTTCGCCGCGAGCTGCAGGGAGCGCGCGACGAAATCGGTGCCCTTCGCGTCGCAGTCCTTGGGGATCGCTCCAGCCAGCCGCAGGAAGTTTCATCGGGATCGTCCGAGCGCATGCGCGAGCCGGACGTTCGCGAAGAAAGTTCAGTCCAAACTCAGCCCGAAAGCCCGGTGGAAGAACGCATCGAAGCGGAATTCGTTGCCGCCGAAGTTCTTTCGGATAAAGCGACACGCCTGATCGGCAAGCTAACGGAGAACATTAGAGCCAACTGGATGATCTGGCTCGGCGGATTCTGTTTGGCACTGGCCGGTATCTTCCTCGTGCGCTACACCGTCGAGCAGGGACTGCTCGGACCGACGGGACGTTTCATCAGCGGGCTGGTGCTGGGCGCCGCGCTGCATCTGGGTGCGGAGTACCTGCGGCGGAAGACGGGCGAGATCCATCCTGCGTTCGCCGCGATGGCCGGTGCCGGAAGCATTACGCTGTACGCGAGTCTGCTGGCCGGTCTGCGCCTGTACGCGTTGCTGAATCCCGGCACCGCGTTTCTGATGATGGCCGCGGTAGCGCTCGCGACCATGGCGATGGCCTATATCCACGGGCCGGCGCTGGCAGCTTTCGGAATTCTGGGCGCCTACCTGGTACCGATCCTCGTATCGACGGCGGGAGGTCAGGTCGTCATAGCGCTGACGTACGCGCTGATCGTCTCTGCGAGCGCATTGTTTCTGCTCAGATACGTCTACCGTGACTGGCTGTGGTGGGGATTCGTTGCGGGCGCCGTGGGCTGGTGGCTGTTGACTCTCACCGACGGCGGAGCAGACGCGTTCAGACCCTGCTATCTGACGGTTCTGGCATACATGGTAGTGGCGATTCCGTCATTCGACTGGCTTCTCAGCAACACTGTCCGGTTGGATGAGGAAAGCTACGACGTTCGTTCCCTTCTGAAGCTACAGCCGCTCTCGGAGCGTTACCTTGTCTATACGCAGGCGCTGATCGTCCTGGCGTTCGGCATCTCGATCATGCATTCGGCGGACGTTCGTTCCCCCTGGGTGTTTCTGCTCCCCGGAGCGCTCTTCTTCCTGCTCGCTCGCAGTCGCGAATCCCTGACCTGGTCGCCGTGGCTGTTCCTGCTTGCGCTGATCTGCGGGTGGATCGCCCCGCAGGTCGTCGAGACGCAGGAAGGCTGGACGATCGCGCTGTTGGCGGATGACGCCCAACCCGCGTTTCTCTGGTATTTGCTGGCAACGGCGATCGCTACCGGCGCGCTTGCGCTCTGGAACTACCGGACCCTGCGTTTCAAAGCGGTCTGGAGCTCATTGGCGACAGTCGGGCCCGTTCTGCTGCTGGCTTGCGGCTACGTACTAACTTCTTACGCGATCAGCAGCTGGTACTGGGGTGCAGCGTCGGCATTGCTTGCGCTGGCTTACATCACGGCCGCCACGCAATTCCAACTCAGGGATTATCCTGGTTCGCATGTCGCCTGGCTGATCGTCGGCGGTCACTTCGGCCTGGCACTCGCGGCAGCAATGATGCTGGACGCAGCCACGCTGACGCTCGCTCTCGCGGCACAAACGGTATCGATCGCGCTAATTATCAACCGGTTCGAGTTGCCCGATCTCAGCTGGCTCATGAAACTGGTCGTCGCTGCGGTCGTCACGAGGCTGACGATCAACCCATGGTTGCTCCAGTACTCCGAAAGTATCCACTGGCCGCTATGGACATATGGCGGCTCAACGCTCTTCGCGCTGGCTGCAACTCGAATTCTCACGAAGTATCGAAACATCGCGCGCTGGACCGAGGCCGCTGCGCTGCATTTGTTCGTGCTGACTGTATGGGCAGAGCTTCGTTATGTTCTCCACGACGGCATGGTCTTCGAACAGGAATTCACGTTTGCCGAAGCGCTGATCAATATCGCATTGTTCGGCGCGCTGTCGCTGGTCTATTACCGGCGCAGCCTCGTCAGCTCGAACCTGCGGAAGCTGTACGTGGTTTTCTCGTATCTTCTGCTCGGATTGTCGGTGGGCAGCTATTTATACGTCGCGCTGATGACGGCGACCAGCGACCCCTGGGTAACCGCTGCGGTCGGCAGCACACCGATACTGAATACGTTGCTCGCAGCCTACGGGGTACCGGTGTTGCTCGCCTGCCTGTTTGCGAAATTCCACAATCCCGAACACCGGAGGCACGCTCTCGGCTTTATGGCGGCTGCGGCCTTCGTTTTCGTATCCGTGCAGATTCGACACCTCTGGGAAGGGACGATCAGCTTCGCGAACCCACCTGCGAGTCCCGGAGAACTCTACACCTACAGCGCGGTATGGATGGTTATCGCGGTAGCCGCGATCCTCGGTGGCACGTGGCGCTACGGTCATGAGATTTATAGGGCCGGGATGCTCCTGCTGGCGATCGTGATCGCGAAATTATTCCTGATCGACATGTCGGACCTGCAGGGACTGCTTCGGGTCGCCTCGTTCATGGGTTTGGGCCTGAGCCTGCTCGGCGTTTCCTACCTCTATCAAAAATTGCAGGCGCGCAGCGGCTAGAAATCTCGCCCCCGCTTCGAAACGCGGCTTCAAAAGCACGAAAGCCGCCGACTCCCAAGCGTACCAAGGGTTACAGACTGTTCAGGTATTTCCTAAACCTTCACTGCTGGCGTAGAATGACGGCCGTACAGAGTCGGCCCAGGGCGAGCAAACACAACCAACCGCCGCGGCCGGTGCCATCACGGACACCGAATAAGGGTATGCGAGGCGCGAGTCTTGCGATCCGCTTGTTATTGAGCTTGAAAACGATGAACAGGGAGATTGAGGCATGGCAAATTTTGGCCTAGTCGGACTTGACTGGCAGCAGCGCGTCAACTGGGAGCGCATGCGAACTTACCGGCTCGAGCGCGCGCGCGAGCGCATGAAGGCTGCGGGGCTCAGCGCACTGATACTGATGTACGACGAGAACGTCCGCTACGTCACGAGCACGTTGACGCCCGGCTGGAACCGTCTCAAGCCAGGCCTGCGTTACGCCATGCTTTGCGGCGATGATCCACCGGTACTGTTCGAACAGGGCGACATCGGCATGCAGATCAAGCGCCACTCGCCCTGGATTCCGGAAGAGAACGTTCGCTACTCCTATGCCTGGATCAAAGGCGCGGCTGGGCCCGCCTCGACCCAGCAGGTCGGCAAGTTCGTCAAAGCCGTCAAGCAAGAGATGAAAAAATCCAACGTCGCTGGCGGAAAAGTGGGAATCGACTTCGTCGATATCAATCTCATCAAGGCGTTCGAGGAAGAAGGCATCGACTGGACTGACGGAATGACTCCGATGATGGAGGCTCGCGCCGTCAAGAATATCGACGAGCAGGAATGCTTCCGAATTGTCGGCGCGATCGGCGACGCCGCCCACTGGGAAACGATGAATTTCCTGAAGCCCGGCCTTACCGAGAATCAGGTGACGGCGCACATCATGAAGTTCCTGTACGACATTCCCGGAATGGAGGACGTCGAGGACGTCATCGTCTCGTCCGGCCCGAACACCTGGCCGAACTGGCGCAACTTTTCCGACCGCATCATCAAGCCGGGCGACATCGTATTCATGGACCTCGCGGCACTGACCTGGAACGGCTACAAGTCCTGCTACTACCGAACCTACTGTGTAGGCGCAGAACCCTCGCAGAAGCAGAAGGACATCTACGCGACGGCGCTCGACTGGCTCTACAAGGCCATCAACGAGGTCAAGCCCGGCGCGACGACGCGCGATATCGCGTCGGTCTGGCCGTCGGCGAAGGAAACCTGGGGCTATGAAGAGGAAGATCAGGCTGCGGCGAACCTCTGGGGCCACGGCTTAGGCCTCGCCCAGTACGATCCGCCGGTCATATCCCGCATCTGGTCGCTCGATCATCCGATCGAGATCCAGGAAGGCATGACGTTCGCGCTCGAGACGCAGCATGGTATTCCGTTCGAATGGGGAGTACGCATCGAGGAGATGCTGATCGTGCATTCGGATCACACCGAGATCGTGTCGAACTTCCCGGTCGAGCAGATCACGGTTGTCGACCCGATTCCGGGTTACGCCGCGCCGGACTCGAGAGACCGCAAGCTGGTCTAGTACCAGCTTAAGCGTCAATCAGGATGCGCCAGCTCCTCGTACCGCTGAGCGCCCCTGAGGCGACGGACCCGGACCGCTTCGGACCCAAGGCCGCGAATCTCGCGGCTCTTGGGCAGGCGGGCCTGCCTGTCCCCGGGGGCTACGCGCTCGATGCGGAAGCCTATCGCGTGCAAATGCGGGCTCTCGATCTCGAGGATCACGCTCGCGCCGTTTTCCACACTGAGGGGATGGACGCGCGGCGCCACGCGCTTGCAATAAGACTTGCCCTCCTCGACGAACCGATAACGACAGAACTCGTCGAACCCCTGCTCGAGGTCTGGCGCGAAATCGTCAGCAACGGCACGCTCGGCGTGATTCGCTCTTCGTCTCTTGTCGAAGACCGCTTTGACTCGAGTTTCGCGGGGCAGTTCGAGAGCTTCCTCGGGATCGAGGACGAAGGCGAATTCCTGCTCGCCGTGCGCTCCTGCTGGTGCGCGCTCTGGGCAACGCGTGCGCTGCGCTACATGGCGACGCATGATGCGGCCGACCCCGCCGATACGGCAATGGGCCTCATTATCCAGCCGCTCGTCAACGCCTATGCCTCAGGTGGCGGCTTGAGTCGTACGGCAGAGGGAGAGGTCTCCATCAGCGCGACGCTCGGCCTCGGCTCGGCGATAGCGCAGGGTGAAGTCGTCCCCGACCGCTATCGCGTTACTCGCAACGGAGAGATTCTGGAGACCGTCGCCGGACGCAAGACGCACAGCGTCGGCTGCGTACACGGTACGAAGAAGGTCGAGCGCGCCGAAGCGGAAGAACCCTGCCTGACGCCGGAACAGGTCATCGAACTCGCCGACTACATCGTCCGCGCGGAAGACGTCGTCGGTGGCGCGGCGGAAGTCGAATGGTCGCTCGACGACGAAGGCTTCAAGATGCTTCAGGCGCGACCGTTGCACGTCGAAGAAGACATCGCCGACTTCGGTGAACTCTGGGCGCAGAAGCCACGGCTGCGCGGTCATCCGGCCGGGGTCGGCTGGGGCACGGGCAAAGCGTGCGTCGTTAACTGCGAGTGCGAAATCTCACGCATCGGCCCGGGTGATGTGCTCGTGACGAAAGTCGCTGGCCCCGCGCTGAGCCAGATGCTGACACAGGTCTCGGCCGTCGTCGCCGAACTCGGCGGCAGTACCTCACATCTTGCATCCCTTGCGCGCGAGCGCGGCATCCCGATGGTTCTCGGCGTGCTCGATGCAACAACGTCCATACCCGACGGCTCGACCGTAGCCGTCGACGGCGTCGCGGGCATCGTCCGCTGGACGTCGTAGATCAAAACGGAGTACACAGTGACCGAGAAAGCCAAAGTCGTTTTGACCGACTATGTCTGGGATTCCCTCGACGTCGAGAACAAGATCCTCGGCGATCTTGCCGAGGTCGTTCCGCTACAGGTCACGGACCCTGAAGCGTTCTTTCCGCAAGCCGAGGACTGCGACGCGATGCTCAATACCTATGGCGGCCCGATCACGGCCGACGTCATGGGGAAAATGCCGAAATGCAAAATCATTGCCCGCTACGGCATCGGCGTGGACACGATCGATCTCGATGCCGCGACAGAAGCTGGAATTATCGTCACCAACAATCCGAGTTACTGCGTTGAAGAAGTCGCAGAACATACGGTCGCCATGCTCATGACCATGGGGCGCAAGATCGCGTTCTACGATCGGCTCGTTCGTGACGGCCGCTGGGAAGTCCCGCCCGGCAAGCCGATGTTCCGGATCGCAGGCAGCACCTGCGGCCTCGTCGGCTTCGGCAACATCGCGAGACGCGTCGCGAAAGCGGCTGCCGGTCTCGACATGCGCGTGCTCTATTCGGATCCTTTCGTCGAGCCGGGCCAGTTCGATGCCCCGGGCGAAAAAGTGGAGTTGGATCAGCTATTTGCGGAATCGGACTTCATCTGCATCCATGCGCCTTTGTTACCCGCGACGCGCGGCATGATCGGCGCAGATCAACTGGCGCAGATGAAAGACACCGCGGTGATCGTGAACTGCTCCCGTGGACCTATCATCGACACCGACGCCCTCGTCGCGGCACTCGACAGCAATCAGATTGCCGGTTGCGCTCTGGATACGACCGACCCGGAACCGCTTCCGGAAGTCCACGCGCTGCGAGATCGCGATAACGTGATCATCAATCCACATGCCGCGTGGTACAGCGAGACGGCGATGGCGGCATTACAGGCCGGTGCCCCCGGAGAAGTACTGCGGGTATTGCAGGGAGAATGGCCGGTCAACGTCGTCAATAAGGCCGTCAAGGACAACAACCGCGCCGGAATCTAGTCGGCGGCTGTCGATCCGGTGCGCGCGCCCATTCCCCTGACCCGAATTCGAAGACCTGAGCCTCGACTGGGCCGCTAAATTTCCGTTTCCCGGGATTCTTGTAACGGTTTTCCCTGAATATCGGATTCCTTGCGTCGTGTAGTCTTGGCGCATGGAAAATGCGCTGATCCGGGCGTTCCGCGACGCGGCGTTCTATGACCACCCTGTCGAGTCGGTTCGGCTCATCGAAACACACATTTCGTGGGTTTTTCTGACGGGGGAGTACGTCTACAAGCTCAAAAAACCGGTCAAGCTACCGTTCGTCGATTTCTCCACGCTGGAGAGACGCCGTGCGTTTTGCGAGAAGGAACTGCGGCTCAACCGGCGGCTCGCACCCGAGCTGTACGTCGACGTCGTACCCATCGGTGGCTCGGCGGACAAGCCCGTTCTCGGCGTTGAGCCTGCGTTCGACTACGCCGTGAAGCTCAGGCAGTTCGCGGACGGCGCGAGACTCGATGAGCGGCTCGCGGCTACCCGTATTCCCGCTGCGGACATTATTCGGCTCGCGGAATCAATCGCCAATTTCCACGGCTCGCTGGCGGCGATATACGAGTACGGCAGCGCCGAAGCGATTGTCGACGTCGTCATGACCAACATCGACGAGACCCGGCAGGTACTCGACAGTCCTGCGCACGGCGAAGATATCGCCGCGTTGCGCGCCTGGTTGACGCAAAGATGCGAGGAGCTGAAACAAGCGCTGGCCGAGCGACACGCTAGCGGTGCAGTACGAGAATGCCACGGAGATCTGCATCTGGAGAATCTGGCCTATTGGAAGGACCGGATCGTTGCGTTCGACGCGCTCGAGTTCGAGCCCGCATTCCGGTGTATCGACATCCTGGACGAAGTCGCTTTTCTCTTCATGGATTTAGACGCTCGCGGCGAGACGGGCCTTGCCTACGAGTTCCTGAACCGATATCTGGAGGTCGGCGGAGACTATACGGGTCTTCCGGTATTCAGGCTTTACCTCGTACATCGCGCGCTCGTCAGAGCCAAGGTCGCCGAGATCAAGCTAACGCAGCATCCCGACGAAAAGGACGGCATATCCGAGATCGCCGACCGGTACTTCCGCTATGCGCGTGAGTCGAGTCGTAATAGACAGCCGCTGCTCGCAATCACGCACGGCCTGTCCGGAAGCGGCAAAACGAGCATAACGAACGAACTGATCTCGCGGCTTCCGGCGATCCGCTGCCGCTCGGATCTCGAGCGCAAACGCCTGCATGGACTCGCCGCGGATGCAAAAACCGGCTCGGCCGTCGGTGGCGGACTCTATGTCGCGGATTCGAGCCAGGCGACTTATGCGAGACTCCGAAGCTGCGCCGCGAGCACCCTGGAGACGGACCTAGACGTGATCGTCGATGCGACTTTCCTGCGACGAGCCGACCGCGATGCCTTTCGGCAGCTGGCTCGAGAAACGGACGCCGCATTCGTCCTGTTGGACTGCGAGGCACCGGAGACGCATCTGCGTCGCCGGATCAAGGCGCGCCTGGCTCAGAACGCCGACGCCTCGGAGGCTAATGTGGATGTACTCGATTTCCAGCTCGGGACTCAGGAACCGCTCGGCCAGGACGAACTCACTGAGACCGTAAGAATCGATACGGAGCGGGACATCGATTTCGATGCACTCGCGGCAGACGTTCGCGGACGAATTGCGGACGGCTAGTCGTCCGCAACGGTGCAGTTATAGTCTTTCAGCTCTTGGCCGGGAATCCACTCCCAGTGCATTTCCGGCATCGCGACGGGCTCGGTGAAAGTCAGGGGATCGGTCACAATCGCGGTCCAGTCGAGATTCGTCTCGTCTTCGCTTAGCGTAAAACGCTCGACAATCTCCACAGCCTCGCTCATGGGCGTACCGCGATCGTCAAAAAACGGATAGTTGATCCGGCTGGTTTCGACGATCAGGGTATTCCCGTCCCACCTGCCAACCGAATATCCCAGATGACTCGGCGGCTGGCTCTCGGGATCGGCGGCGCCTCCCATATGAATCGTTCGAACGTTGTCCCATTCCTCGATTCGTAGAAGCATATCGCCATCCTGTTCCATGAACTCGATAGGAAACGGCATCATGATCGCTTCAGGCATTCCGGCAGGCGTGCAACTCAGTGCGACATCGTCTCTCGCCTGGACCCATGATTCCTGCGCGAGCCGCGCTTCCTCTCGCAGCGGATGGACCTTGATGCCCCACTCCCGGGAATCCTGTGACCAGTGACTGCCGCGATTGGTCCAGACGCGGAAGATTCCGTTCGCATCGCGAATGGCCGCTTCGACCGCTTCATTGTTTGCCGTCGCACTCGAAGCCGGATCCGAGCCGGTCAATCCGAACGCACTAGCGGATTCCGGATCGAGAATCAGCGCATCGCCTGATGCCAATGTGACCCGGACAGGGTCTACGGTGTTCTCAAGACGCGTCGATGGATGACCCACGATCGCGATGAAATCACCGACATGCACGGTTTCGGGACTGACGCCCAGACGTTCCATCGTGTTGACCGAGAGGCCTTCGACGGTCCAGATCTCTTCCTGACCCGTCTCTGAGGCTGTGCTCAACGTGATTCGAATGTGCGGATTCATCCAGAAGATATCGGTGACATCACCCTCGACTTCTATGAGCTCATTCGTGTCATATCCAAGAAGCGAATGGTGCGCGATCGCCACGACGGGCAAAGTCGCCAGGATCAAGGAAACCAGCTGACCGGAAATTCTTCGGATCGGCATCCTGTTTGTCCTCTCCGAATTACTCATCTTCCGTGACATAGCCCAGTGCGGATTCGACATCGCAACTGTGGGGCAGTCGCACTACATGCGGCGAATGCTGCCACTGAAAAGTGTGGCTGATCGGAGCGTTCAGGTACTCCGGATCCTCGACGGTAAAGTCGATCACGATATGCGTCTTGTCTTCGTTCAGCGTAAAGCGCTCTACCAGATGCTTTTCCTGTCCGGACGGATACACGGCATGACCGTTTTCCTGCTCCGGGAAATGCATCGTGTCGATGACCAGCGTGTCGTCTTCCCAATGGCCAATCGAGTGGCCTGTGTAGGATCTCTGATCGTTCGGTATGTCATCAGGATGACTGCGACCGTCCAGATAAATCCTTCGCGGTTCTGCGTCGTCCTCACCGTGAATCAGGATCAAATCATCTGATACGGTCTCGATCTCGTAGACATGGGCTCGCCCCAAACGCTGCGGTATCGACATATCGATGCATCGCGTGTTCGGCGGCATGGCGCCTGCCGCTCGCAGCGCTTGAGCTTCTTGCCTGGCTTTATCGTTGACGACTGCTTCAACGAGACCATTGAAATCCCGGAATGTCTGGATCGCCAGCCAAACGCCGTCCATTGAGGAAGCCGGAACGATGTTGTCTCGCCCTCTTTCATCATCATCATTGGGAATGGCCAGGGCCGTTCCATCCGCTTTCTCGAGACTCAACAAACGGCCGTAACGCCGCGCCGAGTCGACTGGAGGATTGATCGTGACCGTGATGGCCTCACCGATCTGCAATGAATCTTCACGCCAGCCGTTCCGATAGAGGTCGTTTCTGGTTTCGCCCTCTATTCTCCAAGTCTCTGGCTGCCCTCCGGGCGTCGCGACATCCATGAAGATATAGGTGTGCGGATTACGAAACTCGTAACCGGTCACTACGCCGCGAACGAAGGCTTCCCGTCCCTCGTCGAACGCGACAAAGCTGTGATGTGCGGCGGTGGGCGCGCCTGTCAGGGTCAGGACCAAAACCACTGTTAGTCGTGATTGCATGGATGTCACCCTAAGTCAATGCGAATAGAACTCCGGCACCGAGTGAACAACCTTGCCACCCAGAACAGTCAGGATGGAATGGATGTCGAGAATTTCATCCTCGGGAACCGTCAGATAGTCGGCGCTCAGCACGGCAAAGTCGGCACGCTTCCCGACTTCTATCGTACCGAGATCATTCTCGTCGTGTGAGAACCATGCGCTGCCAATGGTGTAGAGCCTCAGCGCATCGAGTCGCGAGATAGCTTGATCCGCATCGATCGGATCGCCGCGCACGTTCTTTCCTGTGGTCATAAAATAAAGCGAGTACCAAGGATTCATGCCATGGCTGACCGTGGCGTCCGATCCGCCGCCGACGTTAATGCCGCTCTCGACGATACGCCGGAAAGGAGGGCCGTGCGACTCGGTCTCGAAAAAGCCCGAGTTCTGAACCGTGACGCCCACCCCGAGCGCCTTGAGCCGCTCGAGCGCATCGGTCTGGATGTCGTTCACGTGCGTCAGCGACCAGTGCAGATCGGCGATGGGCGCGATTTCGTTGGCCGCCTCGAACGCGTCGATATGGTAGTCGTTCTGGGCCTGGGTATTGGAATGCTCCTGCAGCAGCCAGCCTCGCCGGGCCGCCAGGGCCGTCGCGATATAAAACTGCTCGGTCGTCGACTCGAGCACGGTATGCTCGCCGACGCCGGCGATGCGCAACATGTCGTCGCCGAAGCCCATAAACGAGTTGCGCAACCGCTCCTCCAGTTCGGAACTGCCGCTGCCGTCGCCGACATCCGTATCCCAGCTCATGAACTGCAGCCGGACCCTGAGCGTCATGGCGTCGCGCCTCCAGACGTCCATTATCGGATCGTAGTCGTACGCCGGCAGGAGGATCTGTGCGCCGCGGTACTGGCGGCCGGCGGTGTCGATGATGGAAGTCAAACCAAGGCTGTTCAGATAAGCCATCAGCAGCTCGGTGCTGCGGGCCTTCTGCGGGAGCGTTTGCCGCTCGCGAAGAAAGTAGTAGGCGTCGACGGCCTCCTCGCCCTCGGCGAACACGTTGTCGCTGCCTACCTCGAGGCCGCCCGATTCGAACATCGCGGCACCGAGATCGTTCGTCACGGCGGGGCCGTAAGCGCGGTAATGAACGTAGGCGGGATTGTTCGGCAGTGCTTCGTTCAACTCGGCCGCCGTCGGCAGCCGGTTCTCGGCAAACTGAATCGGGCCCCAGCCCGTAATGACCGTGATGAGCTCGCCGGGCGGAATCTCGGTGGCCTTCGTTCGCAGTGCCGACTGAAACTCGGCGATGGAGCGCGCGGCTTCTACTTCCCGCATGTCGTACCCCGGCCGCTGCGCCGCCCGTATGAAATGCAGATGAGAATCAATCAGACCCGGAATCATCGTCCGGCCCTGCAGGTCGATTACCTCCGCGCCCTCGGGCGCCTCCAGGCCGTCGCCGACGTCAGCGATTCGACCCAGCCGCACGAAAACGCTGTCGACGACCGGGTTGTCTTCGTCTAGCGTGATGATATTGCCGTTGGTCAGGAGCAGCCCTGCGTCCTGCGCGACGCTAAGTCCCGCGACGCTCAGCCCGAGCATCGCGACAAACAATAACGTGGTGTACCTGATCGAAATCACTGTTCGCTCCCCTCGTTAGGACGTTGACGGCGATGCCTGACCGGCACTCGCAGAAGCTGCTACACACTGCGCGGCTCCACTCGGCGAGCGCCAGGTCCTGTATCGAAGACAGCTATTATCGATAGAAATCGGGATTCGCATGAACGACGTTTCCGCCGACGATCGTAAGATCCGACGTCATGTTCAACAGTTCGTCTTCAGTGACCGTCAGCGGGTTATCGCTGAGCACCGCGAAATCCGCGAATTTTCCGGTTTCGATGGTGCCGATATCGTCATCGTCATGGGAAAACCAGGCGCTGCCTATCGTATAGAGCTTCAGTGCCTCGAGACGCGTGATGGCCTGATCGGCATTGATCGCATCACCAAGCACGTTTTTGCCCGTAACCATGAAGTAGATCGAGAACCAGGGATTGATCGGGTGGCGCACGGTGCTGTCGGTTCCGCCGCCAACGGGGATACCGCTGTCAACAATCATGCGGTATGGCGGCGTGCCGTTCTCTGTCGCGAAGAATTTCTGATTCTGCACAGTGACGCCGGCGCCAAGCGCTATCAGGCGATCGAGAACTTCCTGATCGATCTCGTGAACGTGCGTCAACTGCCAGCGAAGATCGGCGATCGGCGCGATCTCGTTCGCAGCTTCGTAGACCTCGACCTGATGATAATGGTCCTCCCGCGTGTTGGAGTGCTCCTGCATGGTCCAGCCTCTACGGGCGGCGATAGCGGCGGAGTTGTACATGGCGTCGCTGGTGGCTGTAAGCGTCGAATGCTCGCCAAAGCCTGAGATTCTCAACATGTCGTCGCCGAAACCCATGAAGGAGTTTCGTACGCGCTGCTCGAACAATGACTGCCCGGTGCCGTCACCGATCGTTTCGTCCCAGGTCATGAACATGATTCGAACGCGCATCGTCATGTCGCCGGCGCGCCAGACCGCGAGAATCGGATCGTAGTCGTATTCCGACTCGTAGATCTGGGCACCGTCGAACGGCGTGCCGGCGCCGTCGATCACCGACGTCATACCGAGACTGTTGAGATAGCCCATAAGATCTGTTGTGGCGCGCGCCTTCTGCGGGATCGTCTGCTGACCTCTGAGGTGGTAGTAGGATTGAACGGCTTCGTCTCGCTCCTCGAAAACGCCGTCCTCGGCGACAGGTATAAGCGCCGCCTCGAACATTTCCTTGCCCTTCGTGTTGGTGACGGCAGGGCCGTAGGCCGCGTAGTGAACGTAGGCCGGATTGTTCGGCAGCGCCTCATCCAGTTCGGCCATCGTCGGCATGCGGTTCTCTTCTAGCTGAATCGGATTCCATCCCGTGACGACCGTTACCAACGCCCCTTCCGGAACCTCTTCCGCTTTCGCGGACAACGCGGCCTGGAAATCCGCGATCGAGCGTGCCTGCTCGACGGCGCGGACGTCGTAACCCGGCCGTTGGCCGTGACGCAGAAAATGCGCGTGCGAGTCCATGAGGCCGGGGATCATCGTCTTCCCTTCGAGGTCGATGACTTCGGCACCCTCGGGCGCTTCGAGATCGTTGCCGACTGCCTCGATTCTGCCCAAACGCACGAACACGCTGTCAGCGACCGTGTTGTTATCGTCGAGCGTCAGGATGTTGCCGTTCGTCAGCAACAATCCCGGTTCCTGAGCGAGACTCTGGCCCGCGGCAGCGAGGGACAGGGCGGCAAGTGAAATGAGTGAGAGTTTTCTGAATGCCACTATCTTCTCCGAATAGTTGGTCTGAGGCGGAGGCGGATGCGCCTGCCGTAGAGCGATTGACTAAGCGAACATCTTCGGCGAAGCCCACTAAAAGGACAAGCACCCGGACACGACTTGTCGTGCCCGGGTGCTGCCTGCCGGATTCCTAGAATCGGAAGCTGGCCGCGAGACTGACTTCCCGCGGACGACCGACGTTGCCGTTGGTCGAGCCGAACGGCGCCTGGATATCTCTTCGCCGGAACGCCGTGAAGTAGTACTCATCCGTGAGATTGGTCCCGCCCAGCGTCACGCTCAGCTGATCGCCAGGAAAGTTGTAGACCACGCTGGCGTTCAGAATACCGAGGTCAGGCAGCGTGAGCTCGTTGTTCGGGTTTCTGTTGGCCTGGACATCGTCGCGCCAGGCGTAATCGAAGTTGAAACCCAAACCGCCGCCGTTGGCAAGCACCGTCTCGTAAGATCCTCCGAGCGAGTAGGAGCTTTCCGGCGCATTCGGCATCTTGCTGTTCAGCCCGATCACGCTCGCGGCGGTGCCCAGACTGTCAAACCCGCCATCGAAAATGGCGGCGGATGCGCGGAGCTGGAAGTTGTCGGTCACGTTGCCCGTGAACTCGACTTCGGCTCCTGTCATGCTTGACTCGCCGGCATTGAGCTGAATGCCGATGAAACCACCGCCCGGACCCAAGATGGTGCCATTGAGCTGTTGGCCCGTGAGTTCCGTCGAAAACAGCGCGGTGTTGACGATGATATTGCCGTCATCGGAGTTCCACTTCGCGCCGACTTCGAAACTCGTGGCTTCTTCAGGATCGAACGGAACGATTCCCAGATTCTCGCCGCCGGGCCTGATGTTGAAGTTAAGGCCGCCGCCCTTAAAGCCTTCTGACAGCGAACCGTAGAGCATCAGGTTATCGTTCGCCTGATACGCGAGGCTCAGCATCGGTGTGGTCGCAGACCAGGAGGCCGTATTCGACGCGTTAAGTCCTTGTTGTAGACCCATACCAGGGAGACTCTCGGATATCGAGACGATCGAGAAAATGGATTTCTCTTCGTCGGTGTACCTCACGCCCGCAGTCAGCGACAGCGCGTCGCTGATCGCATAGGTGCCCTGCGCAAAGACGGCGTAGGCGTCGGTCTCGTAATTCTGTTGCCTTAACCTCGGGGCGCCGCCTTCCTGAACGGTCGCAGTCGTCCACTGGTCGTAGTCCGGTTGTTCGTTGTAGAGGAACACGCCGGCCTGCCAGTTGAAGCGGTCGGCTTCGCCGAGAAGCTGGAACTCCTGCTGGAAGACTTCATTGCGCTCGGCGAAACGGTTCGTGAACACCGGGAGCTCGCTCTCGTCCATGTCCATGGACCACTCGTATTCGAGATCCGTCGCGGCCGTGATCGACCGGAACGTGAGGCTGTCGGAGATGTCGTAGTTGATCGTCATCTCGAGGACTTGCTGATCCATGACGTTGAAGTCGGGTTCGCTCTGGTTACCCGGTATCGAATACTGTCCTTGCGAAGCCCAGGTGTCGTCCCAGGGGTTGCCCGGAAATGCGTTGTTGTAGCCGCCTACGAACGGAAAGTAACCGCGAGAGTCAGTCGGTTGCGAGACGCTCAGGATGACGATTGGCGTGCCGTTGCTTCTCACCGACGTGTCCGTGTATCCGAGATCGACGGTCAGTCTGTCGCTCTCGTAGCGCAGCTTGCCGCGAAGCGTGGCGTTGTCTTTGGAGCCGTTCGTCCCGGGACCGCGCTCATGCTCGATGTAGCCGTCGCGCCGATCCGAGCCGAACGAAACCAGTCCGGCCCAGTTATCGGAGAGCGGAAAATCGACCGAGCCGATCACGCCGAGGCGATTGTAAGAGCCCGTCGTAGCCCGGACATTGCCGCCGAGTTCGCCGGTCGGCTTCCTCGTCACGTAACGGATCGTGCCGGCCATCGAGTTGCGACCGAACAGCGTGCCCTGGGGACCGCGAAGCACCTCGACGCGCTCGAGTTCGACGATGTCGACCACGTTAGCCGCGACGCGCGGAAAGAAGACATCATCGATGTAGATTCCAACGCCCGATTCGCTGTCGGGGAAGAGGCGGTCGGTGCCGATGCCGCGGATGGTGTAGTTGTCGCCGAGGCCGCCGCCGAGACCCAGTTGCATGGCATTCATATTCGGGATGAATCTAGCCATATCCGTGGAGTTCTCGATCCCCATCGACACCATGCCGTCGCCGGTGAGGGCGGTGATCGCGATCGGCGTTTCCTGCAGCGATTCTTCGCGCCGTCTTGCCGTGACGACGACTTCTTCGAGCAGGCTGCTGGCGCCGGACTGCTGAGCCTGAGTATGAACTGGCACCGCGATCGCGGCGGAAATTCCGATTGCCGCAAACAGGCGTTTGAAACAATTGCTCCGTTTAGTGTTCGACATGGAGTAGTCCCCTTTCTGTCCTGGCAATCGCCGCTATCGAACGGCCGCTTCGCCATGGTTGTTGTAAAAACGTCAACGTTTAGTTCCCGCAAGTTTGCGCCGTGATTCCCCCGGGGTCAATCTCGAATCATGCCTGAGGACCCTATTGTCCCGCCGCTTCAGGCATGCGTTTTTTGCGATCGTAGAGGCGCACACCGATCGCGTTCAGTTACGCGCGCAATGCGCGACAAGCCGAAAAGACATGGATTGAGTCTAGAATGATGCAATAAAACAACAGTATCGTTCTCTAAAAAACCGAAGGCGGCTCGCTGACGTAAAGAGCCGCTGTTACCGAAGCTGTGCAACCGGCCTGCGCACAGTTCGCGACCTGCTGAACCATCAGCGGCGCGATCCCCACGGTTCTGCGGCGGTCTCCGGCGTACAGTTGTAGGTCTTGAGCTCTTCGCCGGGGACCCACTCCCAATGCAGATCCGGCATTTGCATGGGCTCAGTGAATGTGGCGTCGTCATAGACCGTCGCCAGCCAGTCCAGACGGGTTTCGTCCTCGCTCAGCGTGAACCGTTCTACGATTCTCACGGCTTCACTCTGCGGCGTACCGCGATCATCGAAGAACGGCGCATTGATCTTGTCCGTTTCGACAACCAGCGTGTTCCCTTCCCAGCGCCCGACAGAATAGCCGAGAGGGCTGGCTGGCTGGCCTTCGGACGTGCTGCCATCCATGTGAATCGTCCGCACGTTTTCCCACTCCTCGATACGCATGACGATGTTGTCGCCCTGCTCGATAAATTCGATCGGAAACGGGTTCAGCTGCGCCTCCGGCATGCCGGCCTTGATGCAGCGCAGTGCCAGATCGTCCTCCAGCTGAACCCACCCTTCCTGGGCGGCTCTCGCCGTGGGCGTGAGCGGAAGTATCGACTCTCCCCACTCCCGGTATCGCGCTATCCAGCCTCGATTGGTCCAGACGCGGAAGATCCCGTTCGCGTCACGAATCGCATTTTCGACGGCTTCATTGTCGACAACGCCGCTCTCCAGTACTTCGTACCGCTCGAGCAAGCCGAATTTTTCAGCCTGGCGATCATCCAGGATCAGGTTCTGCCCGCTCGCGAGCGTCAACAGAACCGGCATCATCGCCAGGTCATTGCGGCGATTCGACGCAATTCCGGAGACAAATAGCGTGTCACCGATGGCTACGGAATCGCCACTGACTCCCCTTCGCTCCATCTGATTGACCGGACCGCCTTCGACATCCCACGACACCGTCTGGCCGCTTTCGTTTGTCGTTGAAACAGAGATCCTGATGTGCGGATTTCCCCAGTACACAGACGTTACTTCGCCTTCTATGTCCACTAGCTGACTGTCGTCATAGTTCAGAAGTGAGTGATGTGCGAAAGAGAGAATGGGTGCCAGTGCCAGCAATACCGGAGCGATCGACCTAAATAGTTGTACTTCGCGCATTCAGAAATCCCGTAGATTCTCGTAAAACCCAGACAAGCCGCGAACGGAATATAGGTCAAGAATCGGTCCATTTCGAGTACCAATAAATGACAATTCGTTAATTTAACCGCTGCCGCGAGGCGCGGCAAGCTGCATAGCACACGCCCGAGCTCATCGATCCCGACAGATTTTCCGGTGCTAGACTGCGCCAGATGGCCGAATACAGAACCCCGCCCGACACTTTTCTCGGAACTGCGAAGGAACTGGGTCCCGGCCTGATCATTTCCGCCAACATCGTCGGCTCCGGCGAACTGATCGTGACGACCAAGCTCGGCGCAGACGTTGGCTTCACGCTTCTGTGGTTCATCGTCGTCGGCTGCATGATCAAGGTCTTCCTGCAGATCGAACTCGGCCGCCATACAATCCTGAACAACCGGACGACGCTGGACACCCTGAACGGGGTTCCCGGACCGCGCCTCAAGGTTTCCTGGCTCGTGTGGTGCTGGATCGGCATGTTCGTCGCCAGCCTCGTGCAGGCTTCCGGAATGGTTGGCGGCATCGTCGGCGTATTCGTTACCGTCGGGTCCGAGCTACCCGATTCGATCCTCGCGCTCATCGTCACGGGCGCTTGCGCCGTCCTGCTTTTCGTCGGTCGGTACGTACTGATCGAGAGATTCGCTACCGTGATGGTCGCGTGCTTTACGCTTTTCACGATACTCGCCGTGTTCTCGCTTTACTGGACCGAATACGGAATAACAGGCGCGCAGCTTGCTGATGGTCTTCGCTTCAGCTTGCCCGAGAACTTCATCGTGGCTTTCGCCGCGTTCGGCGTCATCGGCGTCGGCGCATCGGAGCTGATCTTCTACCCGTACTGGTGCCTGGAAAAAGGCTACGCGAAGCACATAGGACCCAGAGAACAAACCGCCGAATGGACGGCCCGCGCGCAGGGCTGGCTGCGCGTCATGCGCTGGGATGCATGGGTGTCGATGGTGATCTATACGGGCGCCACCGTCGCGTTCTATCTGCTCGGTGCTGCCGTCCTCAACGCGCAAGATCTGAGTGTCGAAAACACGGACCTCATCCCTACTCTGTCGGCCATGTATAGCGAGTCGTTCGGCGTGCCTGGCCTCTGGATCTTTCTCGTTGGCGCGTTCATCGTTCTTTTTTCCACGGTCTTTATTCATACTGCTGGCGCCACGCGCCTGACGGTAGATGCGCTGCGCCTGTTCGGGCTCATACACATCGACGATGAAACCCGCCGGCGGAGCTGGATCAAGGTCGCTTCAGTCGCCATACCTGCGGTGTATTTCTTTTTTTATGCCGCTATCGGCAGCCCGGTCTCTCTCGTGCTTGTGGGTGCGATCGCACAGGCTTTGATGTTGCCACTGCTTTGCTTCGGGGCACTTTATTACCTGCATGCGGATTCGGATTCCGAGCTGCACCCGTCGGCGGTGTGGGTATTCTTCCTCTGGCTGTCGGCCGCGTTGATGGCAGCGACGGGCGTGTATCAGTTTCTGAGCGTTACCGGAATAGTGTCTGCTTGAAATCGTTCGATTCACGTTGCTCGAAGTTTGTACAGCGTTGACGTAAGATGATTTGATGTCCAGGAGACGTCATCGGCTACAACAAGTTCAACACTCCACGGGGAGCAGATTACTGCTATGAAGAAAATAATCGCTGCTTTTTTCGCCGTTCTGATTGCCGCGTTCGCTCAGCAGAGCATTTCGCAACAACACCTCACCGAACCGAAGATGACGGTCATCGATTTCTTCGGTATGGAACCGCGTAACCCGATGGAAGGCATCACGGCTCGCGGCACCGACCTCGCTACTTTCAGAGTCGCACGGATCGAGCTCGAAACCGGGCACTCGACACCCGACCATAACCATCCGGATGAGGAAATGATCATCCTGCTCGAAGGACAGGTTAAGGCCGTCAGCGGTGACGAGGAATTCATCGTCAACCCCGGCGAGATGATCATCATTCCCGCTTACGTTCAGCATCATTACGAAGCGATCGAATCTTCCGTATCGATCGAAGTGTTCGGGCCCGGAGTCCACAATCGTAGCTTCGGAACAGGCGAATAAGGCCACGCGCTAGCCTGATAAGAATTCCGCTTGCGGACCCCGATTCGAGGGCGGCTCGAAGCGGAAACCGAAACCGCAGCTTTACATTTTCCGGCGCCCCCGGGCCTGGCGGATTCGCGAAGGCCGCCGTTTTAGTGGACCGAGTGATGCTTGATGGGTTGCGGAGGCGCGCCTCCTGATCGGAAAGCTGGATTTGCTCGATATTTTTGCCTAGTCTCGATTAGACAGAAAAAGAACAGCTTCGTTTCTCAACCAGGCGTTTACGCAGTATGGAATCCGATTCTTTCTCCGCATTAGCGCGGTCTGCCGCACGCGACGGCTTCGTTACCGGAAGCCTTGCGTCGCGGGTTGTCGAACGCCTGCTCAGCAAGATCCGCGAAGAGGACCTGGCGTCGGGTACCCGCTTGCCATCCGAGAAAGCGATGGCAGCGCATTTCGGTGTCAGCCGCACGGTGATACGTGAAGCGATCGCGCTGCTCAAGGCCGATGGGGTACTCGAAACGCGCCGAGGCAGCGGCACGTTCGTCGTCGATCCGGAAATGGCACAAGGCCTTTACGGTGACCGTCTTACCGATCAGTCCGTTCAGGCGCTACTGAATTTGATCGAGGTGCGTAGAACGATCGACGCCGAGACGGCCGCTCTTGCCGCTGTCCGCCGCAGTCCGGGGCAACTGGCCCAGATCGAACATTCACTGCGTCGTATCGCGGCTGCCACGGCAGCCGGATCTGACGGTGTAGACGAGGATGCGCAGTTTCATCGCTCCATCGCTGCCGCCACCGGTAATCCCTATTGGGTGCGCTTCAACGAGATGTTCGCCCGGCAGATTCACTCGGCCGTCAAGGTGACGCGGGCCAACGATCGTCGCGAAGACCTGACGCGGCAGGTCATGGACGAGCATGAGAACATTCTCGCGGCGATCGCGGCCGGCGACGCAGAGGCAGCCGGGACAGCAGCCGCCGAACACATGGAGCACGCGGCCGAACGCGTGCGCACGGCCGACTCGGACTTCTGGCACGGCGAAGGCGGGCGCTTCGCAAGAGACCTGACCCGGAACGATCCAAACGAAAAGAAGACATCGAGGAACTTGAAATGAAACAGGCATCAATGACGCTAGCGCTGATCTCGCTCTGCGTGGCCGGGAGCACCTTACCGGCGGACCCTATTCCGTCCGGATGGTATTCGAGCAACATGGAACCGATCGGCTTCCTTGACTATCAGGACCGCTATGCCGGTAAGTTCACGATCAAACAGCACGAAGGTCGCTGGTACATCTACACGGCAGTCTCGAAGACCCAGGAGGGTCACGGTCCGATTCGCCCGCCCATTCTACGAATCATCGACGTTACCGATCCGACCGACCCGACCGTCGTCAGGGACATCGAGTACGAGATGGACGGCAACATGTCGCAGATCACCTCTCAGGGCGACCTGCTGATGGTTGGCATGGCGCGAGAGCTGACACAATTCGACACGCAGAACGCCATTAACTTCATGTCAGAGTTTCAGTCCGAGGAGATACCGGAAGACAAACTGACATACGAAGGCGTGATGCTCTTCGATATCAGCGATCCCGTTAACCCGGTCGAACTTTCCCATTGGGAAACCGGAGCCTACGGCGTCCACAGAAATATCCTGCATGACGGCTACGCTTACTTGTCCGCCAGTGCCCCGGGTTATCGAGCGCAGATATTCAAGATCCTCGATGTTCGCGATCCTCGCAACCCGGTTGAAGTCGGACAGTGGGCTCAGTTCGGGCAGAGAAAAGGAGAAATTCGTCAGGACGGCGTCATTCCGAGTTTTCACGGGCCGGCGATCATCAGCCCGGACGGAAATACGGCCGTTCTGGGCTTCACACCGGACCTCGTTACCCTCGATATCAGCGATAAAGCGAATCCACAGGTGGTTGGCCGGCTGCAGATCGTCCCGCCATTCGTGAATAACGTCACGCAATCGGTTCACTCGGTGATTCCCTATTGGGACCGCGGGCTCATCTACGTTAATGGTGAACCGAAGATCGCGCAGTGCGGCGAGTCGATCTCCGCCAATATCATGGTGCAGAACGCCGATCCCACGAAGCCGTACATGATGTCCTACTTCCCCATTCCGGAGGTGCCCGAGGATTACGCATGGGACAATTTCTGCGATCGACCCGGCAGGTCCGGACCACATAACGTCAACAACGAAATTCACAACCAGGACGTCATGCAGCCCAACGATTTGATTCATCTTGCTTACTTCAACGCAGGCCTTCGCGTTTACGACATCAGCGAGCCGCGTCTTCCCAGGGAAGTAGGCTGGTTTCTGCCTGGCGATCCGGATACGCCCAAGCGGTCGCAGTCGGGTTATATGCCGATCTCGATTACGCAGGAAGTCCTGATCGATACCCGCGGCAACATTTTCACCTCCGGCGCGACAGGCATGTACGTGCTGCGCAACAGCGGTGACCTGGAGAATCGCTGGGACGGGATGTAAACATGATGACGAGATCACAACGGGCACCGGCGGCGCTACTGGCTGGTGTGGTCGCCATGCTCTTTTCATTTGCCGCAGATTCGCAGACGCGGGATCAGGGGCCGTGGTGGCCGAATCCCGAATGGGGTCCCGGCGATCAGGCGGGCGCGTCGAATCGAATCACCGACAGCAAGGTCCTCGAGGCACTGCAGACGGCGACGACCGGGCGGGTTTATGAGTTGGGCCAGCTTTACGAACAAGGCATGCCTCTGTTCGGATCGCGCAGCTACTCGATGATTCTACCGACCAAGGGGCCGGCTGCGGGCGACAATCGGCTGGTCGCCAACGAGGAGTTCATCTCCACCCAGCTCGGCCAGGTCGGGACGCAATTCGACGGCCTCGGACACATCGGCCAGGAAGTCGTCATGGAGGACGGCAGCGTCGAGATCGTTTTTTACAACGGCGTAACGGCGAGTGAGATGGATACACCGGGCGGGCTGCAACGACTCGGCGTCGAGCACATCAAGCCGATCGTCACACGCGGCATTCTCATCGACGTGGCGGGCTATAAGGGCGTATCCCGGTTACCCAACAGCTATGAAGTGACGGTCGAGGACGTTATCGGCGCACTCGAAGATCAGGGAATGTCCCAGGCCGACGTCAGGCCCGGCGATGCCGTGTTCTTCCGCTACGGCTGGTCTTCGCTGTGGAGCGACCCCGCGGCTTATAACGACAATCCACCGGGCATCGGTGTCGCGGTTGCGCAGTGGGCTGCCGAGCGGCAGGTCACGATGGTCGGCAGCGATTCCTGGTGCACCGAGGTTGTGCCGAATCCCGATGCGTCGCTGGCGTTTCCGGTACACCAGGAGCTGATGACGAAGACCGGCGTGCTGAACCTCGAGAATCTCCGGTTCGACGGACTCGTCGAGGATAGCGTCAACGAATTCCTGTTCATCCTGACACCGCTGCAGCTTAAAGGCGCCACCGGATCGCCGGTACGCCCGATCGCGATACGCTGAGGCACCTCGTTGGCTGATCCCATTTCGCTCATGACGTCGCGTAATGCGAAATTCCTGAGAATTCACGTCTCGGACAACGCGATCGTCGCGCTGCAGGATCTTCCGAGCGGCCAGGAGATCGCGCTGGACGACGCTTCGACGATTGTGCTGCGGGATGCGATACCCGCGAAACACAAATTTGCGAGCTGCGACCTCGCCGACGGCGACGTGGTCACGATGTATGGCGTTACCGTCGGCAAAGCGGCGGGACCGATTCGCCGCGGTGAGCGAATTACGACCGGGAATCTGCGCAACGCAGTCGAGCCCGCGGTAGTGCGCCCGGGCGCGTCAGCGAGCCCGCAACCGCCCGACGTGTCACGCTGGCTCGACGCCAGATTTGACGGCTATCACCGTCCCAACGGCGCGGTCGGTACCGCGAATGTCTGGCTCGTCGTGCCGATGGTCTTTTGCGAAAATCGCAACCTGGCGCTGATGAAGGACGCCCTGCTGCGGCCGCTGGGGCTTGCGCATGGCACGCCCTACGAGCAGTACGTCAGCGATCTGGTTCGTGCCCACCGGGATGGCAACGATACCGGGAAAGTCGAAAGTGCCCGCAACAACGCAACCAGCTCGAATTCAGACCGCCTGTTCCCCAACGTCGACGGTATTCGGTTTCTCGCTCATGCCCAGGGCTGCGGCGGAACCGATAGCGACACGGAAGCATTGTGCGGACTCCTGGCCGGGTATATCACACATCCGAACGTGGCGGGCGCGACCGTGCTGAGCCTGGGCTGCCAGAAAGCCCAGATGGACATGCTTCGCGAGGAGATCGACAAGCGCGATCCGAATTTCGCCAAACCGATTGTCTTCTTCGAGCAGCAGAAAAGCCGTTCGGAACAGGAAATGATGTCCAATGCGCTGCGCGCTACCTTCGAGGGCGTGGTCGAAGCCAACGAGCTGCGCCGCGAGCCTGCCTCACTCGACAAACTGATCGTCGGCATGGAGTGCGGCGGGTCCGACGGCTTCTCGGGAATCTCGGCCAATCCCGTGATCGGCGAGGTGTCCGATCGCCTGGCGGCGCTCGGAGCGGGCGTCATCCTCGCAGAGTTCCCCGAGCTCAGCGGCGTCGAACAGCATCTCGTCGATCGCTGCGAAAAACCCGAATTGGCACAGCGATTTCTCGGACTCATGGAGGTTTACCAGCAGGCTGCCGCCCGCAGCGGCGCGGATTTCGGCCAGAACCCTTCACACGGAAATATCGTCGACGGCCTGATCACGGGTGCGATGAAGTCCGCCGGCGCGGCGCGCAAGGGTGGCTCATCGCTGGTCCGCGATGTACTGGATTATCCACAGATTGTGTCGAATCCGGGCCTGAACCTGTTGTGCACCCCGGGGAACGACGTCGAGTCGACGACGGCCATGGCCGGGGCGCATGCGACGGCGATGATCTTCTCGACCGGACTCGGGACGCCGACCGGAAATGCCGTGAGCCCGGTCATCAAGATCTCGACGAACACGTCGGTTGCACAGCGATTACCCGACATGATCGACTTCGACTGCGGCCCGATCATTCGGGGCGAGGCGACCCCGCCGGAGCTCGCTGAAGATCTGCTCGAACTTCTGGTTGAGACCGCGAGCGGGCGCTATCAAACTCGAGCGCAGCGCCTCGGTCAGGAAGACTTTCTGCCGTGGAAGCGCGGTGTATCACTTTAAGACGGAATCTGTATTTATGATGCATGCAAATCTGATCGGCGGCGAATGGGTCGAGAGCCCGGACGTGATGCTGAACGTCAATCCCTCCAATACCGACGACGTGGTCGGCGAATACGCTCGCGCCGATGCGAACGCCGTCGATACCGCAGTCGCGGCGGCGCAAGCCGCTCAACCGGCCTGGGCAGAGGCAAGCCCGCAGGTGCGCCACGATGTGTTGGATGCCGCAGGAACGGCGATCATGGCTCGTAAAGAGGAACTCGGGCGGTTACTGAGTCGCGAGGAAGGCAAAACCCTGGCCGAGGGCATTGGCGAGACGGTTCGTGCAGCGCAGGTTTTCCGTTTTTTCGCGGGTGAGTGTCTGCGCCAGCGCGGAGAGAAAATCGACTCGGTTCGCCCCGGTGTCGAAGTCGAGATCACTCGCGAGGCGCTCGGTGTCATCGGCATTATCACGCCGTGGAACTTTCCGATCGCGATCCCGGCCTGGAAGATCGCGCCCGCACTGTGCTACGGCAACGCCGTCATCTTCAAACCGGCAGAGCTCGTGCCGGGCTGCGCCTGGGAGCTCGCGAGGATCCTTGACGAAGCCGGGCTTCCGAAAGGCCTGCTGAATCTGGTGATCGGTCCGGGATCGAGCGTCGGCGCAAGAATCGTAGAGCACCCCGGCATCCACGCGGTCTCTTTCACGGGCTCGGTCACCACCGGACAGGCGCTCGCGGTCAAGTGCGCGGAGACACAGAAGAAGGTCCAGCTCGAGATGGGCGGCAAGAATCCGATGGTCATTCTCGACGACGCCGACCTGGACACGGCCGTGTCGGTGAGCGTCAATGGCGCGTTCTTCTCGACCGGTCAACGCTGTACCGCGTCGTCACGACTGATCGTAACGGAGAAGATCCACGACGCGTTCGTCGAGAAACTGCTGGCAGCAACGAATTCCCTGCGAGTCGGCGATGCGCTCGATCCCGAAACTCAGATCGGCCCGGTGGTCGATAAGAACCAGCTGAATCAGAACGTGTCTTATCTCGAGCTGGCAAGAGAAGAAGGCTGCGAAGTTGTCGGCGGCGAATTGCTGGAGCGCGAGCATCCGGGACACTATCAGGCGCCCGCGGTGTTCCTCGGCGCAAGCAACGACATGCGCGTCAGTCGCGAAGAAATATTCGGCCCGTTCGCGTCCATCATCAAGGTCAGGGACTTCGATGAGGCATTGCGTGTCGCCAATGACACCGACTTCGGTTTGAGTGCCGGAATCTGCACGAACAGCCTTAAAGCCGCTTCGATATTCCGCCGCAAGTCCCAGGCCGGAATGGTCATGGTGAATCTGCCCACCGCAGGCGTCGATTATCACGTTCCCTTCGGCGGCCGAAAACATTCGAGTTACGGTCCACGCGAACAAGGCAGCTATGCGGCCGAGTTCTATACCGTCGTCAAGACTGCCTACATCGCACCATAGCGGGGAGCGCTGCAAGACCATGACTTACGCCGGCGTATTTCCGATCGCCCCCACGCCATTCGACGACAGCGGCGCACTCGATCTCGAGGGTCAGAAGCGCGTGCTCGACTGCATGATCGATCAGGGCGTGGATGGCATCTGCATTCTGGCGAACTACTCGGAGCAGTTTCTTCTGACTGACGAAGAACGCGATATCCTGTTGGAGCTGTGCATGCGCCATGTCGCGGGGCGCGTTCCGATGATCGTTACCTGCAGTCATTTCTCCACCCAGGTCGCAGCCGAACGCGCACGGCGCGCCGCTGCAGCCGGCGCGGCGATGCTGATGCTCATGCCGCCTTATCATGGCGCGACCCTGCGCGCTGGCGAGGCTCAACTGATCGAGCATTTCTCCGCCGTTGCCGAGTCGGGCGGCGTTCCCGTCATAGTGCAGGATGCGCCACTCAGCGGCGTCGAGCTGTCGGTGCCCTTGCTGGCTCGCCTCGCAAAAGAAATACCGCTGGCCTCCTACTTCAAAATCGAAACGCCGATGGCGGCGGCGAAATTGCGCAGTCTCATCGAGACAGGCGGCGATGCCATCGAGGGTCCATTCGACGGCGAAGAAGCGATAACGCTACTCGCCGACCTGAACGCAGGCGCTACCGGCACGATGCCGAGCGCGTTGCTACCGGATCTGATCAGGCCGGTTCTCGAAAGCCACCGAAACCACGAGATGGAAGACGCAAATGCTCAATACGCCCGGATACTGCCGCTGATCAATTTCGAGAATCGTCAGTGCGGTTTGCGCGCGACCAAGACCGTGATGAAAGAGGGCGGCGTCATTGCAAGCGATGCCGTCAGGCATCCGCTGTCGCCACTGCATCCCGCAACGCGCGCGGAATTGTTGGCGCTGGCTTCAGACCTCGCGCCAATAGCGCTGGAGTGGGGGCGCTAGCGCACCTGTGCTCGCGCGGAAACGAATTCATGAAACTGAAACCGGAGCCTCTTGAACAGCTGGTTGCCGCAATCTTCGCGAGCATTGGTTGCGGTGACGAGGAAGCCGAATGCATTGCCGACCACCTGATTATCGCGAACCTGGCCGGTTACGACTCACACGGACTGATTCGGATTCCGACATACATCGAATGGTTCAGGCAGGGCAAGGTTCTGCCAAATCGCGATCTTAAGATTCTCATCGATACCGAAACCATGACCGTGGCCGACGGCCAGCTCGGTTTCGGCCAATGGCTCGGCAAGCGAGCGGTCGATGTCGGCATCGAGAAATGCCGGAAACAGGGGATGGCCGTCGTCGGCCTTCGCAACTGCGGCCATCTCGGGCGGGTCGGTCACTGGTCGGAGATGGCTGCCGCAGCGAACCTCATAGGACTGCATTTCGTCAACTCCACTGGCTTCGGCATGTTCGTGGTGCCGGCCGGCGGGCGCGACCCGCGTCTCTCCGTCAACCCGATCTCCGTTGGTATCCCGGTACCCGGGGGAACGCCGTTGATCGTTGATGTCTCCACAGCCGCGGTAGCGGAAGGCAGACTTCAGGTCGCTCGCAACGCGGGCGAAACGGTTGCGGACGGCCTGATTCTCGATGCGGATGGCAATCCGACCAACGATCCGAATGAATTCTACGGCCCGCCACGCGGGGCGATACTGCCGCTCGGCGGGCACAAGGGTTTCGGCCTCGGGCTGGTTGTCGAGCTGCTCGCCGGAGCGATCGCCGGCGGCGGCTGCAGCTCCGAGGGTAAAACCCGATTGGAACAGGGCATGCTCGGAATCTATATCGATCCGGATCGTCTCGACTCGGACGATCGAATCGCGGACGAGATTCGTCGCTATATCGAGTTCGTGAAGTCTTCGCGCCCCTCGGAGCCTGGCGAAAACGTACGCATTCCGGGAGAGCGTTCGCAGCGCAGAGCCAGCGACCGATCGGAGCTGCGAGTGGACGAAACCACGTGGCGCCAGGTTACGGAGACCGCGGCTGTATGCGGAATCGATACGGCGATCGTCGAAGCGGCTTGCGCCGATGGGTGAAATAAATTTCCCGGCGTTAACTCGGGGGCGGCGCATTGAGCATGGTTGATTCGACATCGAGCACGCCGCGACTCAAGCGAACCCAGAGATCCACGCTTGTTCTTCTAGTGGCCGCGGGCACCCTGAACTATTTCGACCGCAGCGCACTTGCGATCGCCAATCCGTTGATTCGGGAAGAACTCGGCCTCTCGATCGCGCAGATGGGCTTGTTATTGTCAGCATTTCTCTGGGCGTATGCGTTCGCGCAACTGCCGGGCGGTGCATTGGTCGACCGCCTCGGTGCGCGGAGATTGCTGGGTGGCGCGCTGGCATTCTGGTCGATCGCACAGGGCGCTGCCGGTTTCGTCACCAACCTCTGGCAATTCGCCATCGCGCGGGCAGGGCTCGGACTTGGCGAAGCGCCGATGTTCCCTTGCGCCGCGTCGGTGACGCGCAAGTGGTATCCGATCCGCAACCGGGCGCTGGTAACCGGCACCTGGAACTGCGTTTCCACACTGGGACCGACGCTGGCGCCGCCGATACTGACGGCGCTGATGCTGGCGTTCGGCTGGCGCGCGATGTTCGTGTTTCTTGGCGGCGTCGGTCTCGTGCTCGCAGCGCTCTGGTACGCGCTTTATCGTGATCCCGGCGAAGTAGATCTCACGGCGCAGGAACTGGCCGAACTCGGGCGTGAGGAAACTGCCAAAGTCGAGAAGCCGAGCTTCGCCGAATGGCGGCGCCTGTTCGCCTATCGTGCAACCTGGGGGCTCGTGCTCGGCTACTTCGGAACCATCTATATGTTGTGGCTGTTCGGGACCTGGCTGCCCGGCTATCTGGAGATCCAGCGTGGTCTGGATGTCCGCATGACCGGCTGGGTTGCTGCGATTCCTTTCGGTTTCGGCGTGTTCGGCAGCATCGGGAGCGGCTGGCTCGCCGACCGGCTGCTCGCCGCAGGCCATGCGCCAATCACGGTGCGTAAAGGAACTTACATCTCGGCACTCATCGGAATGGCGCTGTTCACGTTGGGCGCCGCCTACGCGGCCAGCACGTTCGTCGCGGTCGCCTGTATCGCTGGCGCGCTTTTCTGCAACGGCTGCTGTACGAGCATGAACTGGTCGCTAATTGCGGAGGTCGCTCCGCCAAATCGCACCGCATCACTCGGCGGCATCACCAATTTCGGCGGCTACATCGGCGGCGCGCTGGCCCCGATCACGACCGGGTTTATCGTTCAATACACCGGCAGCTTTGCTTTCGCCCTGATACTCGCCGCAGTATTCGCGGGCTTGTCGGCGCTCGCGCTTTTTATTCTGGTGCCGGACCAACCCATCGCTGCGGCTCAGGAATAAGTCGAACCAGATCGACCCGGGTCCGTAATCCGGATTCCGGGACCCGATCCGCCGCTAGTGCCTGGTTACTCGACTTTCTCGGGACGGTGCGAGGCAGCGGATTTAATAATCGCTTCCGTTACCGCGACGCCGTGCACGAGCTCCTCGGCTGGAATCGGTGCCGGCGCCTCCCCTGTCGCTGCGGCGGCGAACGCCTCAAGCGCCGCGCGCGTGAGGTCGAACGGTTCGGCGGTCCAGACCTCAGCCGGGCCTTTGATCGGCTTGAAGATGCACTTGTCGAAGAGTTCCGTCCGGCGCTCCTCGGAAGATGCGCCCGCCTCGTGCGTTTTTCCCTCCAGCCTCACGAACCCCTTTGAGCCGAAAACCTGAAAGCTGAACGCGCCGCCGGTTGCGGTCATGGTACCGAGATAAGCCGACATCCCCTCGCGCATGCGAAACAGTATCGAAGTCGTGTCATCCGCGTCGACCTCGACCACGCGACGAAAACTCTGGCAATAAACCTCGTCGACGAATCCGACGAGATCGATCATGCCATCCACCGCATGGACACCCATCGGCATCAGGCCGCCCGCCGGGGCTTCCTCTCGACTCGCCCGCCACTGATCCGCTTTGAGATACAGTGCGTTCGGAAAAGTCATTGTGGATTCGACGTGCAGAATCACGCCGAGGTCATCCGCATCGATCTGATTCCGCAGCCTGACCATTTCGGGATGCAGGCGCCGATTATAGCCGACACTTAAAACCGTCCCCGCGGACTCGGCCGCGACGGTGGCTCGTTCAGCGTCCGCGGTCGTCAGCGCCAACGGCTTTTCGCAGAAAACGTGCTTTCCGGCCTGAGCCGCGGCGACGACCTGATCCGCATGCAGTGAGTTGGGAGTAACCAGTACGACGGCGTCGATATCCGGGTCATTGAGTACGTCTTCATATTTGGGACGCAAGGAAAAGTTGTGGGCGCTCGCGAATGCGCGCGCCTCGTCCGAAGACCGGCTCGTAACTCCGGCCGTAAAACGGATTGCGTCGCTCTGGTCCGACACGCCCTCGACGAGGGTCTGTCCCCACCAGCCCAATCCTACAATTGCTGCATTAATCATTTATTTTTCCCGAAAGGCTCGAGGCCCTGTATTTCGTTACGGTCGAGGTGCGCCTCAGTTCCAGTGAAGCATCGCGACGGCAACGCAGGTAATCGCCCAGAATACGCAATACTCCATTCCGCCGCGGTTCCACATCCACTTGCGCTCGATCTTGTAAACCGCTCCTGCAGCGACGGCGAGACTGGTCGCCGCAACCAAAGCCGCCCATTGCGTGTAGATCCCCAGCAGCAGACCCAAACCCGCCACGATCTCGACAACAACCGCGAGCCTCATGAACAACGCCGGTGGTTTGAATCCGGCGACCGTAAAGACCTCGAGCGCCGGGGGTGGGCTACCGACTATTTTAAAGGTGATATGCGGCAAAAAAAACAGCGCACAGATCAACCTCAGGATCACCGCGGCATCGGTCAGATCAAAGTTGAATGTCGCTGCTGACACGATCCGGTTAACCTCGCTGGAGATCGGCGCCTGGCGCTAGATCGTCACGGGACCCAGGTAGATGCTTTCGCCGAAGTCGATATCGATAGATCGGGATCCCGACTCGTGTTCGATGTTCAGCGTTACCGCGCCCAGGTTCTTTTGAATTTTGCCGATCTTGAAGTCGCCAAAAGCATCTGATTCGGCGCGGCCGATCTCTCCGTCCTTACTTCGAGCCACGACCTTGACTCCCTCGACGCAATCTTCGACTCCGTCCTTTTCGCTGACGATCGTACCGCCGATAAAGCCGGTATCGAAGCGATGTGAGTTCTTGTAATAGACCTTCGGCCTGGCGCCGTCCAGCGGCTCGAGCGTCGAAAGCTCTTCGTCAGCGGCGATCTGCTGCATTTCTTCGTCGCTGACTTTCACGGACCTGAAGACATCGGTCGGGCAAACTTTCTCGAGCTTGGTTTTATCCCAGCCGCGATCGAGCAAATGGGCGTCGAACGGCCAGGCCTGAGGGAGCTGTAATTCCTCGTTCCAGTAGACCGCACCATAGGGGCAGGCATCGACGATCTGCTTCTGGCCTTTTGCGAGCTCGGGATCGATGATCACGATTCCGTCGTAACGTTGTTTGACGGCGTCGTTTTTCGCCGCTTTGATGCAGGGCGCATCGTCGCAGTGATTACACATCACGGGTCGAAACGCCGCTTCCACCATCGGCCACTGACCCGATTCGGTACGCTCGATATCGACCCACGCATGACCGTGCAGCGGTTGTGGTGCCGTGTATCCCGGATACTCGTTGCCCACGTATTCGTCTTTCGTCGCTACAAAGCAGTTGTAACAGTTGTTACAGCGAGCGACGTCGACAATCATGTTCCACTTTTTCACGCGACGTCCTCGGCAGGCTCGGATTCTGCGTTCTGCCATCGCTCGACCTCGATCAGGCAGGCGTTCGGTGCCATTGACGAGGATTTCTTCGACTGCGAACGATGATTCGTCAGTTGATTGACACAGCCGCCGCGGTCGGCTGATTTGCCCGGCTGACCGACGGGGTCGTAAACGGCCGAGGATTCGCAAGCATGGACGACGCCGGGTCGTATCCGCTCCGTCAGCCGGGCAGCGCAGATGACGGATCCGCGATCGTTATAGAGCCGAATCAAATCGTTGTCTCGAATTTTCCGCGCGTCAGCATCGCGCGGATTGACTCGTGCTATCCAGTAGTAGTGGCCGTCTATCAGTGTTCGGTGATCGTGGATGTCGTTTATGACGCTGTTCTTGCCATCGCCGAGGGTGTGGAAGCTGTAGCGGGCATGCGAAGACACCAGCTGAATCGGATATTTGTCGATCAGGTTCGCGGATTGCGTACCTTCCCAGCTCGGCATATAGCGATTCAACGGCGGCCGCTCCGGATCCTCGAAGTTCTTTAGCGTCTCCGGAATAAACTCTATCTTGCCGGACTGCGTCTGCAATCCCTCGAGGTACTCATCACCGTAATCACCGGGAAGTGGATGCGGCTCCGGCACATCCTTCTTGCGGCCCTCGTTGAACCACTTGAACGCCGTCGGCGCACGTGCTTTGGGGGCATCAGCCGGAATGACGTAGTAGCCTTTTCGCTGGAATTCCTTCCAGGAAATCAGTTGCGACACATCCGAAGCGTCGAAGACACGCTTGACCCAGTCGATCTCGCTACAGCCTTCCGTAAAGTAAAGGCCAAGCCCCATACGTTGCGCGAGCTCGGAGAAGATCTGGTAATCGGACTTCGACTCACCGAGCGGCTCGATACATTTGGCCTGTAACGTAACGACGCGGTGATTGACCTGGTTATAGAACTGGTGGCCGTACCCGCCGGCCGAGGTCCACTCACCGATGTCCCAGCGTTCGAAGTTGGTACACGCCGGAAGAATGACGTCCGCGAATTTCGTCTCACCCTCGAACCAGATCGACTGACTGACAACGAACGGCAACTTGTCCGATTGGTACATCCGAACCCAGCGGTTCGTATTGTTCATGGTCCCTAACGACGCGCCGCCATACTTATAGAGAATCTGAATCTTCGAGTGTCCCGGCGCCGGATATTTGAACGACAGGAACTGGCCCGTCATGGACGTTGGATCGGTGAAATAACCTTCGGCCTCGCCGTCGAGAATGGCCTCGGGTAACTGGATTCTCGGAATCGCCTGCTTGACGGGATTCATGCTCATGACATGCGGCATGCGCGGATAGGTAATCAGCGCCGAGCCCGTGAATGTCAGATCGCCTGAAATACCGCCTTCCGCATAACCCGGGAACCAGAAGGTGTAATCCAGCGGCGCGCCCTGCTGCAGATTGCCGAAGTTGACGCCCGGCCTGCCGATCCCCTGCATTGCCATGAGGATGATCATCATTCGCGCCCATTGAGCACCCGTCGCAGTACGGCAGGCACCGCCGAAACCGCCGCCGAGTCCGCCGGCACCGAGGTAGGTGCGCTTCCTGCCCCACTCGCGCGCGAGCGCGCGAATCTCTCGCGCCGGCACACCTGTTTCCTGCTCGGCCCACTCCGGCGTCTTTGGCGTGCCGTCTTCGCGGCCCATGACATGCGCCGCCCACTCGTCGAATCCCGTTGTCCGTTTCTCGACAAATTCCTTGTCGTAGAGATCTTCGTCGATCCAGACATAGCAGAGCGCCTGGGCGAGCGCAGGGTCCGTGCCGGGACGAGGTGCTATCCACTTGCCGCCGTAGAAAGCGGCCGAGTGATTCCAGTGCGGATCGATATGCACCATCTTGATACCGAGTTCTTTCGCCCAGAGCCGACGAATAGTGCCTTCGTACCCTGCGTAGAGCCCGTTCGTCGCCTCGGGGTCGCTCGACCAGAACACGATCATCTCGGCATTGTTGAGGCAGTCCTCGACCTGACCGAACGGCTCGGGATTACCGAGACGCATGCTGTAGCCGTAGTGATGGACACCGCCCCAGTACCAGCCTTCCCAGCTGTCCGGGTTGTGGATGACGCGCGTGAAGCCGATTCCGTTGAAGAATCGAATCATCGAACTCAGGTAATAACCGACGTTGCCCCAGTTGTGGTGTGAGCCGTGGCTTACTGCGATAGCACCCGGGCCGAAATCGCGCTTAACGCGCTTGAACTCGCTCGCTACGATATCCAGCGCTTCGTCCCAGCTGATACGTTCGTAGCCCGAAATACCGCGATTCTGTGGATTGCGTTCACCATCGGGATCGAAGTCGACACGCTTCATCGGATAGAGGTTGCGATCCTTAGATTCGATCATCGACTTCCAGGCGAGCGAATACGACGTCACGGTTGCGCGTCGCGGCGGCGAGAACTTGCGGCCGCGCGCCTCGATCTCCCAGGACGCTGCGTCTTTGTCCTCGAAGTCGATCGGCGTAATGCGAACGATCCTGCCATCCTTTACGTACACGTGGACGGGACCGCCATTGGTGTTATTGACGTAGCGCACCTCGCCATCGTCAAGCTCGATGCCGAACTTCCAGCGGGCGCCGAGCATCCTGTTCAGCGTCTGCATCCACCAGACCAGCAGATCGTCCTTGCCCTGCACGCCCATCTGAAACGTCTTGCCGGCATGAACCATTTCCCCGTAGTCCTGTGGCGGCATCAGCACATTCAGCGCAACGCGCGTGTTCTTGAAGAACAGCGTGACATCGGGATTCGGGTGGACAGCCGCTCGCGTCCGGATACGCCCGCCTCGCAGTACGAAGTAGCGCTTGATGGACTCGTCCTGAAGTTTCATCTGCACCGTCAGGTCGCGTTCCTTGAGCCGCGCCCGGAATTCAGGGTAGAACCTGGCGGTCAGTCGCAGGGCCAGCGCGATGCCGTAAAACAGAATAGCGACTCTCATAAAAGCGAACTCATTGGCTAGTCCTTACTCTGACTATTCAGCTTCTCGCGCCGGCGGTAGCCGACGAAAGCCGCGACGCCGAAGATGACCATCGCTGTGACGACACCAGCCATCCACAACCGCGTAACTACGATCTCTTCCACAACTACCCCCGCTTATTCTCGTCGCCATCCGCGGATCGCCGGGCTCGCGCCACCAGACTCGCTACGACCCAGCCTGCCGCAAGGACCACGGCAATGAGCAGCAGGCTGTCGAAAAAGATCTTCCAGAACATGGTGTCAGCCCGCCTCGCCTTGAGTCGCCATCAGCGACCTGTACTCGCTCGACCTGAAGTAACCGTCCCTGCCTTCCGACAGCAGATTCCCGACAATCCCGATGCTCAGGGTAACCGTCAGCGTGACATAGGGATTCGTGACACTGCCCATGCCGAGCAACTCCGGAAGCGCACTGAACGACCAGAGTGAATTCGCGACCCACGCCGCGACCAGGGTGAGTACGGCAACGGTACTGTTGCGTTTCCAGAAGAGCCCGAACACGATGACCCAGAAGACCGGAACGAGCCACGAAAACAACCATTCCATGGCCGCGAGGATGGGCGGCAAAAACGCCGCGATACTCATCGCGACGACAGCAAGCACGATGATGGTTTTACGAAGGAAGCTCGCCATCTCGTCTTCCGTCGCGTCGGGCCGATAGAGATTCTTGTAGATGTCCATACCAAGAATCGTCGCAGGCGCGAGACTCGTCATCGCGAACGTCGACAGTATTGCGGCCAGGAACGACGCCAGCAGCAGCGCGGCCAGCCATGGCGGCAGGTAGTTCACGAGCATCGTCGTTGCCGCAACCTTCGGGCCGAGCTCAGCGAACTCGGGAATAGTCTTCGCAGTTAAGCCGATTACGACGGCGAACACGCCGAACATGCCGTTAAGCGGTGCCGCAATCCAAAGGCTTCTGCGGACCGTCTGTTCGCTTGCCGCCGACATCGCAGGCTGCATCAGCATCTGATTGATGCCCTGACTGAAAACGACCGCAATGGTTACGCCCAGGGCGAAAGTCAGGAAGATCTCGGGCGTACCGTAGATACTCAGCATGAAATCGTCGCCGCTGGACGTATAGAACTCCGCCACGCTGTCGTAGTTCCCGCCCGGCAACCGGAGCGCAAGGAAGATCGTGGCGAGTATCAAACCCAGATACATCACGATGGCGTTGACGAGATTCAGCCAGCCGATTTCCTTCATGCCGGCCAGCACCACATAGAAGATTCCGAGTATCCCGCCGACGATCGCGCCGTTGCGGATCTCCCATCCCGTCATCGACGAAATGACGATACCTATGCCTTGCGTTTCGATCGTCAGGATGCCGAACACGACACCGGCCATCGTGCAGGACACGAGCAACCGCGTTTTCTCGCCGTATAGCCGGTCGAGTATCTCCGGGACCGTCGTCAATCCGAGCCGACGCACCCAGAGTCCGGTCGAGAGGCAGACAAGAACGAGCAGGATGACATGCGCCAGGCTGAACCAGACGGCTGCGGCACCGAGGAACCATGCCAGCTCGAAGATCCCGAGGATGTGTGCCGTACCCAGAACCGTCAGCGCCAGTGTGATCGCGACGACGGGCACCGGAAGATCGCGCCCGGCAAGCGCAAAGTCTCCTTCTCCGTGCGGCCGCGCAGCCTCGCGCCTGGCGAGCCACAATCCGACACCGAGTATGATGGCGATCTCGTAGACGAGAACGGCAATCAGAATTCCAGCGTTCACGCGCCTCCCTCGAGTTAACCGGTATCGCGCGGCTTCGTTGTTAGTGTACTGCGATACGGGCTACAATGTACGCTCTCTTGGGACTTTAAGACATGGCGCGCAGGAACACAAACGCTACGCCGTCCGGCGGCGGAATTCAGGTTATCGAACGCGCCGCAACGATCCTGCGGTTGCTCGAGAGGCGCGGCAAGCCCTTGAGCCTCGGTGAAATTTCGGCAGCGGTCGGACTGCCGCGGTCGACGGTACAGCGTATCGTCGGCGCGCTGGCTGCGGAGCGACTCCTGGCCTCGGGCGAATCCGGGCGCGGCGTGCGGCTTGGCCCCGGCCTCGTATCGCTTGGATCGGCCGCGCGGAGTCATTTCCACGACGTCATTCGCCCTCATCTGCGATGGCTATCCGACCACCTGAAAGAAACGGTCGACCTGTCGATCAGAGATGGCAGCGTCGCTGTATTTATCGATCAGGCAACATCGGAAGAACGACGACTTCGAGCCATCTCCGGCATGGGTGTATCGTTCCCTCTGCACTGCTGCGCGAACGGCAAGGCTCTCCTCGCAGGACTCGAACCCACCGCGCTGGAACGTGTCTTATCGAATCTCGATATGGAGCCTTTGACGAAGAACACAATTACTTCCGAAGAACAATTGCGAGCAGAACTCGATCGAGTTCGGGAACACGGCGTCGCGTACGATCTCGAAGAACAATCGCTCGGCATCTGCGCTGTGGGCGCGCTGGTTACCGATCCTTACGATAGCCACCTCGGAATATCCGTCGCGGTACCGTCGACGCGTTTCTACGGTAACGAATCCGGACTCGTCGAAGCGTTGATCGCCTGTCGCGACCGTATCGAGAAGCAACTCAGCTCAATCGAGCTACGCTAGCGAGCCGCGCAGTCTGACGCGAGAACCGTGACGCCCCGCTGGCGTTAGCGCAAAAAAAAGGCCGCAGCTTGCGCTGCGGCCGGAATTAGCAAGGTTCGTAATCTGTCGAATCAGCTTGTTATTGCCCCAGCCAGTACTGGAATCTCAGGTAGGTTTCCCTCGGACGAGAGATGTTGTTGGAGCTATTGCCATTGCCGTCACTGAACGAGCCAGCGGTCCGCCAGGCTTCGTCAGTCGCGTTGCGCATGCCGAAGGTCAACGCCCAGTTATTACCGGGTTCGTTGTAGGTCGCGCTCAGATTCACGCGGTCGTAGGCCTCCTGGAACATGTCGGGGTTCGGCTCGATGCGGAACCACATGTCGTCCGTATGAATCCAGTCTACCCGCGTCGTGATGTTGCCACCGTTACCGAGGTTGGCGAGATGCGTGAGGCCCAGCGAGTAGCTGGTCTCGGGCGTATACGGCAGATGATTGTCCGGCGTGATTGTGTAGACGCCGGACGCCAGGCTTCCGCCGACGAGCTCATCTATGCTCGCATCGAGCAGGCCCAGCGCGAAATCGGCCCTGAAATTGTCCGTGATCGACCAGTTCATTTCGAGTTCCAGGCCGTCCATGCTGGCCGAGCCGACGTTATTCACACCCGTTCCTCCGAATGAGATATCTGCGGGCACCGCGGTAACCTGAAGATCCTGGTAGTCGGTCAGAAACAGCGCCGCGTTGAGCCGCAAAGCACCGTCGAGCAATGTGGACTTGACCCCTATTTCGTAGGAATCGACAAACTCCGGCTCAAATGCGGGCATCGGATCCGGAAGCCCCTGCGGGAATCGACTCGCGAACCCGCCGTCTCTGAATCCGGATGCATAGGTGCCGTAGAGCATGGTCGTGTCGTTGACATCCCAGGCAAGCGTAATCATCGGATCCGTCTCGCTCCAGCTCGCTCGTCCGGTCGCCGCCTGATGAACATCGGTCACCTTGTCCCGCGCAATGACGCCGTCACCGTTGGCGGTATTGCCAGGCGCGGGCGAGAAATCACGGTGAATCGTGACGTCGAAGGTCTTCTCGTCCTTGGAGCTTCGCAGGCCGAGCGTCAGATGCAACGGAGCTTCGAAGTGGTATGTCAGCTGGCCGTAAATCGCTTCAGACGTATTGTCGATGTCACGCACGACGTTTTGGAAAACCTCGCCGGACGAACCCATCGTCACCTGAAGACCCTGCACGCCAACGAGCGTCACGACTTCGGTTCCGGTTTCCTCGAACAGGTAGAGTCCCGCGGTATAGTCCCAGCGCCCGTCCCCTGCAGAACCGACGAACTGCAGTTCCTGGGACGTCGCGTCCTGGTGGAAATCGGAGTTGACGTTAGTCGAAATCGGATGCGGGCTGAAATCGTTGTCGTTGGTGAAATCCGACTCGAAGCTACGGCGAGCAGTGATGGATTTCAACGTGCCGGGACCAAGATCCCACTCGATGGTTGCGGCGGCACCGCCGACCTCGACGACGTTCTCGGGACGAATGGTATTACCGTTCTCATCGGCCCAGATCGCGTTGGTGCTGAAGCCGTCCGGCGAAGCCCAGAATTGTCCGTGACAATTCGGGTTGGTGCGCCGTCCATCAGCCGTGGCGCATGCGGGATCGCCAGAGAACGACGGCGCGCCCATCGGCCTCGCAACGTTCCACCAGAACGAGTTCATTGCGGACGGCAACGTTTCATTGCTCATGTCGCCGACCCCGTTACCCAGGGTAGTGGGCGAGAACGGCGAAGGTGATCCTGAAATCTCAGAGTAATCGACGCTCAGGTTGACGCGAACATCGTCCGACGGCAGAAACTCCAGCTGCCCACGCACTCCGGTCGTGTCGTTTTCACCCAATTGGAAATCGTCGTACTGTAGCGCGTCAACGTAACCGTCGCGCTGGCGCTTCAGTAAGGAGACCCGCGCCGCGACGGTATCGGCAATCGGGAAGTTGAACGAGCCGCCGAGTTCGGAGTAGCCGATCTCGCCTGCCGCCAGCGTTAACTTGCCTTCGAACGCCTCCGTGGACGGCCGGCGGCTGACGAGGTTTACCGCGCCTGCAAGACTGTTGCGCCCGAACAAGGTGCCCTGGGGTCCGCGCAACACTTCGGCGCGTTCCAGATCCATCAGGTCCATCATGCTGCCGATCGACCGGGCGACATAGACGCCATCCACGTAAATTCCGACAGCCGGGTCCGTATTGATCACGAAGTCCGCCTGCCCGATGCCGCGAATGAATACTGTCGGAGCGGCAGAAAGCCCACCCGTTGCAGCGGCAGAATCAATATTGACATTGGGTGCCGCAGCACCGATATCGGTGACGTTTTGCAGGCCGCGAAGGTCCATATCGGACTCAGTAAACGCGGAGACCGCGACCGGCGTGTCCTGAAGTGACTCCTCCCGACGTCGCGCCGTGACGACGACCTCTTCGAGACCCAGTCCGGGAGCCGCCGCCTGCTGAGCCAGCGCAGGTTCGACGGGGACGATAAGTAGTACGGCGGCAACGCTCAGCGCGCCGCAAAATAGCGATCGGATTGCGGATATAGCCACGATGATTTCCCTCGCAGTTGGTAAGCCGAAGTGACGTAGCTTCACCCCCAGGTGCGCTACACCGGATACGTGCACTGTTGTTGTATCGTATATCGATACGGTTATAACCGAAATATGGTACTCATTCCCTTCAAGATTCGCAATACACAAGCGAACTCGATGATTACCATACGAGCATGAGTGACCCGAGTTCCGCGAGCAGCGTTTCGCCAGAGCGGTCGAACTGGATTCTGGCGGGCGTCGTTACCTGCTTCGTTCTTTCCGGTTTCGCCGCATTGCTCTACCAAACGGCGTGGCTTCGGCAATTCTCGCTCGTCTTCGGCACCTCCGAGCTGGCGGTCGCGACCGTCCTCGCTGCCTACATGGCAGGACTCGCCGGTGGCGCCGCCATCGCCGGGCGCTATATCGACCGCGTGACCCGGCCCATTCGCGTTTACGGTCTGCTGGAGGCAGGAATCGCCGTAACCGCGCTCGCGGTTCCATTGCTGCTGGCGATAGCCGACGCCGTCTACATGGGAATCCTCGGCGGCCGGGCGGCCCCGCCCTCCGCGGCCACGTTCGGTCAGCCGCTGTTCTATCTTGTCGTCGGATTTCTGGTTCTGGCGCTTCCAACCGGATTTATGGGAGCCACGCTGCCACTGCTTACGCGTCAGGTCGTGCACACCGATGGCGAAGTGGGACCGCGGATCGCGCTGTTGTACGCGACGAATACGGCAGGCGCGGTCGCCGGAACGCTGGTCGCGGCATTCCTGCTGCTACCGTCGCTCGGGCTCACGGCAACCTTGTATGTTGGCGTCGCGATCAACGGCCTCGTGTTCGCGATCGCCGCCCTGATTTCGACGCGACTGGGATCGCTACCGGAAGGACGTCACGATCAAGCGCGCACTGCGCCGCAACGAAGATCGGAGTTTCGACGCAAACCCTCGTGGATCTTGCCAATCATGCTGGCATCGGGTGCTTCGTCGTTTATCTATGAGGTCCTCTGGACGCGGATGCTCGCGCACGTTCTGGGCGGGAGCATCTACGCTTTCGCAACGATGCTCGCCGCTTTTCTCACCGGAATCGCGATCGGGGGCGCGTTGTCGGGCCCGCTGGCGAAAAACAGGGAACGCGCTGCAATAAGCTTCTCGCTCGTTCAGGCCACGATCGCGGTTCTTTCCATAGCCGTCTACCAATGGATGGGCTTCGCTATACCCGACGCGCGTTCGACAGCGGCACTCTCCGCGTTCGCCGTTGCGGTCATGCTTCCGGCAACGCTGTTTATCGGTGCGACGTTTCCGCTGGCGGTCAGAATAATGACCGACACTTCGGAAGCAGCCGGTACGTCCACTGCGCGTGTCTATGCATGGAATACCGTTGGTGCGATCGTCGGCGCCGTGGGCGCAGGCTTCTACCTCATTCCTGCGCTCGGATTCGAAGGCGCGCTGAAGCTGGCGGTAATGATTAACCTCGCGCTCGCACTGGCTTCCGTATTCGTAGTGCCTGTGCCGAACCGCTCGCAGGCTTCAATAACCGCCATGACCGCGTTGGCAGTCTTGGTGTTCTACCAGCCCACACGACCTGACAGCGTGATCGCGAACGCGGCTTTTCCGGTACTGGACCGAGGCGAAACCGAGCCGCTGTTTTTTGCGGTCGGACGCTCATCGACCGTCCTGTTGACGGAAGCAGGTGGGGCCTACGAGCTGCGCACCAACGGACTACCGGAAGCGTCGGTTCTGGTTCGAGGCGCGCCGCCGGTTCGTCACACTCAGCATTGGCTCGCCGGATTACCCGTCTCGGCACGGCCGGGAACCAGCGACATGCTGGTCATCGGCCTGGGTGGCGGCGTTGCGCTCGAAGGCGTACCAGGCTCGGTGGACCGGATCGACGTCTTGGAGCTCGAACCCGAAGTGTTCAATGCCAACCGGCAGCTCGCCGAGCTTCGTGCAGTCGACCCGCTTCAGGACCCGCGTGTCACCGTGATCTTCAACGACGCTCGAAACGCGTTGCGGCTCACCAGTAAAACCTACGACGCGATCGTGTCACAGCCTTCGCACCCATGGACGGCGGGCGCATCGCATTTGTTCACGCAAGAATTCGTCGAGCTCGCAAAGAGCCGACTGAACGATGGTGGCGTTTTTCTGCAGTGGATGAACGCCGAGTTCGTCGACACCGAGTTGCTGCGGAGTCTTGCGGCGACGTTACTCTCGGCTTTCGCGAATGTACGCGTCTACGGTCTGGACGGAACTGTCCTTTATTTCCTGGCTTCGGAATTGCCGCTCGAAATAGAAAGGCAAATCTCGCTTTCCGGCCAGCCACTGGCCGATGACGTACTTCACTATAGCTATATGGGGCTTAACGGCGTCGAGGATTTTCTGGTAGCCCTTATGCTGGACGAAGAAGGCGTAAGACGGTTTGCGGATGGCGCACCACTGACAACCGACGATCGCAATCTCATGGCGACGCGCAGCCGCAGCCGCGGCGACGGACTCCGAAGCGAGCAACTGACAGAGCTTTTCGAGCCGCTGGATCCGTTGCTCGATCCCGCCGGCTGGATCCACCGGGATTTTGGCGATGACCTGAACTTCGCGTATCTGGCACAACGGTTGCTCGCGGAAGGACAAGTGACTCGTGCGAGCCGGCTTTCCGAGGTGATTTCGAATCCGTCAACTCAGGCGCTGGTCGCCGCGATCGGATTTGAATACAACGGCAACCTCGCCAGCATGAACGAGGCACTCCGTGTCGCGCTGAGCTATGACCCGGGCAATGTTCAGGCGCGCTACAAACTAGTGAGCGCCGAATTGCCATCTTTCGCAAGACGAAGTCCGTCCGCCGAAGCCCTGGCGCTCGCCGGAGAACTGGAAGGCGCTCCCGCAGCAGTCGTCGAAGCATGGCCCCTCGGCGCCGAGCAAGACTGGCAGGCCCTGGCCGATCTCGACCAGGTGCTCGGTCGCAGCCGCGTAACGGACCTTTGGTACCCGGCCGCCGTGAAACTTCGCGCTGACTGGCGCAACAAAGTCGCCAATCGACCAGAGTACGCCAATGACGCTTTGCGTCTTGTCGATCGAGTTCTCGTCGTGCGCCCCGAACTGGATCTGTATGTACTGAGAGCCGCATCCGCGGCAACGCTCGCGGACGATGAAGCCTTTGTAGAGTCCGGCCGCTACGTCGAGGCTTATTTGCAGGAGAAGTTGCAGAGGACCCGGCAGGGAAACTACGAATTGTCGGAATCCGAACTGAGCTCGATACTGACCCGGCTTCGCGCATTCGAAAACCAGCTCGCAGCGATCGCTGAGACTGAACAGCGCGCTATCGCTGTCCGCGATGGAATCGCGGATCTGATCATGGATTACGGGCAGCTCGAAAACTAGCGCTTCCGAATTACCCGAAGTCATCGCGAGATGATTCCAGAACTATTGGAGCCAGTTCCACGCAGAGCCTGACGGCGAAGCTAGAACCGAAACGTGTAACTGAACTTCAAGCTGATGTCTGCGATCTGCGAACGAAAGCTGTTGTTGCGGTCACGATCGTCGAGGTTATGATTCAGCACGATAAACGCCTCGCGCCCGGCTTCGGGAATCCAGTGCAGACGGCTATTGAATCCCAGCACTTCGGAATCGTTGTCATACTGAATCAGATTCACCCACGACAACGTGTTCGAAAAGATGAAGTCGAGCCCGACTCGCGCAAGACGCAGTCGGAAGTCGCCCTGAGGTAGCTCGATATCGTTATAGCTGTATGACAGGAAAGCCCGGAAGCGCTGCGTCGGCACCCACGTCACCTGCGCGTCGGCGTTATTGCGCTTACCGGTGTAGAAATCGCCGGTTCGCAACACGACGCTCCCGGAGAGTTTCCTGACGCCGGTGGCCTGAATAGCGAGCGTCGGAGTGACGAAATTGTACTCGCCGACGGGAATCGTAATCGGCGCTTCACCGGAACTGGGATCGGGATTCCAGATCGTGAACGGCTCGCGCAGCACTTCCTTCGTACGCCGGTAGATGAGGCGCAGGTTGTCGCCGGCCTGATTAAAGATGCTGAATATCCGGCCGTCGATGATCTGCTGCTGCAGCCCGCCATCGAGCCACTCGACGCGCTGCAGACCGAAGCGCGTCAGAAACGAGCGAATCCTCGCCTGATCCGAGTTGCGTTTGATCCAGCCGAGTTCGACCGATGTGTCGCGCACGCCTGCGCGGTTAATAAAGCCGAGCGCGGGATTGAAGTTCTCTTCAACTTCCTTGATCCCTACCCTCGCCAGCAACCCCGACTGGCTGGGCAACTGGAACCGCAAGCCCCACGCAGCATCGTTACCCGTCAACCCATCGGTATCGCTTTGCTGGTACCAGGCTTCCGCCTGCAAAGTCTTGCCGCTCGGCAAACGAGTATTGAGATAACGGAAATCGAAGCCGACGAGATTATTGTCCAGATTCGATAGCGGGTCTCCCTGCGTCATGATGACACCGAGTCTCGATTCAGTGAGCACGTTTCGCGTAACGCGACCGACGAAGAGATCCGTCGCTTCAACGTCGCCGAACTCATCCTGCCGGATTGCGAGCGCGCCGATATTCCACGGCCCCGCTCGTCCGCTGAGCTTGCCGCCGTACTTCAGATCCACGGGCTGGCCGCTACGACTCAACCCGATTCGCCGCGAGAAAAACGGCCGCGCGTTCTGATCGAGCACGCGGGATAACTGCGTGTCGAAGAGCGTTCCGAGCTCACCGAACTCGAATGCATCCGCGTCCTGCAGGAAAAAATCGCGCTTCTCCGGGAAGAACAGCCCGAAGCGTGTGAGGTTCACCTGACGATCGTCGACTTCTGCTGCCGAAAAGTCCGTGTTGATCGTAAGCGATGCGTTTAATGAGGGAGTGAGGCGGTAAAAAACGTCGAGTGACGGATCGAACTCTGACTCCGAGCCCGGTACGCGGAAATTCTTGCTGTCGCGAACGATCAGCGAAGGCACGATATCGAGACCTCTTCCCTGACTTAGATTCGCAAAACCGGTCGCGAGTCCGGAGATCGCCGGATTCTGTGAGCGGTTGCGCGACACCCAGCCCATTGCCTCGTTCTTGGACTGCATCTCACGCCCGAAATTGATTCTCCAGGTATCGTTCTCTGCGTTTAGCGACAACGTCTTGAACGGTATCGACATCTCGGCCGTCCAACCGTTCTCGTCGATAGTCGCCGCACCTTGCCAGATACCATCCCAATCCCATTGCGCCCGACTCGGCCCGACATACAGGCCATCGTGGCGCACGCCGTTGGGATTCAGACGAAACGAATAACCGTCGCGGCCGTTGTTGAACGGATCGATGACGACGATGAACTGATCGTCGGTCCAGATAAATCGGCCCTGCCTGAGGATGTTCGCAGTGACGGTCTCGGCGCCCGAACTCCAGAGACGCGCTCCAATATGCAGTGCTTCTTCGTCGAAGTAGACGTAGATATCGGTGTCCTCGCTCGGCTCCGCATACTCGATCGGGTCGAGTTGATGGAGGTCGGAGATGGTCGCAGCCTGTCGCCACGCGTCCTCATCGAGCACACCATCGACCACCGGAGCCGATTCGAGCCTCGGAATGTCGAAGCGCTTCTGCGTCGAGCCAACGGGCTGGGCCAGCGCGACCGACCCAACGGGAACGGTCACCGCGATCAGAAGCGTAGTGATTCGCGAGAAGTGCATGTATTGACAGAGGCCGGTTTGTTGCTTCGAAACGCCAAAATAGCACTAGTTCGGTTGTGTCAGGAACAGCCGGGATTAAACCGCCGCAATAATTAGCGCCACGAGGCCAGGCGCCGCAACGATAAACCATTGCGACTACTTCGATGGCCGCTGACGCGGATCGAAACTTCCTGCACAATCGGGTTCGCTTCGGATCATGATGGACTCTGACAGGTGAGCACTAAAGCATCTCTGTCAACATTTGAGCTGTATTCAGGCGCGCTGCTGCTGGGTCTTTGCGCCCCGGCGCTGGCGCAGGACTCCCTTACGATGCAGACGGACACCAAGTCGGTCGAGATCGGAAGAGGCAACGCGCCAACGCTCGACGGCATTCTCGACGAAGCCGATTGGGCATCGGCGACGGTCGTTGAGGATTTTCACCAGGTCGAGCCGCTCGAATATTCGGAGCCGACGGAAGACATGTCGGTCCGAATCTATTACGACGAAAATGCTTTGTACATCGGCGCGCGCATGCTCGACACGCGCGTCGACCGGCTCCGAGCCAACGTACTGAGGCAGGGTGCACAGTTCTGGGGTGACGACTACTTTTCCGTCGTCATAGCGCCGTTCAACGACAAGCGGAACGGCTATCGATTCCAGCTCAACCCGAACGGCATTCGAATGGAAATGCTGTTCTACGACGTTTCGGGTCAGGACTGGGACTGGAACGGGATCTGGCAGGGTGCGGCCAGCGTCGACGACGAAGGGTGGACCGCGGAGATCGCGATTCCATTCAACACTGTATCGTTCAATCCCAATAACGAAACCTGGGGCATCAACTTCCAACGCGACCTGAGCCGTCTCAATGAGAGTATCGGGTGGGTATCGCGCAACGCGTCGCTCGATCCGAGCATCTCGGGCGAGGCTATCGGCTTCGAGAACCTCGAACTCGGTGCCGGGCTCGACGTCGTGCCCTCCGTCGCGCTCATTCAACGACGATCGTTCGATTCGGGTCGTGATCAGTCGGACGTCGAACCGCAGCTGGACGTCTTCTACCGGCTAACGCCTTCGCTGAACGCGTCGCTGACGCTCAACACGGACTTCTCCGCGACCGAAGTCGACGATCGCCAGGTCAATCTCACGCGCTTCGGCCTGTTCTTCCCGGAGAAGCGCACCTTCTTCCTGCGAGACGCAGATCTGTTTCGCTTCGCACGAATTGGCGGGCGCCTGGGTTTCGGAATTTCCGGAGAAAGTCTGTTGTCGCAACCGGACCTCGAGAACGGCCGACCCTTCTTCTCCCGCAGAATCGGACTTGGCGCCACGGGACTTCCGGTCGATCTCGAGGCCGGCGGCAAGATCGCGGGCCGGGTCGGACGCTGGAACGTCGGTGCGCTCGCTATTCGGCAAGGCGAGTTTGAAGACATTGAAGCCTCGGACATATTCGTCGGTCGCGTCTCCGCGAACGTCCTGGAAGGTTCGTCAGTCGGAATGATTTTCACGGATGGCGACCCGCGGTCCAACCAGGATAACTCGCTGATCGGCGCCGACTTCCAATACACCAACACTCGGCTACCCGGCAATCGTGTACTTCAGGGAGAAGCCTGGTATCAGGAATCCGATACCGAAGGCATCGATTCGGATCAGGCCGCTTACGGCTTCCGGCTGCGATCTCCGAACGTCGTCGGCTGGCGAGGCGGTTTCGGCGTCAAACAGATTGAAGAGAACTTTTTCCCCGCCCTGGGTTTCGTGAATCGTGCCGGTATTCGCGATCACGTCTTCGAAGTGGGCTATGCGCGACGGCTGGGCGGCGATTTCCTGCAGACGATGTTCACGGGCCTGGACGCGGAGCGAATCGACCTGATCGGCGGCGGTCTGCAGTCCGAGGTTATTACGCTTCGAGCATTGTCCGTAGAATCCATCGTTGGTGACACCGCACACCTGCGCGTCCATTCAAGCAAAGAGAACTTGTCGGAGCCTTTCGTTATCTGGGACAAGAACGGCGATCAGGTCGTCGTGCCGCCCGGCGCGTACTCGTTCGATGAGGCAGAGTTTTCTATCGCGTCAGGCAACCGCAGAAATTTCTGGGCTGAGATTAGCTACCGGGCTGGCGACTTCTATAACGGTGAGCGGGAGAACATCGGCGCGGGAATCGGCTGGCGCCCCAGCAATCACTTCGTGTTCACGATGAGTTACGACGCGAATGACGTGCAGCTGCCGAGCGGCGATTTCATTTCGCGCCTCGCGCGCCTCAGAGCAGAAGTCGTTTTTTCTGCGACGTTTTCATGGAGCACGTTGATTCAGTACGACAACGTAACAGAGACGGTGGGACTGAATACGCGGTTTCACTGGATCCCGGAAGCGGGCCGCGAAGCGTTCATCGTACTCAACCACAATCTACAGGACCTGGATCTCGACAATCGCTTCAAATCAACGCTCGCGGATCTCGCGATCAAGTTCAACTATACGTTCCGTTTCTGAAGCGTAGCCGGCTCAGAAACCGTTCACGGCAGTCGTTACTGGCCGGCAATAGACTCGATGAGTTCTCGATACTCTCGCTGCTGCTCCAGCCTGACCTTCTCGTAATCCAGCCCATCGAGGTACTCGGTGTTCTCACCGAGGCTCCGCATCGTGGCGAGATAGGCTTCGTCCGATTGAAGCTCGGCAATGGCGCGCCGGAGAATGGCCAGACGCTCTTCGGGAATGCCGCGGGGGCCCATCACAACGCGGTGCATGTAACCCGTCGTCGGCGGCAAGCCGATCTCGACAAAAGATGGTACGCCTTCCATGATGCGCTCGGGCCCGGCAGTCGCAAGCACCCGCACAAGACCTGCCTCGATGTCCGCGGCAATCGTCGCCGGGAACGCCATCGAGAAGTCGACGTCGCCCGCCATCAGCGCCGCTTTCGCCGGGCCGCCGCCACGATACGGCACCATGCGAAACTGCAATCCCATTATCTGCATCATGTGTTGCGCAGGCACGAACAGGGCGGCCCACAGCCCACTGTGAGATAGCTTGATCTGACTCGGGTTAGCTCTCGCCGCGTTTTCGATGTCCGCCCAGGTCTGGTAGGGCCCGTCGGCTCTGACGATGACACCGATCTCGCCATAGTTGATCCGCGCCACGGATACGAGATCCTGGTTGGTATCGTATTTATCGATACGGAATGTGAACCGGTGAAGTTGATCACGGTAGTTGTCCGTGTAAACGAGCGTATACCCGTCGGGTGCTGCCTGAGTGGCCTCGAGCGTACCCTTCTGGCCCGCCTGCCCCGGCACCAGCCTGATCAGCATCGGCTGGCCGAGATACTTGCGCAAATAAGTCGTGAATACGCGTGCGGTCAGATCGCTCGACCCACCTGCAGCGTAAGGCGTGATCAGCGTGATGGGTTTATTGGGAAACCGCTCCTGCGCCTCGACCACGGACAGGGCTATCGCCGGCAGCAGAAGTGCAGTGGACAGGATCACGCCGCGCCATATCGAAATCATCATGCTGCCTCTATTCGTTCCCGCTCGAGCGCGCGAACCCTGAACCGATGCATGCGCCGTCCGAGCAGGATGCCGATGATCGGCGTGGCGACCAATACGGCCGTCATTCCAAGACGTTCGGTCAACGCGAACCGAACCCAGTTGTCGCCGGCAAGCGCCAGCGTCTGACCGAAAGTGTATTCCAGTTCCCGGCCCAGGATAAATCCCATGACCATTGGTGCCACGTCGAATTTTGCTTCGCGCGCGGCAATACCGATCAAACCAAAACCAATCAGAGTCACGATATCGAATGGATTTGCACGCGCAAGATAGGTTCCCGCAAACGCAAGCATGATCGTGACCGGAATAAGCAACGATTTCTTGATTGTCACCACGCGCGCGAAGAATGGAATCGTCAAGTAGCCGATTACGACGAACAGCGCATTCGCCAGCACCATTGCGATGAGGATACCGAAGACGATATCGCCGCTCGAACTCAACAATGTCGGGCCGGGTCGCAATCCCTGCATCATGAACGCGCCAAGAAGCAGTGCGGTAACCGCATCTCCCGGTATCCCGAGCGTGAGCAGTGGCACCATGGTCGGTCCGTTCACCGCGTTGTTCGCGGCCTCGGCACCCGCAACGCCGTCTAGCTCACCCTTGCCGTAAGTCTCGGGATGCGACGACGAGTTCTTGGCCGCGATATAGCCCATCATCGCCGCGATCGGCTGTCCGAGTCCGGGCACGATACCGATACTCGATCCGAGCACGGTAGAGCGGACGATCGTCCGAATACTCTTGCGGAACTCGGCCATACGCAGGCGCTCACCGACGAAACTCGCAACCCGGGCACCTGGAGTATCGCCTTCCTTCACGGCGTTGAAGATCTCCGGCAGCGCGAACAGACCGATCAGCATCGGGATGAGGTGAAAACCGTCGTACAGCTCCGCAGTGCCGAATGTGTAGCGAGCCATCGCCGAGAACGGATCCGCGCCGACGAAACCGACCCAGACGCCGAGGCCGAGCATGATCAGGCCTTTAATGACGGGCCCCGTCGCCGTCACGGCGATAACGACCAGGCTCAGGAACATGACGGCCGCGATTTCGGGCGGACCGAAGCCCAGGACGACCGCCGCGACGGGGATGATCATGACAAGCGTAAAAATGTCGCTGAAGAAGTCTGATATAGCCGACGCGAACAAACTCATTTCCAACGCCTTGCGGGACTTCCCTTGCTTCGTCAGCTCATGGCCATCGAAGACCGTGGCGATCGATGCGCCGGTTCCCGGCATGGATATCAATATCGCCGGAACACTTCCGCCGTAGATGCCGCCTTTGTAAACGCCGATCAGAAACGGAATCCCGATCAGAGGGTCGCCGACGAGAAACGAAATCGGTACAAGAACCGACATACCCATCGACGTAGTAAAGCCGGGCAGCGCGCCCATGAGCATGCCGAGCAACAGGCCGCCACTGATCCACACAAACGTGTCTACGCGAAGCGCAACTTCGACGCCCGCTAGCAGCGATTCAAGCATCTGTCGAGATTTTCGCCATGCGTGTGGTCACGGTCACACGGTCGGCAGCATCTGAAGAAGCGGCTGCAGCGCCCGTTCGATAACGTCGGCTTCGGGTAGCTCCGTCCGCAGGACATGAGTCACGATGATATAGAAGCTCAATGGAAGCACGATGCTTATGGCCAGAATCTGCCAGATGCTGCGATTGCCGACGAGGACCGCCGTGCTCGCCATGAGCACGAACATCGTTGTAAGAAAACCGGTTGTCGTCAGCACGAGCGCGCAACCAACGGTGATGACGATGAAAAGTCCTTGCCGAATCAACGCACCGCGACGATCCGCGGCGGCGACGCTCGCTTGGTCGCGAAACATCGTGCCGTTTCGGTGCGAAAAAACGAGAAAGATGAAAGAAACGACTGCCGTAGCCAGCAGGATCAACGTCGGGAAGACTCGCGGGCTCATCGCGAGAATATCGGGTCCCAGCGGAATCGGCGGATCCGCGATCAGCCAGCCGCCGAACAGCAGCGCGAGCACCGCGAGCACGAATACGACCGCGGTAAACGTGGCGTCAGCCTGGGGTTGAGACACGGCGGCCCCTGATTGGCCGGTGTTCCCTAGGCTGCCGCGACGGCTTTCAGCGTCGATTCGCTGAGCGGCAACTCCACGGCTGCGTTGGTCTCGTCCGAGAGATCGGCGGCGATGTAGATTTCCATAACCCGACGCGCGGCTTCTGCCGAACACATCACAGGGCGATCGAATGCCACGGCCTCGAGCCAGTGCGCAGTCTCGTTATGCATCGGTCCGGCGAAGACATGGTCGACCGGCTCGCCCGGCATCGACGACATCGGCAACTGAATACCGTTGTCGAGCGTATTGACGATGACGTCGCGATGCGTGTCGTCGACGACCAGCATCCCCTCGGTACCGACCACTTCGATCCACGTGCTCGAATAATTCGGGTAGCCATGCGGCATCGCCCAACCGGCACCAATGACGAAAGAGACACCATTGTCCATCGTGACGACAATAAACTGCCCGTCCGGCGCTCCGGAAATATCTTTCAGGCCCCCATACATGGTCTGCGAGTAAACGCGTATCGGTCGCGCGGGCTCGAGACACCAGAGTACGAAGTCGATATCGTGGGTCGCTTCCATTGCCGCCGGCGACAGCTTGATGCGACCGCTGATCTTCGTGCCGAGACCGCGGGTGAGATGGCGGCTTACCAGCACCGATACCGGATCTCCGATCTTCTTCTCCTGGAGCGATTTTCTGACGTAAGCGAACTTCGGGTTGAAACGCTGCGAGTAGGCGATAGCGAACTTGAGGTTGTTGTCCTTGGCAAGCGCGACAAGCTCGTCAGCTTCGTCGAGCGTCATCGCAAGTGGCTTCTCGAGAAGCACATGCTTGCCGGCTTCGAGCGACTCCTTGGCCAATGGGTAGTGCGTCGTCTCCGGCGTCGCCGAGATAATGATCGTATCGATATTGTCGCGCGCAAGAACTTCACGATAGTCGGTTGTAGCAGAAGTCGCATCTGTCTGTTCCGCGACTTCGGCCAGGCGGGCTTCATCGACCTCTGCAAGATGCAGCTCATCGACAATGGGGCTTCCCGCGCAGGTAGTTGCACGGATGCCGCCGCACCAACCCGGTCCGATCAAGCCAACGTTGATTTTCTCCATTATTCGTCTTCTCCCAAACGTATTCGCGGCGTTGAACAATCGTTTCGTAGTTTACGGGCTTCGCGCAGATGCCGCGAGTTAGCGCATTAACTATTATTAATCAGTACGTTACAGAATCAGCGCGGGCAGCCAGGTTGCAACCGCTGGCACCATGAGCAGCGTCGCGGCAACTCCCAGCATCATGATCCAGTACGGTATCGAGCCGCGGAAGATATCTCCCAGCGTCACCGTCGAGTCCGGGACTGCCGCCTTGACCGTGAAAACGAGCAATCCCATCGGCGGCGTCAGCAATCCCGCCTCGATGATGAGTATTCCGTAGATCGCAAAAGCCACTTCGTTGAAGCCAGCTGCCGTCGCGATAGGAACGAAGATCGGCACGGTCAGCAGAATGATCGAGATCGAGTCGATGAGCGCGCCAAGCAGCAGCCAGATTACCGTCATGATCAGGATCATTCCGATAACCGTGAGGCCGGTCCCGAGAAAGAGATCCTGGATCATGTTGATGCCGCCACTAACGGCCAGCAGACGTGAATACATCGAGCCGGCGATCAGTAGAAACATGATCGGCGCGGTCGATCGGCCCGCGTTGACGATCGCTTCCGTGAACTCGGTTCGGCGCATGCCCTTGATCCAGCCGAGCGCCAGGCTACCGAGCGCGCCGAACCCAGCGGCTTCGGTCGGCGTAAATACGCCGAGCCAGATTCCGCCCAGCACGAGAAAGACCAGCGCGACGATACCGATGCCACTGATGAGCTCCGACCGAATTTCATCCGCACCGATCTCGGCACCTCGTACGACGGCCGGTGCAAGTGCCGGATTGCGCACGGACCGGATGACACAATAAATGACGAAAGTCAGACCGAGCAGCAGCCCCGGCAGAACGCCGGCAATAAACAGAGCGCCAACGGACGCTTCGGTAAGGATCGCCCAGACGATCAGCAACACGCTAGGCGGAATCAACATTCCGAGGCAGCCGCATCCCGTGATCACGCCCAGCGCGAATGACTTGTCGTAATTGGCACGACGCATCTCGGGATAGGCGATGCGACTGAATGTCGCAGCCGCCGCAATCGAAACGCCAGAGACCGCAGCAAACGCAGCGTTGCCGACGACCGTAGCGACCGCCAGTCTTCCAGGCATTCGTTTCAAAGCACGATCGCAGACGAGATACAGATCTTTCGCTGCGCCTGAGCGACTGATGACCTCGCCCATGAGCATGAACAGCGGAATTACGGCGAGTGCGTGACTACGGATGGCGTCATATGCCGTCGAGCCGAGAATATAGAGCGCAATATTGATATCGCCATAGCTCAGATACACGCCGATTACGCTCGCGAGTCCCAGAGCTATACCGATATGCACGCCCGCCAATACAAGGACGAACAAGATCGCCAATGAATAGAAAATAACTTCCGGTCCCATGGCGTTCGCTAAGTCTTCTCAGGCACCGACTGTCTCCTCTTCCGGCAATTGATCGGTCCAGTCGAGGTAGAGCAGGTACAGGTAAACGTAGGCGGCGAACAACGACGTCATGACGACGAGAAATCGAACCGGATAGGTGGGAACGCGGAGCGCGCCCTCCCCTTCGTACTCGCTCACGGCGAGCGCCTCGATCGCCGGCCCCCAGGCACTGAAGGCCGTACCCACGAAGAACAACAGGCCGCAGAGGCTCGCGAACGTTCGTAGCGCTCGCTGCCAGTTCGGCCCGACAGCGCCATAAACGAGCGTGGTTCTGATCATCCCTCCGCGGTAGATTGCGAGCGGAATCTGCAGAAACGTAATCGAAACGACGGAGTTGCGGATGATCTCGTTGGCGCCCAGCAGCGGCAAGCTGAACAGGTAGCGCCCCAGCACATCGATGCAGATGATGAGCGCGAGCACTATGACCCAGAACGCCGAGAAGATATGGGTCGCCCTCGCGACCTTCTCGATCATGCGCGGCTCCGTCATCATACCCCCCCCGCTCCCGCTCGTCAGACCTGTTGCCAGGACCCGTCGCTCTTGACCGACCTCGAGATCGCCTCGAGCAAAGCAACGTTTCCAACGCGCTGTTCATCGGTGAAACGGTAGTCGGCGCCGGTCAGCACCGCATCCGCCCAGGCCTCGAGATTCGCTCTGACCGGATCTTTCTCGGGAAAGGTTTCGGAATGCTGGGCGCCATCCTTACCGCAACTGATTAAATGCGTCTTGCCACCGTGCTGCGGATGTGAGTCGTCTCGCGCCTCTACCCATTTTTTATCGCCGAAGACCGTGAAACGCCCGTAGTACGGAGTCGACGAGATCGCACCGACGAATCCCGTCGCCCCGCTCTCGAACTTCATCTGTACCGTCACGATGTCGCCAGTCGGAAGGTCGAGTACGCGCCTTGCAGTTTGCGCGGATACCGCGGCCACCGGACCCAGCATCGAGATGAAGAGGTCCGTGAGATGGACTCCCATGCCGGTCATTCCCGCGGCAGGCGCTTCCTCGGTGGAGCCGCGCCAGTTGTCCGACTCCACGCTCGTAAAGATGTCATGCGAAAAATTCGCCTCGACGTGCATCAGCGTACCGAGCTCGCCGGAGTCGACAATGCGCTTAATCTCCTCCATCGTGGACTCGTAGCGCCGCTCATGACCGACACCCATGACGATACCGGCCTTGTTAACGGCCGCGACCATTCGCTGCACGCTATCCTTTGTCAGCGACAGCGGCTTTTCGCAGAAGATCTGTTTGCCGGCAGCCAGTGCCGCCATGACCTGATCTTCATGCTGCGAATGTGGCGTCACGAGAATGACCGCGTCTACATCCGGATCTTCCAGCGCTTTCTCGTAACTGTCGACGAGCGGAATACCCGTCTCGTCGGCGAAATCCTGATGCTTCGACGGCGTTCGTGCCGTCAGACGGGTAATCTCGATCTTGTCGCTTCCCTTGATCGAATTCACCATATGCCGGCCCCACCAGCCGAGCCCAACCATTGCAGCTCTGATCATTGTTTCTCCGTGTATGTGTTTTTCTGAGTGGCCGGACGATGTACTTCCGTGTCGGCCGGTTAGTCGATAATGTAAGTGACAGGCCACTCGTAACCGCTCTCGGTTACGAGGTCGATATAGGAACTCAGAACCTGGGATCCGGGCATGCCACGCGAGTCGGCTTCCTTCGCCATTCGGTTCGGGAATTCGGCAAGCGATTGCGCCCAGCCGCGACGGACTTCGTCCGAAATTCCGCTCACGGTCGCGCCCGCGTCACGCAGGCTCTGCAGACCTGAGATCTGCCGTTCTTCGAGCGCCTGCGCCGCTACGATCTCATACTCGCGACCCACCTCGAGGACGATCTCGCGGACCTCGAGTGGCAGCCGTTCGAGCGTGCGCGTATTCATTGTCATGATCGTCGCACCGCCCATTGCACCGAAGCCAATCAGCGTAAAATAAGGCGCGGGCTCGTGATACTTGTAGCCGAAGTAGGCCGACGGAAACAGCAGCCACCCCGAAACGACGCCAGTCGACATCGCCATATAACCGTCGGGAAGCTGCGACTGCACCGGCACCACGCCCGCGAACTCGAGCCATGGCAGATTTGGTCCGGCTCCCGCAATTTTCACTCCGCGCAGATCGTCGATCGAGGACCACGGAATCGTCGTGCCGAGGTGATAATTGTCGAAGCCGTTGATCCCCAGGAGCCGTTGACCGTAGTTCTCTTCGAGCTGCTGCGCGAGCCAGGGATTTTCGTCATAAAGCTGCCGCGCGATACGAATACCGTCCTGGGCATCTTCCTGGCCGAAGGGAACGAAGTACTGAAAATTGTGCAGGAAAAGCTTGGCTGGCTCGAAACAGACGCAGTAGCCACCGATATCGAGCATGCCGATCTGCACGGCCTCCAGCGTCTCGGAGACCGACGCGATCGATCCTGCGTAGCCTTCAATGATACGCAGCTCGTGCTCGGTCTCTTCAGCAACCCGGCGCTTGAGCTCCGGCACGACAAAGTCGCGCATGACCGTGACGTACACGGTCGGCCCGGCCGGATGACCGGAACCGATGCGCAATGTGTAAAGTTCTGCGGTTGCGATCCGGGGCACTGCAAGAGAAATCGCGACCAGCACTGTGGCGGCGATTATGGACGTCAGTCTGATTCGGTTGCGCATGCAGCTGTCTCCGCTCACGCCGCGGCGGGTTTGCTCTCGGCGTTTGCGGCGGTCTGCGGGTTGAGCTCGCAAGCCTGCTCCCAGGTAATAATGTTCAGTGTCCGGACAAAGCTGCCGGCGCCAACGTTTTCGGCACACCAGAGACCGAGCTCGACAATTTCGGCTTCAGAAAAATGCTCGCGGAGCTGGTCGTAGAAAGCGTCATCGTCGGCTTTCGCGATGTCATGCTTCAGGTGATCGGCAAAACGCAGCGCAGCCTTCTCCCGGCCGGATAGCACGGTACTGTTCTCGAAGTCCCAGACTTCCTGGATCCTGTCTTCGGTCAGCCCGACATCGCGCGCGGCACTCGATCTCACCGTGCTGCAGTATCCGCAGGTGTGATCGAACGCGATCTTGACGCGGCAAAGCTCCTTAAGATCGCGCTCGAGAATTCCGTCGTTCGACAGCGCGAGCCAGTACCGATACCAAGCGATGCCGGCATTGGTCCTGAAGATAATCCGCAGAACTCGCGGATCCGGCGATCCCGCCTTCTCCGCATTCGCGACGTACTCCCGGGCCTCTGCAGACAGGTCTGTGTCTTCGAGGTAATCCAGTCGGGGCATCCCGTACTCCTTTTCGTCAGATTTTCCCTGGCCGGGCTTGTCCCTAATCGAGCCCGACAATTTCTCTTGCTTCGCCCGTCAGCTCTACGATATGCAAGCCCGTATTAGAGCGGTCGACCGCGTAGACATAGCCGCGATCGTCTATGTTGACATTGTTCGTCTGAATCGCAGCGTCGCAGAACTCGGTCCCGTCGATTTCGATGCAGAGTTCGATAGTATTCTCGGTCGGCTCTGGCACGAAGTAACCGACCTCGACCGGATCAAAGGGATCGCGGATATCAACGGCGCGAACACCGCCATTGAAATAGCTGACGACGACGAGGCGCCCGTCGAAGCCCGGATGGTCCGCATCGTTGATCGAATGCGGGCCGAATCGACCGCCGCGATGACAGAAATCGCCCGGCTCCTCGGCCGCCTGGTAAGTCGAAATCGGATACGGTTTGTCTTCCTCGGTAATGTCGAGAATAAACATGACATCGCGCGTGCCCTGGCAGCGCCGGGCGCCGCCGCCTGCCTCTGACGGAACGAGCAGAATGTCGCGCGTTCGGTTCGAGGCGTCATCCTCGTAGCCCGGAATCGGCACATCGTAGACAGGCTTGGCTGTGTGCACGCCCCAGTAGCTCGGCATGTCGAGTCGCGAAATTTCCGGGTAACGTAGATTCTCGGGCGTTGGCGCCATCGGATCCCCGGCGTCGGGGTCACCCGCGAGGAAACGGTCAAGATCGAGTATCTGCAGTGTGCCGTTGTTGCCACTGCCGTAACCGAGGTACATCCGGTTGCCGGTAACGTAGGGCTGGTGCAACCCGGATATGCTGTACTGCGGAAACGGACCTTCAGCGTCCGGCTGCCACCCGTCGAGGCCGAAATCCCGAATATGCCTCGGGTTCTCGGGATCGCTGAGATCATAGGTCTGCAGGAGTCGCGTGACTCTCCAGCCGGCGGGGGTCCCGTTGAAATAGCCGATGCCCGTCTCGCAGTCCCATTGCCCCTTGTGCGTTTCACGGTTACCGCGGCTCGACTCGGGGCGGGACGAATCTGCCGTCTCGTCGATAATCAACAGATGATAGGGCTCGGCGGGGTCCGTGACGTCCATGAGTTCGTAACCGAGTAACCCGTCAGTGCGAACGGCGTAGACACGGTCGGGATCGCCGTTCGGCAGATCCGTACCATTACAGATCTGAACGTGCTGCGTTCCATCGGCATCCGGATTATGCGGCGGCAGATGCCGCAGCAGCTGCGGTGCCGTCGGATCGGTTACATCCAGAATTGCGAGACCGTTGACCTCGACCTCTCCAGTCATGTCATTCATCGAGCTACCGGCATGCAGTCCGACGAAGAGTATTCTCCGGCCGTCAGCATAAGTGTGGACGATCGGCTGATACGCCGACCGGGCCTGTAAGTCGTGATAACCGACCAGGGCCATGTTGTGCGCCGAGAGATCCGGCTGTTCCGGCTCGGCCGGCATCGGTGCCGGCGGCGGTACCGACATCGCAGCTGGCGCTGATGCCGCAACGGGCGCCGGCGCCTCGGTAGCGGAATCGCAGCCGCCGACAAGCATCGCGGCTGCGAACAGCGAACCGGCCTTCAGTGCGTCAATCGTGGTTACTCGGTACATCGCGTGCCCCCTCGGATTGTTCTATCTATACGCGAATTAGCGGTGATCCCCGATATGATCGCAAAAAAATGCGCCCGAACCCTAATTTTGACGCGACAAAACCAGGATGGGCCGGGTCCCGGGATCCGGATCCCCGAGCGCAGTCCGTCCTTTAGTCCTTGTGACGACACCCGACACCTCGAACGTCGTCGACGTATCGAATTGCCCCGTAATTCCGTGGTGCGCCTGAACCGCACCGCAGAGCGACGCCGCGCCGGTCGCGATAATCAGCTGCTTTCGCATACTTCCCTCTCCGTCATTCCGGGCTGTCTCGGTCTATGTGCTCTGATGAGTCTGTCCAATCACCGCAACCTGCCAACTGCCGAAAGTCCAGCCCGGCCGAGCAACACGTATGCCACGATCCGGGCAATTTCGATAATTCTTGTGAATCCTTAAGACTCGTGCACAACTGTGGGGAGTCGCCAGCATGGCATACTTACCAAAAGGTCTGACTCAGCAGGAAGTCGCCAGATTTACCGTTGAGCGATACGCATCTGTACAAGGAAAATCATGCGCTCGAGAACCAATCTGCCGCGATACGCGGCCATCGCAGTCACCGGTCTGTTGTTCGGTGCGACGCAACTATCGGCGCAGACGATCAACGTCACCCTGCTCGGCACCGGCGATCCGACACCAACCATCGAACGTTTCGGTCCTGCGACTCTCGTCGAAGCAGGAGAGCACCGGCTGCTATTCGACGTCGGGCGCGGGGCGTCATTGCGCCTCACCCAGGCCGGTGTCCCGATCGGCAGCATCGACGAAGTTTTTTTGACGCATTTTCATCACGATCATCTGAACGGCATGACGGATCTCTGGATGACGGCGTGGTTGCCGCCGGCTTACGGCCAGCGGTCCGAACCGTGGCGCGTGTTCGGCCCTGTGGGCACAGCGGATATCCTTGCCGGCCTCAGGCAGGCAATGGACCCCAATATCAAAATCCGAATTATCGACGAGCAACTCCCAGCGGCGGGCGCAGAGTTCGACGTCACAGAATTTTCTGAGGACGGCGTGATTTTCGACGAAGATGGAATCGTCGTGACGGCCTTCGCCGTCGATCACGGCGAGGCCATCAAACCCGCCTACGGTTACCGCGTCGACTACAATGGCCGCTCGGTCGTTATCTCGGGCGATACGCGATTCGACGAGAACATCATCGCAATGTCGGAAGGCGTGGACCTGTTGATTCACGAGGTCGTTGCAGCGCGCGACGAGCTTCTGGATTTCGACCCGCGAATCCAGCTGATAATCGACCACCATACGACACCGGAGCAGGCGGGAGTCGTTTTCGAACGCGCCGGGCCACGACTAGCGGTTTATACGCACTATGTATTGCTGAGCGGTCCGAATGTGCCAGAAGTTTCAATTCGGGAAGTCATCGAGCGTACCCGAACGACTTATTCGGGTCCGTTACAGGCCGGCGAAGACCTCATGCGATTCGTAGTCGGCGATACGATCGATGTAATTCCTCATAACCCCTAGAGGTCGACGACAAACAAAGGCGGCCGTTCTTCGTCCCAGTTGTGGTCGACGGGCATATAGGCTCGGCCGTTCGCGATCGCTATCGCAGCCAACTGGCCGCCGCCTTCGACGCCAATAGCGCGTTCGACCCCGGCCGCCGGGTCGACGACGAAGATCGTGTTGTAGGTCTCTGTCAGGATGTAGAGCCGGCCGTCCGCATAGTCGAGTCCCGAGATCGAAAGTTCGTCCAGCTCACGCCCGGCTTTGAGATCGAGGCTGTCACCAAGACCCATCGTCCGGATGACGGATCCACGCGAGTCGAGCACAAAGACCTCGAAGACCTCGTCGGTCGCGAGGAAGTACTCCTCGGCATCGTAGTTGTACGCGATACCCGAGAACTCCATTTCGCCGTCGTATCCCGAAAGCTCGAGCACGGCATCGCGATACCAGTTATCGTCCGCGGCCCAGCGCCAGAGTTCGAGAGCCGGGGACTCGCCCGCTACGACGACCCTGTCCGCGTTGATCGCAGTGATCGCCTCCACGCTGCCCTGGCGACTGACGAGCAACTGACGCGACAGCACTTTGCGTGACTGTATGGTAGCTAGCTCGTTATCGAGCACGAATAACTCGGCCTGATCGGTCGCGACGAAAAACCGGTTCGCGTCCTCAACGAACGAGATGCCCGAGGGCTGCTCGATCGCACCGGGCAACTGGAACGCCGGGTCAGCCGTGACAAATTCGACAATCTCGACCGGACCCAGGCGAGGATCCGCTATGTCGCCGTCGCCAGCGTCTCCGCCGAACGCGTCGAGCAACAGCCACACGCCGAAGCGCGTGTTGGTCAGCGTCAGCGCAACGACGACAAATAGCGCCAGCACGCTTATCGCCGGAATGAGTTTCTTGAAACGGTTCATACTCGGTTTACCGATTACGCATCGATTAGCGTTGCTTTATTCGTCTCTCCTCCCGCGCCGCGCAACGAAGCGAAATCCTGGATTCAGAGCGTCAGCTGACTCAGCGCGTCAGCGCGGAGGCCGATCGACCTCGGCCCGATGGATCTCCGTGATCTGGCCCATCGGTGTAAGGTCACGCCCCTGCAGCCCCGGATAATCGGGCTCGTAGCGTGCACATCTGAACGCCGAGTTGAAACGATCTCCGGCGTCCGCCGTCATGACCGTATAGATTCCGTATTCGCCGGCGGTTTGATTTCCGACGGGATTGACGTATTCCCAGACGACTTCTCCATCGGGCGTCACTTCGAAGAAATGGCCATGCCCACCGGAACAGACCAGCGTATTGCCGTTCGAAAGGCGCTGCATACCGGAGATATAGCTCGAAAAGAATGCACCCGGCAAAGGCGGTCGATAGCTCCAGACAATTTGTCTGGAAATCGTGTCGTTACCCACGAGACCGCCACCCATACCGCCAACCGGCGGATTGTGGCCGGCGTCCATCTCCGGGATATAGACGCCGTTCTCCATGGGACCGTCGTAGGGATTGAACTCGAGCACCGACGAGAACGTCTGGCCGAGCCGGCGGCTGCCATTGTCGAAAATCAGAAAGTTTCCCGCGCCGGGAAGATCGCCGATCTCCGGACCGACTTCGCGGTCGCGAATCCATTGGATGTCGTGCGTGAAGTAAACCTGTTGGTGGCCGTTCGTGCTCGACTGGCCTTCGTCAATCGAAGACGGGCAGTCGCCCGCATCATAGACGCAGGGATTGCCCCAACGGTAAAGGAAATCGCCGGCGTCACTTGCCGCGAGACGGATACTCTCGTCGGGGTCACCGGGGACGAAAGTACCACCATGATCGATAATGTAGGACTCGCTGAAAGCGGAATTGTTGACGGCAATCTGATCGAGAACGGCGTTGTAGTCGATGCTGTTGATGTGTATCCAGTCGCCGCTCACGCCGCCACCAAAATTCGGGTCCATCCTGCCGGGGCTGTCCGCTATCACGCCATAGTTTTTCAACGCGGGATCGTGATCCTGAACGGTGTGATCCTTGATATTCCATTCCCAGATGATGTTGCCGTCCATGTCGACTTCGACCAGACCATCGGGGATAGAGGAAATGTCGTCACGCCCAGCGGGATTGACGCCGGCGGCGATCGCTTCTTCATGCGAAATCGCGGTCGTAGCAACATAGAGGAGCGTTCGCTCCTGCAGCTCGGGATTCCAGATCATTCGAAAGTCGTGATGCGGAATTACGTCGGGACGCTCGTCGCCGTGTTCCCAGATCACTTCACCATCCCAATCGACGAGTTGATAGCGGGCACCGCTCATAGCGCCTCGATTGCGCTTATCGACGACACCACGCAACAGGGTCCCGTCCTCGAGTAGCCGCGCATGCTTCTCGATAGCTTCCGAGTTGGGAATGCTCCAGTCAGGATACGGCCAGTAGTGCACGACTTCGCCGTGCATGTCGATGAGGTAGGTGTTCTCGCCACGGAACGGGCTGAACAGCGTGTAGCCGGATGCCGCCTTCGCGGGATCGTATTGAATTAATTCGGTTGGCCCCTGCAACACTTCGTAGGCACGGGCGCCAAACGTAACCACGAGGATCAGCGTAGCCGTGAGCCCGTAAATACATCGATTGACTGACATTGTTGTCCCCTTCAGCGCGGCTGTGACGCCGACTCCGCGTGATAGACTGCCGGCGACGACAATCCGGCCGATCCACGCTCTTTTTCGATAATGCTTAAGAAAGCCGGCTACGAGCCTACCATGCCCGCGGCGAGCGTTGCGACAGGCGACGCGACCATTAAGGCCGCGTAAAGCAAGGACTAATTCATGACCAATCGAGCGATTTCCGTTCCTGCGTGGCTGACCGCGGTAACCGCAACCGCGTTGTCCGGATTCTGTGCGCTTCCCGCAACCGCGCAGACGAATTTATCGAGCTGCGGACCGATCAGAGATCTGTTTCTCGTTAACGGTGAGATCCATCTCATGGATGGCAGCGGCGCAACGGCGGCGTCCGTATTGATTAAAGGCGACAAAGTCGCGGCGATCGACGCCGAGCTCGAAAACGATGCCTGCACGGACACCATCGACCTCGAAGGCCATGTCGTCATACCCGGCCTTATCGACAATCACGTCCACTACATTCGTATTGCGAATCGACCCGGCTATGACACGCGCACTCTCGAGACGACCTATACGATCGATGCAGCGCTCGATGCGCTTCGACAACGTGCAGAGCAGGTGCCGGCAGGCGAGCTCATCACGACCATCGGCGGAATCCGCAGAGCGCAGTGGGCCGAGAAACGCTTTCCGACGATCGCGGAGCTCGACGCCGCAGCTCCCCGGCATGCCGTGTATCTGTCCGAACGCGGCGCCGGACCGGGCCAGACGAACACGGCCGCGCGCGATCAGCTGCGCGCGCTTGGAGTGACGGTCGCCGATGACGGAACGATCTCAAACGGTCCCGAAACGGCAAAGGCCTACGACGTTCTAGCCGCATCGCTAAGCGATGCCGACCGCGAGCGCCAGATGGCAGACGTCGCCGCCTACGCGTTGTCGACCGGGATGACCACCGTCATGGATATGTCCGGCACGGTTCCCGGCGTCGGCTTCATCGACCAGACCAACGGTTATGACTTCTTGCTCGATATGGTTCGCAAGAATTCGCACAAGGTCAGAACCCGGATCTATTTTCCGGGACTCGACGAAGATGCCGAACTGACGCAGCTGATGGGCTACCTGAACAACAAATGGCCTGACTACGGCCCGGATATGGCAAAGATCGTCGGAATCGGTGAATGGTCCGTTGGCCGTAGCCTGTTCAACGAACAGCCTCTCGGCGATGCCGCGCGGCTGGCGCAAAGGCGTATCGCAGAACGCGGCTGGACCTATCACCAGCATATCCATTCGCCCGCCGAGATCGACGCCCATCTCGACGTATGGGAAGAGCTCGCGGAAGAGTTCGACATCGCGGGCATGCGCTGGACACCCGGGCATCTGAGCGGAATCACGCCCGAACTCGTCCAACGTGCGGTCGAGATGGGCCTGGGACTGGGCGCACATGGGCAGCCTTACCACAGCGGCACGCCCACAGGCGGACCGCCATGGAGGACGATCCTGAACAGTGGCGCCGTCGCCGTCGGCGCGGGTTCCGATGGCGCCCGTATCAACGTGCTGAACCCCTGGGCGATCATTTACTACATGGTGACGGGAATAAACGTGAACGGTGAACTTACGAATGCCGACGAGACCGTAAGTCGCCATGACGCGGTCTATATGTACTCATCGGTCGAACAGGGCTGGTTCACCAGGGAAGACGATTTGTTGGGCGGGATCGGCGTGGGCCGATTCGCCGATATCGCCGTCCTGAGCGCCGATGTGTTCGACCCCGACGAGGTGAGCGACGCTGACATTCGCCACATGACTTCAGTGCTGACGATCGTCGGCGGCGAGATCGTTCACGACGCGGGCGTCCTCGCCACACCCTGAAATCCGATAGGCTCCACCGGCCCGGATTGTTCAGATATTGCCAGGCGACGGTTAGCGGAGTCCCTGGAGGCCGGTCGACGTATCAGTCGATGGTCGGGCCCTGACCCTGACGATCTGTTGGTCAGTTCGACCGGCCCTGGCGATTCGGCCGGTCGGCCTTCCGTTATCGGATCGCGAAGTCGAGCTGCGCGCCAGACTCGGCGCCGATTCGTTGCCACTCACCGATCAGTTCGTCGCGTAAAGCCGCGTAATCTTCCGACAGGTCGGTCGCCTCGCTCGGGTCCGAGCGCAAGTCGTATAGCTCCCACTCCGGACCGCCGCGCTGCTCCGCCACGCGAACGATCTTCCAGCGATCACGGTAGAGCGCGTCGAGATACCACACCGGCTCAGGTCCCGCATCGTGCTCGATCGTCGGATCACTCGTTAGCAGATCGACGAAGGAACGTCCCCGGGCTGGTTTGACCGGGCGTCCCTGATACTCGGTACCGGGGTGCTCCGAGCCCGCGAGTTCGAGAAAAGTCGGCATGACGTCCATGACCGTAATAAAGCGATTATCGACGCCGCCGGCGTTGTGTACCGAGCTGTGATGGATAAACGCCGGAGCGCGCAGTCCGCCCTCGGTCTCGGCTCCCTTGTTCCAGCGGAAGGGCGCCGAATGTATGTCTCCCCAGGCTTCGACGGAGACATAGGAGTTCGCCCGGCCGAGATTCTCGTAGCTGTTGTCGATACTGTCATCGACCTGGCGCACGGAGATATCCGCGCCGTTATCGGAGGAGAACATGATGAGCGTGTTCTCGAACTGACCCGATTCGCGCAGATACCGGATCAGTCTGCCCACGTGATAGTCGAAATTCTCGACCATCGCTGCGTAAAGCTCCATCTTGCGCGCCTGCACGCGCTGCTGCTCAGCGGAAAGACCGTCCCACGGGTCTGTCGTTCGGGTATAACCATCGAGTGAATAACCGGCCGGAAGGACACCCATCTCTTCGGCGCGCTCGATCCGGCGGCGCAACAGATCCTCATAACCTGCGTCGTAGGCGCCGTCGTAGCGATGCAGGTAGTCATCGGGAACCTGCATCGGCCAGTGCGGTGCAGTCGGCGTGTACCAGGCGAAAAACGGTACGCCGTCGCCTTCATTCGCCTGCAGATACTCGATCATCTTGTCCGTGTACGCCTCGGTCGAATAGAAGTCGTCCGGCAGCACGACCGGAACGCCGTTCTCCGTGTATAGCCCTTCGCGAACCGGCGGGACTTTGAAGTGCGTGGCCGATCCGCCCATCAGCGCGAACGACGACTCGAATCCGCGCGCCGCGGGATGTCGCCCTTCGCCACTGCCGACATGCCATTTACCGGACAAATAAGTGTGATAACCCGCGTCGCGCATGAGCTGAGGTAGCGCGACGACGTCTTCGGCAAGATGTCGCGTGCGTGGGTTGGCGGCGATCGCGCCGACTTCGGTATAAGTACCGCTCAACAGCATCGTGCGCGTTTGCGAGCAGGCGTGGGCGACGTGATAGTTCGTCAGCCGAACGCCGGCGAGCGCCAGCGCATCGAGGTTCGGGGTGCGAATCTCTCCGCCGAACGAACCGAGATCGGTATAGCCCAGATCATCGGCCATGATAAGAAGTATGTTCGGGCGTGCCTGGATGGCTTCGGACCCGGACGCGAACCCGGCCGACCTGTCTTCCTGAACACAGGCTGCCAGGACGACGAACGGGAGCAGCGACGCAAGCGCAGTAAGTCTCAATCTGTACATCGTCGCCCCCCCGGGAAGCTGCTAGTTACCCATGCCTCCGGCCATTCCACCGCCCATGCCGCCGCCGTTTTGTGCGCCGGGCTGCCGGTACCCCTGAGGTGACAATATGTAGTAGGTGCCGTCCGCCAGCGTCATGGTTCGGGCGCGCAATTCGTTGGAACCGTTGCGAGCCGGCGCGCCGGTGATGAGTATGCGATCGCCGGGTTGCAGCGTATCCGGCGTTATCCCCAATCGATTCGCTACACCCGGCGCCATCGTCGGCATGACCCATGGCGTTATCGTGCCGTCGTCGTTCTCGACGTCCACGAGGATCTCGATATGCGGATTCTTCCAGTCGAATTTCGTGACCACGACTTCCATCGAAACGTCGATGTCGTAGTCGAAGCGCAAGCGATAGTTATGGTGCGCGAACGCGGAAACGCTCACGAGTAACGCGACGACCAACGTTATCGGCCTCATGACAATTTAATCGACAATCCTCTGCAATAAGGCGAAAAATATAGCATATGCCGATCGGCGGAATCGTTAAGAATTATCGGAGCTCGCGGCTACCGGATCGGCAGACCCAACACGAGTGCGCGGGCATAACGACCGGCAGGCGAGCCGTAGGAAAGCACGTCGTCGTGGTAGGCCTTCAGCACGAATCCGTCACCCTGCTCGCGTTCCACTTCGCTTCGCAGATCCGCGTGCTCCTGGTACCCGACGAAGTAAGTCGACAGTTGCGCCGAAGTCAGCTGCGCGCGCGTCCACTTGCCGGCGGCCTCGCGCTCTTCCTGAAACGCGCCTTCTATCATGAGATCCAGTGCTTCCTCACGTGTCATGTCGCCAGCGTGAATCGCCTGATCGATAATTGCGTTCGTCACTGTTCGCAGATACCACTTCAGATTGATGAGTCGCATCAACGGATCGTCCTCCCGGTAACCTTCGTCAATCATCATGCGCTCGGCATACACGGCCCAGCCTTCGATGAAGGTGCCTGACGCGAGCACGGCCCGCAGTACGGACGGATACCTGTTAGCGTGGGCAAGCTGCAAATAATGGCCCGGCATCGCCTCGTGAATCGTCAGATCCTCGATCGAGAGCAGGTTGTATTCGCGCAGAAACGACCGATCCTGCTCCGGTGTCCAGTCTTCGGGCAGTGGCGCTACGGCATAGAA